>CAMVHE010000008.1 GCA_947167215.1 uncultured Clostridia bacterium
TTTCATCATAACGCATGGCCTGAGCCTCACCGAAGGTGGAGAGCACCATCGTGATGGCTGCGGTCAGCGTGGTTTTGCCGTGGTCAACGTGACCGATTGTTCCGATGTTTACGTGCGGCTTTTTCCGCTCGAATTTTTGCTTTGCCATTTTATAATCCTCCAGTTTGCCGGATTCCCGGCAAATGCTTAAATGTTAATGAGTGCCACAAACCTTTTCCTGAATGGACTTGGGAACAGGCTCATAGTGTTCGGGCTGCATGCTGTATACGCCGCGTCCCTGGGTCCTGGAACGAAGGGCCGTTGCATAGCCAAACATTTCAGACAGCGGTACCATTGCATGAATTTCCTGGGCAGTGCCATTGGCATCCATACCCTCAATGCGGCCGCGGCGGGAATTCAGGTCGCCGATAACGTCGCCCATGTACTCCTCCGGCACCGTGACGTCCACCTTCATGATCGGCTCAAGCAGCACGGGATCGGCTTTGGCCAGAGCAGCCTTGAAAGCCATGGATCCTGCAATCTTGAAAGCGACTTCAGAAGAGTCAACCTCATGATAGGAACCGTCATATACGGAAACATGGAAGTCCACGACCTCATATCCGCCCAGCAGGCCGTTCTTGGCAGCCTCGCGGATACCGGCGTCGATCGGAGCAATGAATTCCTTCGGAATGGAACCGCCAACGGTATCGTTGCTGAAGGAATAGCCTGCACCGGGCTCCACCGGAGAAATCTCGATCCAGCAGTCACCGTACTGGCCGTTACCACCGGTCTGACGGACATAACGTCCTTCAGCCTTGGCAGCCTTGCGGATGGTCTCACGGTATGCCACCTGCGGTGCGCCTACCGTTGCTTCCACCTTGAACTCACGCAGCAGGCGGTCGACGATGATTTCCAGATGCAGCTCGCCCATGCCCGCGATGATGGTCTGTCCGGTTTCCTGGTTGGTATAGGTCTTGAAGGTCGGGTCTTCTTCTGCCAGACGCAGAAGTGCCAGCACCATCTTTTCCTGACCAGCCTTGGTCTTGGGCTCGATGGCCACCTGAATAACAGGCTCCGGGAATTCCATCTTCTCAAGGATGATGGGATGCTTGTCATCGCACAGGGAATCACCGGTAGTGGTGTCCTTGAAACCGACTACGCCGCAGATATCGCCGGCATAGATCTCGTCAATTTCCTTCCGCTCATTGGCATGCATCTGCAGAATACGGCCGATGCGCTCCCGCTTGCCCTTGGTGCTGTTGTAAACATAGGAGCCGGAGCCAATATGTCCGGAATACACGCGGACAAAGGAAAGCTTGCCTACGAAAGGATCTGTCATGATCTTGAAAGCCAGTGCGGAGAACGGAGCGCTGTCGCTCGCCTCACGGGTGATTTCCTCTTCGGTGTGGGGATCAATTCCCTTGACCGGCGGGATGTCCACCGGGCTCGGCATGTAGTCAACAATCGCATCCAGCAGGAGCTGTACGCCCTTGTTGCGGTAGGAAGTACCGCAGAGCATGCCGTAGAAACTGCAGTCGATGGTGCCCTTGCGGATAGCTGCCTTGACTTCTTCAATAGTCGGCTCTTCGCCTTCCATGAACTTCTCCATGATGGTATCGTCGATGTCTGCCAGAGCTTCGATGAGCTCATCGTGGTAGAGCTGGGCTTCTTCCATCATGTCGGCAGGAATCTCCTCATCCCGGTAATCCTTGCCCATGTCATCATAGTAGACCTCAGCACGCATGGTGACCAGGTCAATGATGCCGCGGAAGGAAGCTTCGGCTCCGATCGGGATCTGGAGAGGATGTGCATTGGCATGCAGACGCTCATGCAGCTGATCCTTCACGCGGAAGAAATCTGCACCAACAATGTCCATCTTATTGATGTACGCGATCCGGGGAACCTGATAGTGTTCCGCCTGACGCCATACGGTTTCAGACTGGGGTTCTACACCGCCCTTGGCAGCGAACACCGCAACTGCGCCGTCAAGAACGCGCAGGGAGCGTTCCACTTCGACCGTGAAGTCGACGTGGCCGGGGGTGTCAATGATATTGATGCGATGGTCTTTCCAGTAGCAGGTAGTGGCAGCAGAGGTAATCGTGATGCCGCGTTCCTGTTCCTGTACCATCCAGTCCATGGTGGCAGCGCCTTCATGAACTTCGCCAAGTTTATGGGTTTTGCCAGTGTAATAAAGAATACGTTCCGTCGTCGTCGTCTTGCCAGCGTCGATATGCGCCATAATGCCAATATTACGGACCATGTTCAAAGCATGGGTTCTAGGCATATTTTTTTCTCCTTTTTCAACAGCAACCGCGGCCGGATCGGCCGCGGCAGCTTCCAATTACCAACGATAATGTGCGAAAGCCTTGTTGGATTCTGCCATACGATGCATTTCTTCCTTGCGCTTTACGGCAGCACCAGCGTTATTGCTTGCGTCAATGATCTCTGCACACAGGCGTTCCGCCATGGTCTTCTCGCCGCGCTTGCGGGAGAAATCCACCAGCCAGCGCAGTGCCAGGGTCTGACGGCGCTCGGGGCGGATCTCAATCGGGACCTGATAGGTCGCGCCGCCTACACGGCGGGCCTTGACTTCGAGGCTCGGCAGAATGTTCTGCAGAGCGTCATTGAAGACTTCCATGGCTTCCTTGCCAGTCTTGGCAGCAACCATATCAAAAGCCTGATAGCAGACGGTCTGCGCGATTCCGCGCTTGCCGTCCAGCATGATCTGGTTGATCAGCTTCGTAACGATGGTGTTGCCGTATACGGGATCCGGCAGCACTTCTCTCTTCGGTATAAAACCACGTCTAGGCATGGGTTTACCTCCTGATACTCGGTCTAGCGAATTGCTTCGCTTGGTTCAAAAACAGCATGGCCACCTGGCCACAGCGCCGCCGTCTCAGCAAAAACATAAGGCATGCTGTGGATCTAGCACACGGTCCTGCCCGCGAAAGTCGTTTTCCGCCTGCTGTTCCTGGACAGACAGAACTCTTTCGCTTCGCGACCGGCCACCCAGCTGGGCCGACGTATCCTCCGATACTGGGAGGGCGTCACTTAGTTACAAAGCAGATCTTACTTCTTGGGACGCTTTGCACCGTACTTGGACCTGGCCTGCATACGCTTGTCAACGCCGGCAGCATCCAGGGCACCACGGATAATATGATAACGGACACCAGGCAGGTCACGAACACGGCCGCCGCGGATCAGCACGACAGAGTGCTCCTGCAGGTTGTGGCCGATGCCCGGAATGTAGCATGTACCTTCAATGCCGTTGGTCAGGCGAACACGAGCGATTTTGCGCAGCGCAGAGTTAGGCTTCTTGGGGGTTGTCGTCTTTACAGACAGGCAAACACCGCGCTTCTGCGGGCATTTTTGCAGGATAGGAGCGGTGGGCTTTGCAGGCGCCGCTTTTCTTCCGTTCCGGATCAATTGATTGATCGTTGGCATGGAAGCACCTCCTAAATTTCTTCATAACAATTGGAACACTTGCTGATTTCTATCATGAACCCGAAATGGGATACATGCAAAAGGATGCTGTTACTTCAGGATTGCTGCGGCGGCTGCCCGGACTGCTATGCCGAAGCCGCGCCCCAGTTCTTCCATCGTCTCTATCTGCGTGCAGGGGATATTGCGCTCATAGCATCGGTCCACCACACGCTTGGTCAGGATCAGGTCTGCATCGCCGGCTACATAGGCACGTTCCACGCGGCCTTCCTCCAGTGCACGGAGCACCTGTTTCGTCCCCACAACAGAGGGTTTTCCCTGCGAAAGCGTACCGGCCATGTCAATCACCCTTTCCTGATGCCTTTCCATACGTTCCCTACGGACGTTTGGACAGCAAACGCCGATATCTTACCATTTTGCCATTTTCTTGTCAACCCTAATTTTTCCAAAGATAGCAGACCTTTTCTGTGCTATTTTCCCTCATGTTTTCCACCTTTTCCGGGCTTCTGCGGGGAAAGGGCGAGGGGGACAGCCGAATGCACCGGAAAGGGGATCCCCTTCCGCTGTTTTTCGCTTTCAGGAAAAGCTTTTTCCTGCCCGGCAGCCGGTTGCCGGCGGCTCCCTCCTGTGGTACAGTGAGCCCATGGATTTTCTACGGAGGTATGCCATGATTGCAATGACCGTTTCTCCTCACCGTCCCTGTCCGGACTCCCTGCTCCTTCCCTTTTCACCCTCCGCCGGCCTGCAGGCCCGGGAATTTCACCGGGGTATCCCCGGCTATGCGCCCACGGCACTCCATTCCCTGCCCGGACTGGCGGATGCCGCCGGCATTCAGGGCATTTATGTCAAGGATGAAAGCACCCGTTTCCGCCTGAATTCCTTCAAGTCCCTCGGCGCCACTTTCGCGGTGGCCTGTCTTCTGAAGAAGCGTCTCGGCCTGCCGTCCCTTTCCTACGAAAGCCTGGTTTCCGCCGAAGTCCAGCCGCTGCTGAGCGGCCTTACGCTCATTACCGCAACCGATGGCAATCACGGCCGGGGCGTGGCATTCACGGCAAAGGCGCTCGGCATGCATGCCGTGGTCTACCTGCCCCGCGGCACCGTTCCCGAACGCCTTCAGAACATCCGCGCCCTCGGTGCAGATGCCTCCATCCTGGATCTTTCCTATGATGAATGCGTGGAAAAGGCCGCACAGGATGCCCGGGATCACGGGTGGCTGCTGATCCAGGACACTTCCTTTGACGGTTATGAAGAGGTTCCCCGGCTCATCATGCAGGGCTATACCACCATCGGCGCGGAAATTCTCTCCCAGCTCGGCGATATCTGCCCCACCCATATTTTCCTGCAGGCCGGCGTGGGCTCCATGGCCGCAGCAATGACCGCTTTTTTCCACCAGGCCTTTCCCGGCCGGGAACCGGTCATCGTCATTGTGGAACCGGAAAAGGCGGACTGCCTGTTTCAGACCGCAAAGGCCAATGACGGCTCCCTGCACTGCATTACCAGCGAGATGAATACCATCATGGCCGGTCTTGCATGCGGGGTTCCCTGCAGCATTGCCGCAGATATTCTTCTTTCCCATGCAGACTATTTTGCCGCTATTCCGGACGGCATTGCAGCCACGGGCATGCGTATCCTGGCGAATCCCCTGCCCGGCGATCCATCCATCGTTTCCGGGGAAAGCGGAGCCTCCGCCTTTGGAACCCTCATGGCTCTGCTCAGAAATACCGATCCGCATTCCATCCGGCTCCGGAATATGCTGGGTCTTTCTTCCGGCAGCCGGGTTCTGGTCCTCTCCACCGAAGGCGCAACGGACCGGGAGAATTACCGGCGGATTCTCTGGGATGGCGCCTTTCCCGGCTGATGTCCGGAATGCGCCGTTTCCCAGTCCCTTCCTTTCCGGACGCCTATCATTGTTTTCCCTGTTGCAGACAGGCAAAGCGGATTCACCGGAATCCGCTTTGCTTTTTTTCATTTTCTGTGCATTTTTTTCGGAACGAATGTTTATTATGCGGAGCTTCCCGGTCCGTTCCAAACCAGAGGGGACGTCGTCACCCTTCCGCCGGCCTTCCTTTTCCAGGCTGTCTTCGGCTGATCACATACTCTGCCAGTGCACCGCATACCAGCCCTGAAACATGGGCAATGATCGTAAAAGCGTTGGGCATGATCAGGAACGTCGTGGAAATAAAGTAAACGATCAGATAACCCGCGGCGGCTCTGCCTAATTCCTTCCTGCAATAGGTTCTGTCCTGGAGGCATTTTGTCAGAATCATGCCCATCACGGATGCAATCCATCCGGATGCGCCCATGCTGATCTTGTATTCACTTCCCAGAAATCCAAAGTACAGCAGGTCCGCTATCAGGCAATTTAACGCAGTCAGTACCAGAAACAGCAGGATCATTTTCGGCGTGCCGTATTTTCTTTCGATATGGTTTCCGGCAATAAACAATGCAATCAGGTTCATGATAATATGCGCAATATGAGCGTGTGTGACCACAACGGTATATATTCTCCACAGCTGGCCTGAAAGAACTTCCTTGTAGCCGTGCCCCAGCAGATCATTCAGATGACCTCCCCAGATTCCTATGCATTTGAAGATGAATATGTCATCCTGCGTTATCTCTTCACCGTTCTCCTGATAATCATGGATCAGGCTTTCAGCCGTCGATCCCGTATCCGGCGATACCACAAATATATTGAGTATGTATACGATGATGGCGAGCAGAATGACGATATTCGTGAATGTCACGATGCTTTTTCTTTTCATTCTTTCACAATCCTTTCTTTTCCTGCATCAGCAATATCCCTGCCGGGAAAAGCTTCGATGGAAACAGGGGACCCTGCCGTCTTTTCACGGGAATCCGGAATAATGCCGCAGACGCAAAAAGAGGCAGCACGCAAAATGTGCTGTCTCCTTTGATTCATAGGATTTCCAGCTTCCTCACCAAATGACAGAGGTTTTCGGAAAACACCTTTATTTTTCCTGTTAAGGGATTCAGAGGAAAAACGCCATGCCCGTTATCCTTCAGATATCTCATGGCCTCATTTCCATCATCCGGACACGGGCATGTCTGCCATCGGAGAACAGCAGGCTTTACGCCAGTCTATCTCAAAACATATTCATTCAGCTTCCAGGCCGTACACGGTTCATGTCCCTTGTAAATGCCACCATACATTTTATCCGTGATGGCAATGCACGGCCTGCAGTATTTCTGCAGGCTGCACCCGCTGCACGGTTCCCGCAGATCCTCTTCAAAATGCCGGATTTTCTGGATCAGTTCGGATTTTTCAAGATATTCATCCAGGCTGCTGAAATCTTCGTAATAATCGAGATGTCTGCAGGGAGAATAATGGCCTTCCGTATTTACGCTGTAGATGTAAATTCCGGCTCCGCATCCCCGCGTAGGTCCCGAATTGAAATTTCCAATCCATCCGTAGTTGTAAACCAGTGCACGGAGCGGAGAAAAGCAGGCTTCCGGGACAATGTCTACCTTGCCATGATATGCATGGATAAAGTCGGATATCTGCTTCATCTGCTCCCCGGAAGGATAGCTGGACAGACAGTCCTTGGCATCCGGTTTGAACATGATGATATCAACCGTCTGAATGTTGTATTTTTCTGCCAATGCAACAATGTTCGGAAAATCATCCGTATTATTCGAATGCATAACCCAGTTGATGTAGCTGTTCGGGAAATGGTTCTCGCTGAGTACCTGCAGGCCATTGATCGCATATTGATACCCGTCCCTCGTAAGGGCATTGATTTCCTCCGTTGAACCGTTTAAGGAAATGCAGATGCCGGTCACGCCGGCGTCCACCAGCTTTTTCAGCACTTCACTGTCAAAATGCCATCCCGAGAGAGCTACATTGACATTCTCGACTTTCCCTGCGGCATATTCGATAAGCTCATACAGATATGGATAGCAGAGGGTCTCCCCGCCGCTCAGGCTTACCGTGATTGCCCCATGGTCTGCAGCTTCCCTGATGCGCGCTTTTGCCACTTCCGGATCAATATGCTTTCCGCCTTCCAGATGGCAGTAACACTGCGGGCACCGCAAGGGGCAGCTGTTTGTCAGTTCCACATTGATGCTTACAATCTGATTATCTTTCACGTCCATAACCGATTCCTTCCGATATCTTGCCGTCCCCCGGTACATGCGGGTCCGCGAAATGGATCACGGAATCAGCCGGGACAGCAGTTCCTCCTGGGAAACTTTGCTCTCAGCCATTGCCTTTTTAATCCTGCGCATGATTTTTTCCACGGTCGGATAAGTACAGGCACTGCCGGCATAGTCACAGGATGCACAGTCATAACACCGGACCGGTCTGAACATCTTTCGAAGTGCCAGCGCCGGCTCTTTCAGCAGGTCATCCACCTTTTTTACGATTTCTTCCGGATAATAGGTACGGATTACAGCCTCTGTCTCGCCGCTCTCCATCCCGCCTGCGCGCAATCGTACATATTCCGCCGCACAGGCATAGAACCTGCGGTCTTCTTCTCTCGATTCCGTAGAAGCAAGGTGGCGGAATCCGTCCATCGCATCGCTGTACCTGCCGTCTTTATACAGTAGCAGAATCAGAATCTTTTTGGTCATGACATCTTCATCTGCAAAGGGAATGCCCGAAAACCAGGAAATGTTATTTTCCAGGATGGATTCTCCCTTAAACAGGATAAGCGTCTTTAAACGCTTTTCCTCCGCTTCACTCAGGTCAGGGAAATGAAGCATTGATTCCCTTGCCCGGGCAATCGTCCGGATTTCCCGGATATGCTGCTCGGTGATCGGGAAAATCTCACTCATCCCGGGTACCAGCACCTGATAGGACGGGAACCCAAGATGGGAAACATCACGGATCAAAACACTGTATCCTTCGTTCTTTATGATGTTTAACAGCTTAAACATCATTTCCCGGTTGGACAGCTTCTGCCATCCTTCCCGGCTTTCAAAGGGATAGTCCGGCTTTCCAGCCAGAAAACTTGCCGGATAAGAGCCATATCCCATTTTCGTCAGATTGGCAATATTCTCCCTGTGCTGGCAGACCTTGTCACTGTCGATCCGGTTCATGGAAGTAAAAGATTCCAGATTCTTTCCCTGCAGTGCCTCTGTCAGGGTTCTCTCCACGGACACTTCAAAAGAAGGATGGCAGGAGAAGTGTACGCCAAAGCACCCGCGTTCCCGGTCAACAATCACGACTGCCGTTGCGGGGATCCCTTTTCCAAGGGAACAATCCCTCAAAGAGACACGGTATCTTCCGGACTCTTCAATTTTGCGGATCAGGCTGCCGATTTCCAGGCAGTCAATATATTCCCTTGGTACTTCCGGCGGAACAGTCCCCCGAATGATCTCTACGTTTGCATACCTCTCCAGTATCTCGGAAAGGCCCTGCACCAGTGCTTCTTCGAGAGTATTTCCGGCAGCCATGCCATTGCTTCCATAAAAGTTCAGCAGCAGTTCCAATGGAAGATAAATGATCCGTTTCCGGTCCATATCCACGTAGGGAACGCACCGGATCAAGTCATCTTTCCCATTGATATTCCACATTGGTTCCCGCAGGAAAGCAATTTTATCCTCCAGACGTTCGATCTGAAGTTCTCTGAAGAGGAATTGAAAGAAAGGATCATCCTGCAGGGCAACAGTTTCCGCTGAAACCTCCACTTCATCCGGAGACCGGACAAAGCCGCCCTCTTTCTGTAATTCCGGGGACTCCCTGCTTAAGGAAAGCATCCCATTCTGAATACGCTCAATTAATTCAGCATATCCGCTTGCCAGAGCGTATGCCTGATCTGTCCCTTTTCCATTTGTTCCAAGTGATGAAGGATAAATCGACACCCTGTTCGACAGCGCACCGTCATATTCTGCATCAATCCAGTTCACCACCGGAAGGAGTCCCATCTTTCCTAAAATCTGATCAATTGTATGTATGGTCTCCTGCGGGGTTCGCTCTTTGAATTTATTATATTCATACATACCTTAATTCCTCTGTAATCCGTTCAAATAAAGAATATCCCGAACCATTCATTCATATCGGAAAAAAACCGGCATCATGTAATGATTTTTATTCCCCTCTGCCTAAGGCAGAGGGGAAAGAAATTATAATTACCAATAAGAAGCAAACTTTGCAACGGTCTTGACGGCGGGTTTCAACCAGCCCCAGCTGAAGCCGCCGGCTACATCTTCGAGATCGTCTTCGCTCAGTTCGGAGGAAGTCATCTTTTCCTTCAGGGCATACATTTCTTTGCCTGCTTCGAGGATCTCATCCATCGTGAACTCATAGCCGTTCTCCGCCAGGCATTTCTGAGCGTCTTCGGGCTTCATGGGTGCTATCTTATCCAGCAGTTCTGCATTCTCAAATACTGGTTTCCATTTCTCGCTAAGTGCCATATTTATTTACCTCCGCTTTCTTTCATTATTGTTGGTTTTATGGTTCGGGTATTCTGTGTTTCATGGATGCCGGTTTTTTTCTGGCATAAATGACTGTATTTTACCGCATCGATACTGTCTTTTCCCTGCGGGCTGTCCGCCGGGCAGCGGCAGCATCGATGCACATTTTCAGGGGATCCATCTCCGGCAGAACGAAACATTTCCTCATTCCGCCGGCATGGATTTCACTGCCCCTGTCCTATTTATCTTTCCTTTACTCCATTACCAAGCAGAAAGGATCTTTCCAACCGTCTTGCAGACCTTTTCCACCGTGCCCCAGTTAATCCTGACTCCGCCGGCCACATTCTCCAGGTCGTCATCATTCAGTTCTCCGGAATCCATCCGCTGACGGATGGCATACAGTTCTTTTCCTGCTTCAAGGATCTCGTCAAGGGTGAAATCATAGCCGTTTTCGGCAAGAACCTTCTGTGCTTCTTCCGGCTGCATCGGAACAACCTTCATCGCAAGTTCTTCATTTTCAAATACTGGTGCCCATTTTTCGCTCAGTGCCATTTTTCATTACTCCTTTTTTAGATTTTTAGATTTCCCTATTCTGTTGAAGCCCTTCCATGCTTTTCCCCTGCGTTCTGTCCATAAAAGGCAGCCCGCAAAACATAGAGGTTACCACCTTGAAAGAGCTTTGGCAGCACATTGAACAACAATTCCTATTACGAAGATGCTGACTCCTCCGGATACGTTCTCCAGATCCTCTTCATCAATCTCTCCGGACAGCTGCTGATTGCGGATGGCATACAGCTCTTTTCCTGCTTCCAGAATTTCGTCCAGGGTGAATTCAAAACCATTCTCCGCAAGGACTTTCTGCGCCTCTTCCGGCTGCATCGGAACAATTTTCTTTGCGAGCTCCTCGTTTTCAAATACCGGGGTCCATTTTGCACTCAGTGCCATTTTTCTTCCTCCTCCTTCTTCTGTAACCGTTCCGGCTGCCGGTTCCTCTGAATTCTTCCCGGCCGCCTTCTTTATTATCATTTCCGGTTTGTTTCACTCGTTATACACCGGAAACAGAAAAGCGTTACAGCATTTTGCCAACAGTTTGAAAGAAATTTCCGTTTTTCCGAGAGTCAGGCGCTTTTTCCGGATTCCGCCGTCTGCTTCAGAACGATAAAGGCAGGACGGTTCTCCTTTCCTCCCGCAGAAGCCCGTCGAAATCCGATAAAAGGGAGGCCGTCAGACCCCGGCAGCTCCGTTTAAGTCCTTCCTCCGCCGCCATGAAAGCGGTTTCCCCGGAGCAGCCGGGAAGCTGTCCAGCCCAGGAGCCAGAAACTCGGGCCGGCACCTCCGGAAACATTTTCCAGCACGTCCTCGCTTAATTCCCCTTCTCCGGGGTCTGTCATCTCTGCCAGTTCCCGGAGCAGCTGTTCCGCCTCCGCGGCATCTGCTTCCTCCCCATATTCAGCGAGCAGTGCCCGGAAGGCTTCCTTGTCCTCACATTGGTTCGCCCTTTCGATAAACATCGGCTCACTCAGAAAGGAAAGGCTTTTTTTCTCACTCATTTTTTTCTCCTTTCTGTTCCTTTCGGAAAGAAATGAATCGGGTTTTCCGGCATCAATACCGCTTGTACTGATATCTCTTCTGGAGGAATCCTCCGTCATCCTTGAGCCAGTCTCTGGAGAAATGTTTCTTGCTGTAGAGATTATTCCAGTCAGATTCCACTCCGAGGAGGATGAATTCCTTGCCGTTTTTGTTGTAAATGTTCTGGACAATCCGCTCTCCGACGTAATCCAGGGAACGCGGGAGAACAATCTTCGTAATGGCTTCGCAGTCCTTGAAAGCCCTTGCTCCAAGATGCGTAACGCCGATGTACTTGTTCCGTTCTCCTTCCATCTTTCCCTCCGGGAGTTCCATGCCCGTCAGCTTCTTGCACCCCATGAATGCTTCGTCACCGATTTTTCTCAGGGAAAGCGGTATCTCTATCGTCGTGATTTCCGTGCAGTCACTGAATACGCCGTTTCCAAGTTCTTCAATGCCGTCCTGAAGCGTGATGCTTACAAGTCCCGAACATCCCTTGAAAACATTGTTTCCAACCACACGGACATTCTGCTTGATCAGCAGTTCCCGTGCCCGCGTGCATCCTTCAAAGGCGCCGTCGCCGACGGTATTCGCATTGAGTTCAATTTTATCCAGCTTGGTACAGTCGAGGAAAGCATCCCGTCCGATCGAGCTGACGGTATCCGTCATCACGACATTCACCAGGGACTCCCATTTCTGGAATACTCTGTCCGGAATCGCCGGGGTATCAATCTCCAGCGTTTCTATTCCGGCAAGGCCGCTGAAGGTGTTCATTTCAAACGGCACACCGATGGTCAGGGTTTTGAGGTTCGTGCAGTCCTGGAAGATCTGGTTGCCCACCGCAGCTGCATTCGGCCTCAGGATCGCTGTATCCATCCGGTTGCATCCGCGGAATGCATAATCGCTGACCGCTGTCACTGAGCCGCCGAGGTTCACCGAGCGGAGCGCTGTGCAGTCCATAAAGGCGGAATCGCCGATTCTTACATCACCCCACTGGGGAAGTGTAATTCCTTCGATGGAAGAACAGCCGGCAAATGCATTTCTTCCTATAATGCACGGATCGCTCATTCCAAAGGAAACGGAGCGGACGGTGGTGCATTTTTCGAATGCACTGATGCCGATATCCAGTGCGGCACCTGCCGGGAAATCCACAATCTCCAGGGCAGAGCATTCGGAAAAAGCTTTCGAACCGATGTTCAGTGCCTTCCTCATGGGGAAGGAAACCGTTGTCAGCCTGGTGCAGCCGGAGAAAGCGCTTTCTCCCAGGGTTCCAATGGAATCGGGAAGCGTCAGCTGCGTCAGCGCAGAACAGCCGGAAAAGGCAAATGCACCGATGGACTCCACCTTTTCCCCGAGTTTCAGGTTTTTGAGGTTGGAACAGCCGGAGAAGGTTCCTTCCGGAACTTCGCTGGTATCAATATCCAGTGTTTCCAGGGAAGTCAGGCCGGAAAAAGCATCGGCTGTAAAGGGAACGGTAAGCCGGAGCGTTTTCAGGCTGCTGCACTCCAGGAATGCCTTGTTCCCGATCGTCGTCTGGGTTCCATGGAAAGAAACATTATCCATGGCGGTGCAGCCCCGGAATGCATAGGCGCCAACCGAGGAAATCGCGTCCGTTACATCCACGCCCAGCAGTGCGCTGCATCCGGAGAACGCAGCATTCCCGAGGCTGATATCGCCGTACTCCGGGAAGGAAATCGATTCCATGGAAGTGCATCCCGTGAAAGCGTTGTTTCCAACCACGCAGGGATCGGACATCCCAAAGGATACCGAGTGGATGGCAGTGCATTTTTCAAATGCGTTGGCACCGATGTCCAGAGCAGCTCCTGCCGGGAAATCTGCAGCCTGCAGTGCCGTACATTCCGAGAATGCCTTTGTGCCGATACTCAGCGCACGCTTCATGGGGAAGGTGACGGAGGCCAGACGTGAGCATCCGGAGAAAGCGCTTTCTCCCACGGATTCAATGGCATCTGGGAGCGTCAGCTGGGTAAGCGAAGAGCATCCCATGAAGGCAAATTCTTCTATGGTCTTAACAGAATCTCCCAGCTTCAGGTTTTTCAGATTTGTACATCCGGAAAAGGATTTGGAAGGAATCGTCTGTGCATCCACTTCGAGGGTTTCCAGGGAAGCAATGCCCGAAAACGCATCTTCCGTAAAAGGTACCGTCAGCTTCAGCGTCTTGAGGCTGCTGCACTCCATAAAGACCTTGTTTCCAATGGAGGTGTTCGAACCATGGAAGGAAACGCTGTCGAGGGCGGTGCAGCCCCGGAAGGCATAGGAACCAACGGAAGAAATGGCATCCGTTACATCCACGCCCAGGAGGGCAGTGCAGCCGGAGAATGCAGAATTGCCGATCGTAATACTGCCGTTGCTGGGGAAGGTAATGGTCTCGATGGCAGTGCACCCCGTAAAGGCGCCGCTGCCGATATCCGTCTTCTGGTTCTCCGTGAAGGCCATCTTTTTCAGTGCCTTGCAGCCGGAGAAAGCATCATTGCCGATCATGGCAGCTGCCTGTTCGGGAAGCGTGACTTCCCGCAGCGCGGTACATCCGTTGTAGGCATTATCCCCGATCATAATCGGAATGTTCGCAGGGAAAACCACTTTTTCCAGTGCCGTGCAGTTTCCGAAAGCATTGTTTCCAACCTGCAGCAGCTTTCCCGGCAGATCAATGCTGACCAGCGCGGAACATCCGTTAAATGCATTGTCGCCGATGGCAGTCAGCGTTTCCGGAAGCGTAATGCTGTTCAGCGCCTTGCAGCCGTTAAAGAGGTTGTCTGCAACCTTTGTCATGCCGTTTCCGATCTGCACGGTTTCGAGTGCCGTACAATTGCGGAAAGCGGCCGTCTCGGGGCTCATGTTCAGCTCCAGGTTGACAAATGCGGTGCAGCCGGAAAAACAGCCCAGTCCCAGTTCGGACACGCCCGAACCGATCGTGACATCCTTCAGTGCCGTACAGCCGGAGAAAACATACTTGCCAATGGACAGGTTTTCACCATCAATCTCCACATGGGAAAGTGCCGTACAGCCGGAGAAAGCATAATCCCCGATCGAAGCGATTCCGGAGCTGAAGTCGATCCGGGTAAGCTCGGGGCATGCGGAAAAGGCATAGCTTCCGATTTCCCGTACATCATCACCGATCACAATATTCCGGACCTTCGGAATATTCGCGCAGGCATATTCGGATACACTGGTTACGCCCTGTCCCAGGGTAATCGTCGTTACATGGTCCAGCAGCTGTCCGCCATTATTCTCTGCCTGTACCTTAAGCTGACCGATCTCTGCGATTTTATCCGTCACCGGTCCGCCTTCCAGCAGCAGTTCACCGTCAGAATAAAGCGTATATCTCAGTCCGTTGGAAAGCGGATTTCTGGAGAGTGCTTTTCTGGCAGACTGGTTCGCCGGTGCCGTCTGAACCGTTGAAGTCTGTGTCTCCGATGTACCGGTGGTTTCTCCCGTGTCCGTTTTTGCGGGTTCTGCCGTTCTCGGAGCCATCGTTGCAACCGCATCAATGGTCCGGTTATTGGAGCCCGAAGAACCGGAATCTCCGCAGCCCGTCACAAGAAACAAAGCAAGCATCAGAAGCGCGAATATTTCCAGTTTCCTTGTGAATTCTTTCTTTTTCATCTCATTCGCCTCCTCCGAGAACCTCTCGAATGCACTGTGTCCTCCGATGAATTCCCCTCTTCCGCGGCAGGCTGCTCCTTCTTTTCCGGTTCGGGCTCTTTTCCCTTCAGGTAAACTGTCTGGAACAGGAAGTGCTCTCCTCCCATGCGGATGTTCGTTCCGTCCCGGAGTACCGCCTCTGCATTGTGAATTTTCTGGCCGTCCAGATAACTGCCGTTGGTGCTGTGGTCGACCAGTACCCACTCGTTATCCCGGTGAATCACATCTGCGTGTTCGCTGCTGATCCGGTTGCTGGACATTGCGCCGCAGGGCCATTCATAGCCGCGTCCCAGTTCGATATTGTCTTTGGTCAGGAAGAGCGCTCCGCCGTATTCACTGGAAAGCAGATAGCTCACCTTCCCTGCATTTTCGATCTGCTCGGACATCTCCCCTACTGCAACCGCAAAGCTTATACCATTCGGCCGGGCTACTTCCACCAGAGCAATTCCGAAGATTTCTTCCATTTTCTCCGGCTCCAGCTGGACGCCGTCCAGCCAGGTTCCGTTTGCCGATTTCAAATCCTGGACATAATACCTGCCGTCCCTGGTAAGGATTCTGCAGTGCTTCCGTCCCACTTTATCCTTTTCATCACTGATCTGGATATCGCTGCCTTTCTGCCGTCCGACCAGTGTTTCAATGCCGGTACTGATCGTGAAGCTCCCATCGGCGAGATCGATGAACAGCACCCTCTGGGATCCTTCATCCAGCACTGTTTTCCTCTCGCCGGAAGGTCCCTGGACCTCCTCCTCCTCAATATCGTCCTCCAGCACCGTAAACCCAGGATTCTTTGCTGCAGAAGACTTTTTCCCGGGATTCACCGGGCCGGGTTTTGGAGCCGGTTCAGGAGCCGGTTCGTAATGCGGCTTTGGTGGCGGCGCAGGAGCCGGTTCGTAGTGCGGCATCGGCGGCGTCGGCGGAGTCGGAGTCGGTGGCGGAGTCGGCGTCGGATCCGGTGTCGGCGTCGGAGTCGGTGGTGGTGTCGGCGTCGGTGTCGGCGTCGGATCCGGTGTCGGCGTCGGCGTCGGTGGTGGTGTCGGCGTCGGCGTCGGTGGTGGTGTCGGCGTCGGTGGTGGTGTCGGTATTTCCACTGCCATAATGTTCGGTTTTACAACCTCTTCCTGCTTCTGTTCCTGCCCTTTTTCCTGAATGGGCTGGACCACAATAGAAGGGTCAGCCGGTCCCAGGCAGTCTTTGATTCCATCCGCGGCAAGCAGCTGGTCAAAAAAGCTGCTTCCCGCTTCCCTGGACCACATGACATGCTGGGTCCTGCTCAGCTGCATCCGCATTCCCAAAGACAGCGTAGTCTCCTCTAGCCGGATGCAAAGCATATTTTTCTTTTCCTGGACAGCAAATGTCTGTTCCTGGCGGCAGTTATTGGACTCCGTATAGGCTTTACTGAGGAAAATCAGGCACAGTTCGCAGTCGCTCAGATGCTGGGCGATTTCTTCCGGCCAGTCTGCCCCGGCCTTGATGCCGCGGTCATACCACACGCGGCATCCCGAACGTGCCAGCTGTTCCACAATGGGATATACCTTTCCGGCATCCTCATGGGAGTAGCTGATAAAGACATATTTTTCCTTTCCTTCATAGGGAAGGGCATTACAGGTCATCACTTGCTCCCTCCTTCCAGGATTTCCACGGAATGGGTAATGTGTGCCCGCTCCAGCTGTTTATATACTTCCGGTGAAGGACCACGCAGGCACAGGCCGTGATCCGTGGATTCCGCCATCTGTACCGCGTCCAGAATGGCACCCATGCTTCCGCTGGTCATCCTTTTCGCACCGGACAGGTCAACAACGATATCCATTCCCATGGAAGCCAGTGCCATGAGTTCCTGCTTGAAATCTATTTCGGAACGCTCATTCAGGCTTCCCGTGACAAATAATGTCAGACCATTGCCTTCTTCAGCTCCATGCAGGCGCACGATTTCCTTGCCTTCATTGGTCCAGACGATATCCGGGCCATCCATTTTCCGTTCCATATTTATTCTCCCCCTTCCGCAAGCTGACGGATAGCCATCCTGCGGAATAGTCCGTCATGCGCCATCAGCGTTTCATAATTTCCTTCATCGATCAGTTTGCCGTTCTCCATCACCAGAATGCGGTCACATGCCTGGATCGTGCTCAGCCTGTGTGCAATGACAATACGTGTTACATTCATTCTTTCAAGGCTCTCGCACACTTTGGACTGGGTTACATTATCCAGTGCGCTGGTGGCTTCGTCGAACAGAAGCACGGCAGGCTTATTATAAATTGCACGGGCAATCAGAATACGCTGCTGCTGTCCGCCGGAAACCGTATTTCCGCTTTCACTGACCACCGTATGGATGCCCATGGGCATGGAGTCAATGTCCCGCTTCAATCCTACCGCTTCAACCACTTCATTCACGCGGTCAATATTGGGCTTGGACGCCGTTATGGTAATGTTTTCAAAAATGCTTCCGGAGATCAGCTTGCCATTCTGCAGCGCGGTTCCCAGTTTTTTGCGGAGAGAATGCTTATCCATGGTGCTGACATCTTTCCCGTCGTAAAGCACCTGGCCGGAATCCGGTTTTTCAAAGCCCAGAAGCAGTTTCATGATCGTCGACTTTCCGCATCCGGAAGGTCCGACGATGCCCACATACTCACCCGGCTGGATCGTAAAGGAAACATTGTGCAGAATCGTCCGCCCGCCGGGCACGTAGGAGAAAGTCACGTTCCGCAGTTCTACGCCGCCCTTGAGCTCCTCAATGACGTCCTTTCCGTCGCTGCTTTCCACTTCTGCATCCATGATGGGCTTCAGCCTGTCCAGCCTCGGCTTCATTTCCCGGTAAGCAAGGAACTCCTGAACCAGCGCAATCATTGCTCCCGAGAATGAACCGAAAGCGGTATTGAAAGCCATATAATTACCGGAGGTCGTATCCATGTTCTTGTGGACCACCAGGAAATAGAAGATCATGGAAAAGATGGTTGGCGCTGCATCCCGGATAATGTCACAGAAATCGCTGATCCGGTTGCTTCGTATTGAAGCCTGCTGGGATTCCGCCGTCGGAACCGTATACTCAAGAATCGCGCGCTGCTCTGCACCGGCCATCCGGATCTTGCTGACGCCATCCAGGAACTGATACAGCTTGCCCACTGAAGCACCATTCAAGTCGGCAATCTTCTGCCTGTATTTCATGGTCAGGGTGGAAAGTCCGTAAACCAGCGCCGCATAGACCGGAACCATGAGAACGCCCGGAAGCGTCAGCTTGCTGGAATAGTGGATCATCTGGAAAAGATAGATCAGCGACCACACCGCGGTAATGCCTGCTTCCAGTACTTTGCTGATCAGGCTGTTGGCTGTCTGGCCAAACTCTGCCAGCCGCTGTGCCATATCCGCGCTGTCAAACTTCCGCAGGAAACCTTCCTCCAGTCGGAAGACACGATGATAGATCGCATCCTGGAGCTGGTATCCTGCACGGCTGGCAACCCGGAAGTTGTAGAGATTCTTTACCAGCGTAAAGAATACGTTTCCCAGCATGATAGAAGCAATCACCGCGCTGATCTGAATGACCGAGCTCTGATCGCTCATCGGGATGTAGTCATCGTAGATTTTCTGATTCAGCATCGGCAGCAGGAATCCGATCAGCGTACATACCAGGCTGAGCAGAACAATCCGGACCACATCGCTGGTCTGTACACTCTTCATGACATAGGCAATCAGGTTTTTGCTTGTCAGTTTCTCATCCGGGAGCGTCCTGCTGATGACATATGCCTGCGGCGAAATTGTTTCTGCCACAGCCTTATCCAGTTTTTTGTAGCTCTTATCCGCACTGTTATAGATTCTGTACCTGCCGCCCGCTGTCGGAATACAGGCAACCGGATCCCCGTCAATCGAAGAGATCAGCATACCGCAGTCACAGGTATACCAGTCGGAATCAAGGACAACCGGCCTGTTCAGGAATCCGGAAATCCTCGATATTTCGGGAAGCGACACATCGCCTCCGCTGGATGCCACAACCCGGTCCCAGGGGGCCACGGTCACCCCGAGCTTTGAGCACGCAAATACCACGGTTTCATAAAGTGCGCTTCCATCCGCAACAATCGGTTCATCTCCTCCGGAGATGGCTCCCGCAATAATGCGTCCCTGGCGTTCCCGGATGTCTACTTCTTCCTTTGCGCCGTGGCGGATCACGCCGGCTTCCTGTGCTTCTCTTCCCTTGTAAATCTGCGCCAGACTTCCCTCAAAGCCGTCTGCCGCATAATCATCTTCACTCACTCCCTGGGCAAGAATGAATTTTTTGCGCAGAAAGCGCGTATTCAGCTTCGTGTCATGCCGGAGCGTCAGTTCGCCGTTTTTGGCAATGATGGCAAAGCGCCAGTTTTCATGGTTGGTTCCTACCCAGCTGAGTGCAGGAATGACATCGCCTTCCCCTGCTTCCATCAGGGTAAGCATGCTGTCCTTGGAATGTCCGCTTTCGTCCCATTTGGCAATACGGACGAAAGCAGTTCCCGCCTCAATGAGCCAGCCTTCTTTCGGATCATGGGTAAATAGGACTTCTGAACCCGACAGGCGGATCACATTGTCTTTTTCTTCCATATGCTCACCCCCCGCTTAAGTACTCTGGACAAGCGTCCGATACGGGCCGTCCTGCTTCATCATGCCGGCGTGAGTTCCTCTCTGGATAATTTTTCCATCACGCATCACGATGATCTCATTGCAGTCGCGAATCGTGCTCAAACGGTGTGCAACAATAACGCAGGTGCATCCTCTTCGCCGTATATTATCCATAACCTGTTTTTCGACGACCGGGTCCAGTGCGCTTGTCGCCTCGTCCATGATAAGAATTGTCGGATTCGTCGTTAATGCTCTTGCAATCTCCAGTCTCTGCCGCTGGCCGCCGGAAAGGTTCGATGCATTTTCCTCCAGCGTGTAATCATAGCCGCCCGGCTGCTGCATGATAAAATCATGAATACAGGCATCCTTTGCAGCCTGTTCCATATCTTCCTCCGGAATTGCCCGGTTCCAGAGGGTCAGGTTATCCCTGACCGTCCCGGAAAAAATGGAAATATTCTGACTGATCGTCGCAATGCTGGCGCTCAGCGATTTCCGCGGAATCTGCTCAATACGCTTGCCGCCGAACAGGACATCCCCGTCCCAGGGCGTGTACAGTCCGCTGATAACTTTCGAAATCGTGCTCTTGCCGCATCCGGACGGACCAACGAAAGCAATGGATTCACCGCTGTGCAGCGTAAAACTGAAATCCTCGATCAGCGGATTCTTCAGGCGGCTGTAGCCGAAGGTGACGCCACGAAGCTCCACCGTACCGTTCAGCTTGCCTGCTGCAGAGGTTTCTGCATCCCGCTTGACAGTGAATACACGGTCCATGGGATATTTCTCGATATCCTCAACGCGGCCGATGTTGGACTTCATCTTTTCAAAATTCTTGAAGAAGGTGACCAGTTTCTTCACCGGTTCGGAGAAAGAATCGAACAGCGAATTGAAGGCAATCAGCATGCCGACAGTCATTTCGCCCTTAATACAGAGAATACCGCCGACCATGAGAATCAGAACGTCTGTAATTTTACCGGCAACGTCCGGAATCAGGCCGATCACCTGCTGGAAACGGTTCAGCCGCTGTTCCATGCCGGCCATCTTTGCCTGATATCCCAGCAGACGGTTGCTGTATTCCATCTCCGCGCCGCCTGCCTTGATCGTGTCCGTAATGCTGAGTCCGGCGCAGACCGCACCATACAGCTTGCCGTTGCTCATCTGCAGCCGGTTCGTGGAGTCGGCGATCACCTTGCTGCTGATAAGCACCGATGCCAGACAGACCACGACATTGCCGAGACCGATCACGGTCAGGACAGGGCTGTAGAAGAAAAGCACCACCAGATAGAAAAGTGCGGTGATGAGGTTCAGGATGGACTCGCCCATCTCGCCTGCCACAAAGTGATTGATGTCCGTATTGTTGTTCATCCGGCTGACCAGGTCGCCCACATACCGCTGATCAAAAAAGCTCATCGGCATCTTGAACATGTGGCCCAGAAAACCATAGCCGCTGGTCAGCGTCATCTTGCTTTCCAGTTTCTGAAGCAGAAGGTTCCGGTAGTACGTAAGGCCTTCCTTCAGTACCAGACTGACGCCGGTTGCCACCAGGAGCTTGGTCAGCCAGTCCTTGTATCCGTTTCCCAGAATATCATCAAAGAAAATCTGGGACAGAATGGGAAGAACCAGTCCGGGGAAAATCAGAAGGAAGCCGATATAGATCAGCTTGAAGAGTACCCCGTATTCGCCCTGCATACGCCTCTGCAGGAAGGACAGGGTCGTCGACTTGCGCTTTTCCTTGACAAACTTATCCGTCTTGTTGAATACGAGAACCACACCGGTAAAGCATTCATCCAGCTCTTCCAGTGTCAGTCTTCTGCGCCCCATTGCCGGATCATTGATGTAGGCATATTTGCCCTTGAAACCTTCGAAGACAACAAAGTGGTTAAAATTCCAGTGGATAATACAGGGAAGCTGAATGTCCCGAAGCGCTTCCGGTTCCCGACGGTAGCCCTTGCATTCCAGGCCGTATTTCCTTGCCGCTTTCAGGATGTTTTTCGCATTACAGCCGTCACGGGAAACACCGGTTTCCTCTCTCATCTGTTCCAGCGGCAGGTACTTTCCATAATATCCGAAGATCATGGAAAGCGATGCTGCTCCGCATTCCGTCGCTTCCATCTGATAAACGGTAGGCGTTTTGACGTAATGCTTCACTTTCAGTCACCTCCGCTCCAGATTTCCTTAAGCTTTGTGAAAAGCTTGGAAATTGGCGGTTCCTTCTTGATGATAAAGCGTACCGTTCCCTGTGCGCCATACGTCACTTCCTGCGTCATGCCCTTCTCATTGCTCCACCAGATCTGTCCGTTACTGGTATGGAGTCCCAGAGTTACCGCCGCAACAGGGATGTTGTCCTTGGCAAAAGTCGTTGCCTGGTTGTTTTCCTTGCCGAGCACTTTGCCCATGGAAGTCGTGGATGCGGGCTGGCTGTCCACATTCAGGATATATCCCGCCATGTGCCCGTAGGTCTGGCTGTTCGCGTACGTCAGGGTGACCTGGACATCATCCCGTCCGTCATCCTGGGCCTGGGGGAAAATGCTGGTGACCAGGTTGTACAGCCATGCCGGACCCCGTTTCACTTTCTCCGTATCCTTCGGCCAGCCAAGCATGCCGGCATTGGTCACTTTCCGGATATCCTTGAAGGGAACGTATGCCACAACCACCCGGTCCGCCTGGGTAAGCGGGCTTACCCGGACAACCTCGCTGTTCTGCGTAATGGAAGAGCCGGGCAGAACCGACACTTCGGACACAATACCATTCTGGTCGGAGATGATCTCCCGTTCCTTCCCATCCGGAAGTCCCACAACCATCAGAACCTCGCCCTCATGGATCTCTGCTCCTTCTCCCACCAGAAGCCGGACAACCGTTCCCGTTTCCGTGGAGTATACAGCGTTGGTGCTGACCGGAGATACCACCTGGCAGGGGGCCGTTACGGTAGTCGGAAGGCTTCCGTATACGGACCACACACCGGCAACCACAATCATCAGCGTGATTGCAATCAGGACAAGCCAGGACAGCGGCGAGGTAATCTTCAGCGTCTTATCCAGCTGTTCAGGATTAGAGATTCTTTCAAGGGACGCTTTACGGTAAAGTTCGGGCATATTTCATTCTCCTTTCTCAACCCGTCTATCTACAAGATGCTATGTTTCCCTTACGGATTACTGCCTGCTACATAAGTGCCTCAAGCGTTGTGAGCGCCCCGGAAAGATGGTCCCGGACCGTTTCCGGCGCCATTCCCGTCCGTTTCGCAATTTCCGGTTCGGACAATCCGTGAAACCATTTTAATATCGCGATTTCCCGGGTTTCTTCCGGCAGACGCTTCAGTGCCTCCGCCACCCGGTCCCGGAATTCCGACATTTCTGCCGCCCGGGATACAGGGTCTTCTGCACCGTCTGCTGCAAAGCCCCATGTATGGACCAGTGCTTCTGACGGAGAACCCCGTTCCATATTCTTCAGGCAGGTCATGGCTATCGAAAAGATCCATGTGCATTCGCTTGCCTTTGCCGGGAGATACAGATCGTACTGCTGTCTTGCAAGCAGAAAGATCTGCCCGGCAATTGTCTCCGCATCTGCTCTGCCTGCGCCGTTCACCGTCAAATAGCGGAAAACCTTCGGATACCATTCATGATAGAAGGTATCATAGCTTCTCTTTATTCTGTGCTTCTCATATCCCCGTTTTTCCATGATAAATCCCCTTCATATTTCTTTCTGGGCAATTCAGTGCATAGATAATTAGGTGCAATCCAGTGTGTCTCTGTTGATCCCGTTCCTTTGCTTCTCTCCTTTTGTTATCAGACGGCCGGAATCTTTTCCCGGCCGGTTTCCGGGATGAATCTCTTCGGGGAGACAATCGGATGCTGAAGAAATAACACAGACAGATGATCCGGCTCCGGAATCTGAAGCGGAAATCACGGCAGCAGGCATACATCCTGCACCCGGTTCAATGGATTTTCCGGTATCCTCTTTTTTCAGGAGGTCTGCTTCCCCTCCGGATTTATTTTATCCTGTCCATAATGTCCGTATAGCTTGCAAGGATATATCCTTCCGCAGTCAATGTTTTTTCCACTTCGGTCTCCGACTCGACAGGAATGTATATGCGGACATGAAGATAATATTCATTATCATCCGCCAGAACCAGCTCCTTGACATCCGCTTCCATGCCGACCTTCGCCACGGTTCTTGACTTTTCTCCGTTTGCTCCCGGTTCACTTCTTAAATTGATGTTCCTGCCCTGAATCGTTACCTTGACGGGCAGCGTTCCAAATCCATTGTACACATCATCCAGCAGTTCGATTTCCGATGCTCCTACCGCGATTGCCTTCTGATGTATCTCATTCATTTCCTCATCGCTCAGATTCTTAAGATCCGTATACTTGGCAGGTACGTATCCCTGAATGAATTTGGGAAGATTGGTGGATTCCCCCCTGTCGTTCCACTGTATCACTTTCTGGCTGATGCGTACGTACCAGTTGCCTTCGCGTTTGTCCTTATAGAGTCCGTAAATCTTCAGCGTCTCTCCATATCCTACATTTTCAGGGCCTTTTTTGCCGTTTTCGTTGGGCTCATGCCTCAGCAGAATCTTCGTTTTCGCCGTCACGCTTGTCAGCGGGAGGTCATCACTCCGCCCTGAAGCCTTTGTTTCCGGCATCTGGGCAGTCACGGCCGCTGGCGTCCGCACCGGTGCCGGCGTGGGCGTGGGATGCGTGCCCGTACGGATCTGCATCACACGGGAAGGCTCGGATGCCCTTCCGTCTGCAGAAAGTGCAGTTACCGTAATTTCATAATCCGTATTTTCCACCAGCCTCTGAATCAGTGTATCCGTCTGGTCCGTTGAGCGGATGGCTTCATCCCCGCTGGCCAGATTTTTCCAGCGAACACGATACTGCTTTGCATTCGCGACTGCACCCCACTGCACCCGTATCTCGTTATAGCCAGTCAGACTTCCCTGCGCCACCGGCGCATCGATCGGCTTCGGCGTAGGAGTGGGTGTAGGCGTCGGCTTTGGTGTCGGTGTCGGACTGGGTGTTGGCGTCGGCTTTGGTGTCGGCGTCGGGCTGGGCGTCGGCTTTGGCGTCGGCGTCGGGCTGGGCGTCGGCTTTGGTGTCGGCGTCGGACTGGGTGTCGGCTTTGGTGTCGGCGTGGACGTCGGCTTTGGTGTCGGCGTCGGGCTGGGCGTCGGCTTTGGTGTCGGCGTCGGAGTCGGGCTCGGCGTCGGCGCTGGTGTCGGCTTCTGCTGAGTCTTCACGGTTTTAACCTCAGAAGCCCGGGATTCCGTCCCGTCAGCAGAAAGCGCCGTCACGGTAAATTCGTACCTGGTATTTTCCTTAAGACCGGGGACATCCGTTCTGATTTCCGGGACTACCTGTGTACTTGTTTCCCTGCTGTTTTCCGGTTTCCAGTCCACCCGATATTTTACTGCGTAGGGGACTTCTTTCCACCAGAGCTTCACCATGTCATATCCTTCAGGCCGGATCATCACAATCTCCGGTGCCCTCAGCACAAGCGGCGTCGGTTCCGGTGTTGGTGTTGGTGTCGGCACTGCCGTCGGTGCAGGCGTCGGCTTTGGTGTCGGCGTGGACGTCGGCACTGCTGTCGGTGCAGGCGTCTTTTCCTGTGCCGCGGCCGCTGCTGTCACGGCTGCAGATTTTTCGAGGAACTGCCGTACCTCACTCGGAGTCATTTCCCGAATGCTCTGTGCATGCACGTACCCCTGCATCCCATTGTCATAATCGACCAGCATCCACCATTGTCCGTTCTCATCACAGACAATTTCCAGCAGCTGAACCGTTTCCCCCTCTTTCAGCTGATATCTGGAATAGGAATTCTCCTCCGGTCTGATACGCAGCGGAACGTTTCCCTCCTGGATTCTTCCATAGCCTTCCATTTTCATCGGTTCCGGCGTCGGCGTTGCCGTGGTTTCCCGTTTCAGCGCTTCCGCCGGAACAAAGAAACACACCATTATCAGCAAAAAACAACAAATACGCTTCAATTGGATCCTCTCCTCACAAGATTGGCACAGGCGTTTTGTAGTATGACGATCTTAAATAACAAAGGACTCGGATGGCAGCAGCTTGATTGCGCTCTCCGAAAACAGAAGGAGAATGCCATGAAAGCCGTCCGTTCCGGCACATCACGGTATTATTGCCATGTATTGCGCGGTTTCTCCCATCCGGGACTTGATTCACCGCGGTTATTATATTCCGCCCCACTTTGTTTTTTCTTTCTCATTATAGCACATTGTTTTGTTCAATATCTACCAAATTGCCGTACTTCTGATTATTTTTCTTGTATTTTTCCGAGCATTATGTTGTGAAAATATTAACAATGTTGTTTTGGCTGTATAGGCTGATTCGTGTTTTCCTCGCCCCGATCCTCCCGATCAGGCTGCAGACGAATCCGGAAAGCATGCAGTCCCACAGTTTTTCCCGGTCTCATCCCCTTCCTCTCCGGAATAGAAAAAGCGCAGGGCCAGAAGGAAACCAGCCTTGCGCTTGAAAAAGGCAGCAAGCCCCTTTCCTGTAATGTCTTCTTTAAGTATACAGGAAAAGAAGAAGCATGCCTATCATCCTATCGGATGATTTTTTATTACAAAATTATTAAATCCGCAACACCTGTCCATGCCGGCTTCATTTCCGCAGAACCTTGCCCGCTGTGGATCGGATTCCGTGCATTCAAAAGGTGCACACCGGATCATCCGAGATTGCGATCCGGCATGCACCTTCTCCCTGTCATCAGAGTGCAACAACAATATGAAGCAGGTCTCCTCCCTGCACCGGCGTTCTTTCATGCTTCAGCTGTTCCAGGCAGGCCTTTCTCATTTCTTCCGCACTGCCCCACCGCTGATCCGGCGTCAGCATCAGCCCCTTCTCCAGAATAGGCCTCCATCCTTCCGGTACAACGCTCATATCCATATTCAGGCAGCGTATGGCACGTTCCGGCGCAGAAGGCGGCACGGTACCGGACAGTACCGCATACAGGGATGCACAAAGGCTGTAAATATCCGTTCTTCCGTCTTCCCTGCCGAAACCGGAATACTGCTCCAGTGCCGCATACCCGTTTTCCGGCATGTCCCGGAATCTTCCCGAGGCCGATTTAAAAAACGGAATCCGCATGCCGTCCAGTCCCAGTATCCCCATGTGGTCATCATAATAAATGTTTCCCGGAGAAATGCCGCGGTGGATCCATCCGGCAGCATGCAGATGCTGCAATTCCGCCAGCAGGGCAGGTACTGCCGCCAGCATTCTGGCCGTTTCCGGCCGTCTCTGTTCCAGCGACATTCCGCACGGTGCAGCCAGGACTGCCCAGCAGGCTTCCTCATTTTTCACCAGGTCGCATATGCTGCAGACGTTTGCAATGCCCCGGATAGAAGCAATTGCCCGGACCTGTGCGACAAATTCATCGGCGGTCAGTTTCCCCTCATCCGGAGTATACTGCAACAGCCGCACCTGACGGTCTGACTTTCTGTCTGTCCCTGCATAGACGCGGCACATTCCGCTGGAAGAAAGCTGCCCCGTGATCTCATAGCGTTCCCCGAGCAATGTTTTCTGCGTAAAGGGAATGGCATCCCTGCAATCATTTTCCTTCATCTCAATCACCACCAGAGGACTGAATCATCGCTGCAACGGCCGTATTATTATCTGTATCCTTTCCATAGCGTCTCAGCAGAATCTCCCGCATGCGTTCCATCCATGTTTTTGCATTATCCGCGTTTTCCAGTTCAGCAAGCATCTCCCGTTCATAAATCAGTTCCCAGAACCCATCGCTGCATAGAAGAAATGCATCCCTGGGCATGACATCCAGTTCATCCGTATCAATTTTTACATTGGGCGCCGCCCCGATTGCCCGGATCAGAATACTCCGGTCCTGGTGGCCGCGGATTTCATCCGGCGAGATTTCTCCCACCATCGCGGCAATCTGGCTTGCACTGTGATCTACTGTCTGATACAGAATCCCGCCGTTCCGGAACTGATAGATCCGCGAATCCCCGACATGGGAGGCAATGGCTTTCTCTTTTCCGATCCACAGCGCGGCAATGGTTGTTTTCATGCGTTTGCCGCCCTGGTTCAATTCGAGAATTTTCTGGTTTGCCTCTTCAATGGCGGCTTCCAGCGCTTCCGTGCTGACCTCGTGTTCATGCAGAAGTTTATCCTGGAGCGTTTTGATGGTCATTTCCGATGCCGTTTTCCCGTCGCCACATCCGCCTAACCCGTCTGCAACCATCAAAAGCACCGTATGCTCTCCGATCATCATGCAGAGCGAATCCTCGTTCTGCCTCCGTGATCCGATATCGCTGTAAGGGGTAAGGCTGACACTCATGCTGCTCATTTTTTCCCGTCTCCTTTAGGGATTTCTGGCCATTCCGGCGCCTTGCTCGCAGCTGCAACCCATTCCAGCTCATCTTCACTGAGCTCCTGGAGCCGGTTTTCTGTCTCTGCCAGCAGACGGGATAACTGGTCATCCTGTGGAGAAAAACGCTCCATTTCTCCCAACAAAGTCAAAAGCGCCTCTGTTTTTTTCACGTCATTCTCCCCCTCCTTTCGCGATGCAAAACGCTCATCCTTCATTTGTCATACACGACGGACCGAAAAACGTTACACGCCATTTTCCGGTTTCCGCCTCCCGTCCGGCACCGGAAAGCCGGAAAAAGCTTTGCTGCAGCAAGCTTCTTCCGCTCCGGATATCTTTCTTTCTCCGGCAGAAAAATTTCTGACCCTATTATGAAACGTGTGTTATCTCAACCCGAATTTTTCCGTCCAGCCGGATGTTTCAGAAAGCTGGATTCCTTTTTCCCGTCAGATTGTTCCTCTTTCCTGTCCCGATTTTCCGGTTACTTCACAATGCGGACGCTTTCCGCTGCGGTCACAAGCTGCAGCTCATCTTCGTCCGTCCAGTTCCCTGACCAGTCGATCATTGCAACCGAGACATAGAACCCCGGCAGTCCCGCTATGATTTCATGCAGCGGCTCACTTGCATTCTCCTTATTGATATAGTACTGCGCAAAGTAGCTCTTCCCGGACAGCTCCCGTTCCTCTCCGTTGATGTACTCCACTTCCAGGCTCTTTTCAATTTCCGTGGTTTCCCTCATCTTCGCAAGAACGTTTTCAATGGAGCCTTCCCTCTCCAGCAGGGTGTGCAGATTTCCGTCAAAGTCTTCCTCGGACGGAATAATGCACATTACCCACCATGTGTGCATTGAATTTGCAACATCTGCTGATTCTTCGGCATAGATATCGTAGCCCGCCTGGCTTTCCTGCACGAAAAGTCCTGCCGGAAGCACAATCTCCAGGGTGCCGTAATCGCCCAGGTCCGCTTCATACAGAGCAGTGGGAGCAGAAGATACTTCCGTTGATGCCCCGCGTGCAACATCCTGCTGCGGTACTGTCAGCAGATTTGCAAGCGAATTGACCACGGACTTCTCCGGCGTCGGTGTGAGTTCCGGGACCGGCGTGGGTGTCGGCGTCGTTGCCGGAGATGGCGTCGGCGTCGGCGTCGGCGCCGGGGATGGCGTCGGTGTCGGTGCCGGAGACGGCGTGGGCGTCGTTGCCGGAGATGGTGTGGGTGTCGGTGCAGGGGATGGCGTCGGCGTCGCTGCCGGAGATGGTGTGGGTGTCGGTGCAGGGGATGGCGTCGGCGTTTCAACTGCCGGTGTTGCTGTGGCCGGGGATGCTGTCGGCTGAACCTCCGGACGTTTTCCGAGCTTCGGCACGATCAGAATGGATCCCAGGATGATTACTGCAATGATAATCAGCGCCACAAGGATTCCCTGTACCATCAGCTGCTTCCGTTTTTTCTTTTCGGCTTCTTCCTGCTCCCGCTTCTTCTTCTCCTCTGCAGCCCGGCGTGCTTCCGCTTCCCGTCTTCTCTGCTCTTCCTGTCTTTTCCGGACTTCCGCTTCCTGTCTCTTTCGTTCTTCCTCTTCCTGTCTTCTTCGTTCCTCTTCCCGACGTTTTCGTTCCAGCTCCTCCGCCTGTCTCCGAAGTTCTTCCTCCTTGCGGCGGGTTTCTTCTTCCTGTCTTTTCAGTTCTTCCGTCCTGCGGCGGGTTTCCTCTTCCTGTTTCCGAAGTTCTTCCTGCCTTCTCAGCTCTTCGGCTCTCCGGCGTTCTTCCTCGTCGTCCCCTTCCAGCACCGTTCCGCTGATCGTTGTCCGGATTGCCCTGGTAAGGCGTGCTGCCATAATCTGGGCCGACGCATACCGTTCCTCCGGCCGGAGGGACATGGCCTTCATGATCACCTTGTCCACTCCGGGAGTTGTATCCGCCCCTACCTCCGAAGGCATTTTGACATCATCTTTGAAAACCCTGTCCGGTGCGCTCTCCGGCACGATTCCCGTCAGGCAGTAGTACATCGTGGCACCAAAGGCATAAATATCCGTCCACGGTCCCTGTTTTCCATGCATGGAATACTGTTCATGCGGCGCATATCCATGTTTCAGCATCACCGTCAGGCTGTGATTGCCCTCCACCGCCCGGCTGGCGCCGAAGTCATACAGCTTCAGCGTATTATCCGGCATCAGAATGATGTTGTCCGGGCTGATATCGCGGTGAATCAGTCCCAGCCGGTGCACGCTGTCCAGCGCCTGCAGCAGCGGGATCGCCAGCGGAATCAGTTCCTTTTCCGAAAGCTGGCCCCTTTCATCGGTCAGCTTTTTCAGGGTAATGCCCTGAAGGAACTCCATGACGATGTACGAGGTGCCATTGGCATCAAAGAAGTCCTGCACCCGGACAATCTGCGGAATGTGTGCGCATTTCGCCAGCAGGCGCGCCTCCCCGAGGAATCGCTCCCGCCATTTTCCAAAGTCCGACCCGATTTTTCCGCCGGTCATGGAAACATGAACGGAAACGCTGTTATTGCGGTTTGCATATCCCCGCGGAAAGAATTCCTTTACTGCTACTTCAATATCCAGTATTTTATCGTGTGCCCGGTAAGTGATGCCGAATCCTCCCTGCCCCAGCACATCTTCAATGATATATCGCTCCTGAATCTCCGTTCCCGGTTTTAATACCCATTGGTCCTGATCAATCACTCATCTCACCTGGCTTTCCGCTATCCTTTTGCTTGGTTCATCCGGGAGAATAATCCTCCATGCATGCCCGATATCTGTTTTCCGCATCAGAGGATTCCCGAGTCCGTGTCCAGCCAGATAACAGGCCGAACGAAGTTCTCCGTAATAATGACGCTTCCGCTTTCCAGGGAACCATATGGGGACACATACGACGCCCGGTTCTGGTATTCGCCGGGTGAACGCAGCCACCAGTGGCAGGCGCCATTGCTTCCTGTCAACGCGGCTCTTGCCTTTGCCCTTGCCGTCAGCTGGCAGATTCTGTCGCTGTCGGATGCAAAATATTTATTTGCCTCTGCATAGCTGAGAAGGAAAACATTATCCGAAGTGCTGTTTCCTCCGTAGGAGGCATAGCTGCTGTTTCCCGCGGCCCCGGAATTATCCGTGGTCATCGTCAGGATGGCCTTTCTCTCTTCCGAGTTGAATGCAGTCCGGAGGAAAGTGTTGTTGAGCCAGTAGCGCAGCGAACAGTCTTCCCATGTAATGCTTGCATACTCCCTGTTATACGGTCTTGACTCAAGCCCGAAGCGGCTGATCACCAGCGCTTTGTTTCCCTGCACTTCCAGTACCAGCCACTCAATGGGGTCCATTCCGTTTGCCGTATTGTTATCCTGCTCATACCGGCCGAAACGGATGATATCGCCCACACGGACGGCACCGTTTCCCTGCACCTGTGCACTCTGATTCTGGGAAGCCTGCACAGAAGCTGCAGAGGAAGCGCCGGTATTGCCGGAACCGGATGCCGCTTCCAGGTCGGCAAGATACTGTCTTACCTCCCCCGGCGTCATTTCCTGCACCGTTTCTGCCCGCACATAACCCAGCATCCCGGTATCATAGCTGACGTAGATCCACCATTGTCCCTGTTCATCCGTCAGGAGCTCCTTCAGTTCAACTACGTCTCCCTTCTGAAGCTGGCAGCGGATAAATGCATTCTCCTCCGGTGTTGCGAGAAGTCTGCTTCCTCCCTCCTGAACGCGGCCGTAACCATTCAGCAAGACCGGCTCCGGAGTAGGAGTTGCAGCGACTTCCCGTTTAAGTGCCTCTGCCGGCATGAAAAAGCAGGCCATTATCAGGAACAAAAAGCAAAAGCGTCTCATCGGTTTTCCCCCATTTATCCAACTATTGCAACTGCAGCGGTATTATTATCACTCTGATAATCTCTTCTCGCTTCCACAATCTTTACCATTCTTTCGAGCCACTGGTCCGCATTGTCTGCCCCGTTCAGCGCATCAATCATCTCTTCTTCCAGGATCAGCTCCCAGAAGCCGTCGCTGCACAGCAGGAATCCGTCTCCCCTGCAGACATCCAGACTGTCGGTATCCATTTTGTCTCCGGAATCCGCTCCCAGTGCACGAAGCAGCACATTTCTTTCTTCATGCCCCCGGATCTGGGAAGGGGTGATCTCTCCAAGCTTGACCGCCAGCTGGCTCATGCTGTGGTCTTCCGACTGGTAATATACACTCCCCTGCCGGAACTGGTAGATTCTCGTGTCTCCCACGTGGGATGCCAGGGCACGGTTCCCATAGATCCAGAGAGCAGTAATCGTACTTTTCATGCGTTTATACTGCGTCTGCTGCCGGAGGATCCGTCCGTTCGCTTCCCGGATGGTGCTTTCAAGGCGGTCCTCATCGAACAGCATGCTGGCATCATATGCCTCTTTCATGCAGGCAATGGCAATACCGGATGCGACCTCTCCGTTTCCGCATCCGCCCAGACCGTCGGCCACGGCAAGAAATGCCGTATTATCCCTGATCCATGCACCAACGGAGTCTTCGTTTACTTCCCGCCCGCCGCGATCCGTAAATGTTGCAACGGTAATACGGCTCTGCTCTGTCATACTGCTCCTCCTCTGCTGATTCTCTTTCAACTGCACCGGCTTCTCTTCTGAAACCGTTTTCTTCCATGGTGTCCCGCCCTGTAGCCGGCGGTCTTCTTCAGGGGATTTTTACCCACACGAGGGATAGATGCATTCCAGTGTTTCCCAGAGGTCCGCGCCCCGATCCGTCTCCGAAAGGCGCATCTCCGCTTCCCGGATCAGGTCCCGGGCCCTCGCTTCCGCGTTCTGCAGGTCATCTCCCGCATAATGCTGAAGCCTTCCGCCGGGTCTGAAAGTCTCCCCCTCCAGCCCCAGGAAGCGCAGGGCAAGAAGGCGGTCATAAGTGCCAAAGGCAGCCAGAAGCCCGATGCAGTCCGCATAGATTTCATCCCTCAGTGCATCCTTATCCTCCGGCCATTTTCTCTGACACACAAAATGGCAAAGTTCATGATATTTGCGGATTTCAATGGAACTGGCCTGCCAGGCTTCTGGGGTCATCCCCACATCTTCCGCCGGGATATCGCTGTACGGTCCTCCGCTCAGCAGGATCAGCGTATCGCAGTAGTTCTCCTTCCGGGATGTGAATCTGCGGAACTCTTCATTCCAGTCAAGGTTTCCTTCCGCCTCATACGCCTGTCTGTGCGCACGGATTTTTTCCCAGTTAATCAGTCCCCGGATAATCCCTGCCCCTACCGAAGGAAGGATCTCCACCGGTTCACACCGGTAGGCAAGCGCACGGTAGGCATGTTCAAAGTCCTGGCGGTCCGGCAGAACCACCACTTCCGCCGTTCCGGCCGGGGTCCGGATCTGCTCCAGCAGGACGTCCTCCGGCTTCAGAAAGCTCAGCTCCCTGCGCGGGGGATTCCCCCGGAGCACTGCATCCTTATATTCCTCTGTTTTGCTTTCGCCTTCTGCAATCGGCATCAGAAGCTGTGCATAGCGTCGGGAAAGCATCTCCAGTATTTTCTCGGCCATACGATACTCCTCCATTCTTCCCGGTCCGGATCTTCCCGGAGCAGAAATCATTCCGATCCATGCTTTATCATAGCAAATCCAGGTTCCATTTACCAGACCGGCGCGCATTTTTTCCCGCCTTCCGGGACATCCTGCATGGCGCTGCCGGCCGGCGGCTGTACGGACGGGCACCTTTTCCCTCCGCCGCATCATTCCCCCAGGTCAGAGAGCATCTCTTCCATCCTGTCCAGTGCGCGGGACAGCCTTGTCCTGACTGCACCGGCCGCAATCCCCATCCGGTCCGCAATTTCCTGCGCAGACAGTCCATGAAACCATTTCATTATCATCATTTCGCGGGTATCTTCGGGAAAACCAAGCAGTGCTTCCGCTACCCGGCTGCGGATTTCCGTCATACAGGCCGCCTGGTATGCCGGGTCATTTTTCGTTCCGAGAAGGTCTCCCAGGGAATCCAGGTCCACATACTCCTGCCTGTCCCGCACTGCATTCTTCCACCGGCTGATGGCAATCATGAAAATCCAGGTGGATTCACTGGCCCTTTCCGGATCATAGCGGTCATAATGCTGCCATGCATACAGAAAGGTCTGGGAAGCAATATCCTCTGCATCGGAAACGCTGCTGCACCTGCTGCTCAGATAATGCAGAACTTTGGAATACCATGCACGGTAAAAGTCCTCAAAGGGACGTTTTGCTCTGGGAACGGTTGTCTGCTGTCCGGGCGTGCCCGGAAAAGAAAGCACTTTTGTCTTCATGGTATGACCTCCTGTTCACAGGCGATCGCCATCCGGCTGTTTTCCTTCTGCGTCGCTGCGGAAAAAGGGGCCTCTGCCCTTTCTTTCCAGAAACACCCGCTTCCTGTTTCGCCGGTTTCTGGAAATCCGTATGAATTCTTCTGCTTATGCTCAGTTTTTCCATCCTTTTGAGTATTATACTACACTTTTGCAGAATATGACTACTATCTTTCCCGTTTCCTGCTTTTTTTGGGAATGGGACAGAGGCATCCTTTTATTCGGGCGGTTCCTCTACAGGACCGGGAATATGTCCGGCGGAAAGAACTCATATAACGAGTGAAATTGCGGGCTGAAAGTGTCATTTCCGGGGTTTCCGCCAATATTCCGGTACTCTTTTCCCTTCAGGTGGCCTGCCGCAGGGTAAACCGCAGTAAAAGAAACCTACCCAAAGCCAAATATATATGCTATAATATTTTCAGTCCTTGATTGGAATCGAAATTATTTATCGGGCTTTACTGCCGAAAGGAGCTATCTGCTATGAAAAAACGGTCTCTGGTTGCTTTTCTTGCCCTTACCCTTTTTCTGTGCTGTTTCTGCACTTCACTGGCGGAAACCACCCATTTTTCCCTGATTGCCAGCGACATCGGGTTCTCCAGATTCGCCGATGTTCTCTATTACCGTCCGGCAGATTCGAATTACTATTATCTGATTGATGCAGACGGTCAGCGGATCACCTCGGAGCCTTATGTCTCCATCAACACTTCTTCTTCCCACCCCTTCTTTGTCGTCAAGGTCGCTTCCGATGACGGCATGCACTGCAGCGGCCTCATTGATATCGAGGGCAAGACGCTCATTCCGCCCCAGTATGATGACATTGAAGTCTTTTCCGAGCGCTGGTACGCCGGCATCAACCTGACGCCCTCCACCGCCGATGAAAAAGACTATACGTTTACCAACTACAGCACCAATGAAAAGACTTTCTGGCGCATTGATACGGTTGACTTCTACTACCGCGGCGCACTGGCCGGCACCCTCACCCGCTCCGACTACGGCGATTCGTCCACCGTCGCACACGGTGATTATATCTGCGTGAAAAACCGTGCCAACGAAAACATCTACTACAATAAATACATGCAGCGGTCCCCCGTTCCTGCCGAATACAGTTCGGAATTCGTCTCTGTAAGATACAACGGCACCTACGCCAACCAGCACCAGGGCTCCGGACAGATGGCCTTCGTTCCCGGCTGTACGCTGACGGCAGACGAAGTGGATAAAGCTTATAACTATGACCATGGAATCATGTATAACCTGGACGGCTCCATTGCCTTCGCCCCAAAGCAGAATTATGACAGCATCCGCGATTATCATGGAGACTATGCCATCGTTTCCATGAACAGCAAAAAAGGCCTGATCGACAAGATGGGCAATGAAATCATCCCGCTGGAGTACGATGACCTCGGAAATTATGAAGATGAATATCTGAAATACGGCTATATTTCCGCCGTCAAGGACGGCAAATTCGGTTTCGTGGATGCATCCGGCAGGCCGACAACTCCTTTCACCTATGCTTCCGATATTGTCAATTCCCGCGGTACCTTCGCAAGCATCAAAAATCTGGACGGCAAGTACATTGTCATTTCTGCCGCCGTCGGAGAATTCCCCGAGCACTATGCTGAAGTCTCCTTTGGCAGTTCCTATGGCTCCCTCGCCTTTGTCGCCCAGAACGACTACAAGCAGTACAGCCTCATTGACCTTTACGGCAATACCATCATTCCGTTCGGCGATGAGTATCGCTACATTTACGTGAACGCCGGCCATGTGGCATATGCCAGCAAGGGAAACCGTCAGTACGAAGTATTCCACCTGGATGTTGCACCGGCCAGCTCCAGCGCTGCTCCGGCTGCTCCGATGGTCAACAGTGTGAACCCTGCTGACTTCCAGGCTGCGGCTGCCAATTCCAGCGCTGCTTCTCCCGCTGCTTCCTCTGCAGGAGATGGCACCTGGACCTGTGCAAGCGGTCATGCCGGAAATACCGGAAAATTCTGCACCGAATGCGGTGCTCCCAAGCCCGAAGCTCCCAAGGCTTCCTTCTGCACCAACTGCGGACATAAATTTGAAGGCGAAGTGCCCAAGTTCTGCCCGGACTGCGGTGCCAAGCAGCATGACTGATTTCCCGTCAGGCCAACCCATCCAAATCATCCCTATTAAAAAATGCGGTCCGCCAGATCAATTCTGGCGGCCCGTATTTTATTCCCCTGATTCATACAGGAAGACCCGCATTTCTCCCTTTCCCCGGTTTGCCCACAGGCAGTAGGGGATAAAGCGGATCACCGCTGCCTTCCGGCGGACGGAATGCTCCGTGCTGTAAAGCCGGTCATCTGCAGCCTCGAGGCGCCAGCCCGGAGCTTCCAGCAATGAAAACCCGTTCAGCTTCTCCGGAATCACCCGCAGGGGAACCTTTTCCGGCAGGCGGAGCAGATGGAGGCTGTCCCCGTTATCCGCCTCCTCCGCACAGTAAACCACCGGTCCCATGCGCACGGCAGCCTGCATCGCGCAGTCCCTTACCCGGGCATTGGCATAGACCCTTTCCGGAGTCAGCTCCAGTTCCATCTGAAGGCAGTCCTCTGAAAAGGGACCGGACAGATACAGATATCCGTCTTTTTCCCGGTATTCCGCAGGCTTTCCGTTTTTCTTCAGCGTATAGCGGTGCACCCATTCCGGCAGATGCAGTGCCAGGTCGGCCTCTCCGGACACGGTGATGGCGATTTCCCCGCTCCGGGGATAATCGGTATCTATCCGCAGGGAAACAGGCCTTTCCCCTGCCCGGATGCGGTATGTGCCGCTGACGTAAAGGTGCACTGCGGCGAGATTCTCCGATACGGAGACGGCATACCGGGGAAGGCTGCTGAGCAGGCGGCCCAGGTTCGGCGGACAGCAGGCGCAGGCCAGCCATGGCTTCCGCTCCGGTGCCACATGCTGCTTTCCCGGGTCCTTCTCATCTGCTTCCGGAAACACCGTCAGGGGATTCACATAAAAGTAGCGCTTCATGTCCATGCTCATGCCTGCCAGGCAGGTATTATAGAGCGCGGCTTCCATCGCATCCGCGTATTTCCCCCGAAGGTCTCCCTGCAGCATGCGGGCGGCAAAAAAGACAAGGGCCACGCTGGCACAGGTTTCCGCATACGCCCTGTCTCCCGGCAGGTCATAATCGAAGGTAAATGCCTCCCCGATATACGTGGAGCCTACCCCGCCGGTCAGATACATGCGCTGTCTTGTCACATTGTCAAAAAGCGTTTTGCATGCCCTGAAAAGCGCTTCATCCTCCGTACGCAGGGCAACATCCGCCATTCCGCTGGCCAGATACAGGGCTCGGACCGCATGCCCTTCCATTTTCGTCTGCCTGCGCACCGGCAGGTGGCTCTGAAAATACTTGAGGCCATAGGCGCCGTTGGCAAAGAACTCCCGGGAAAGCTTCCGCTGCTCTTCCTCGTAGTAGGAAGGCTGCTTTCCCCGTTCGTCAATAAAATACTTCGCCAGACGCAGGTATTTTTCCTCCCGTGTCAGATCATACAGCCTGCAGAGGGCCAGTTCAATCTCGGGGTGACCCGGGTAGCCGTGGCACTGCCCTTCCCCCGGCCCGAAGAAATCCGCAATATAATCGATGTACCTGCGCAGGACCTCCAGCACCCGGGATTTTCCGGTAGCCTCATAATAGGCAACCGCTCCCTCCAGCAGGTGCCCCGCACAGTACAGTTCGTGGCAGTCCCGGAGATTCGTAAAGCGCTTCGTGAGGTCCGTGCAGGTAAAATAGGTATTCAGGTATCCATCCGGCTGTTGGGCGGCTGCCAGGAGTTCCACCGCTGCATCTGCTTCTGCCTCCAGTTCCGGGTCCGGATGGGCCATCAGGCAGTATGCCGCTGCCTCCAGCCACTTTCCCAGATCACTGTCCTGAAAGACATAGCCGTAGAATTCTCCCTGGGAGATCCCTGCCGCAATCCGGAAGTTCTCAATGCAGTGGGACTTTTCGATGCCCGGAATCTCATCATTCAGGACCTTCCACTGATACGGAAGCATGGTTTTCCGGATTCCCTCCAGGATCGGGCCGAAAACGCCGCCCTGTATCCTGGCAGACGCGGGGGATATCATTTCTGCTGGTCTGTTCATGCGCTCCTCCTGTTGTCCGCAGGCCGCGGAACACCTTCCCTTTCCCGAAAGGGTACTGCCTGCGGAAGGTAAAGAAATGCCAGAAACAGCTAGGTTTCTGGCTTTCTGTTTACAGTTCGCGAAGGGCATCCACCAGTGCGGTCTTGCTCTCCGTCTTTTCATCCTTCATCTTGATGATCCTTGCAGGAACACCTGCCACCACTGCGTTTTCCGGAACGTCCTGCGTGACCACCGCGCCGGCAGCCACTACAGCACCATTGCCGATGGAAACGCCTTCCAGGACCACCGCATTGGCCCCGATCATGACATGGTCTCCGACCATGACCGGCTTTGCGCTGGCAGGCTCAACAACGCCGGCAAGAACCGTGCCGGCACCCACGTGGCTGTACGCGCCGACGATGGCCCGTCCGCCCAGGACAGCGCCCATGTCAATCATCGTGCCTTCCCCGACGACGGCCCCGATGTTGATTACGGCTCCCATCATAATCACTGCCCCGTCATGGATCTCCACCTTTTCCCGGATGATGGCACCCGGCTCAATGCGGGCATTGATGTTCTTCATATCCAGCAGCGGAATCGCCGAGTTGCGGCATTCATTTTCAATGACCATGTCGTCAATATCTGCTGCATGCGCCTTGAGCACCGGCTCAATATCCGCCCATTCCCCCATGACCACCTGGTCCCCGACGCCAAAGACATGGCATCCAGGGAACGGGATCCCGGCACTGGCTTTCAGGTATACCTTTACCGGCGTCTTCTTCTTGGAGGAGCGGATGGTTTCAATGATTTCATAAGCGTCCATATCATTTTTCTCCGAATAATACGTCTTCCATCGTATAGCGTCCGGGAGCTGCCGTCATGGCAAACTGTGCTGCCCTGAGTGCTCCCCGGGCAAAAATCTCCCGGCTGTCTGCCCGGTGGCGCAGCTCAATTTCTTCCAGCGGCCCGTAGAAGAGCACCCGGTGCTCCCCTGCCACGGTCCCGCCGCGCAGCGCATGGATGCCGATCTCGTTCTGCCGTTTCATGCGGCCGGAACGACCGTACACCTGGGGCGTATTGCCGGAGATATCCGCTTTTTCCGCCAGCAGCAGTGCCGTACCGCTGGGGGCGTCTTCTTTCATCCGGTGGTGCGTCTCCACGATTTCGATATCAAAGTCCTCTCCCAGCGCCTCTGCCGCCATCCGGGTCAGACGGGCCAGAACGGTGACACCCGTGGAGAAGTTATTGGTCCAGACCACCGGCAGAGTGTCCGCTGCCGAAAGAATGGCCTGCTGCTCTTCTTCGGAATAGCCGGTCGTACCGATAACAACCGGAAGCTGCTTTCTCGCAGCTGTTTCGAGGATCATGGGAAGATTGCCCGGATAGGAAAAATCCATGATGAGCTCCGCATCCGGAATCTCCTCCAGGGAGGCAGAATGGTCCGGACCCACGAAGCCCGCAATCTCCACGTCCGGCATGGAGGCCGCAATGCTGGCAATCATCCTGCCCATACGGCCGTCGCCCACAATGGCAATCTTCATGCCTTCACCCCCGCCAGCGCCCGGCGCACCTGTTCCCTGCCTGCAGCGGAGATCTCATAGAGCGGCAGGCGGTATCCGCCCACGTCCATTCCCAGCTGGTTCATGGCCTCTTTCACCGGAATCGGGTTCACTTCGCAGAAGAGGGCATCGATCAGCTCCAGATAGCGCAGCTGCAGGAGCCGTGCCTGTTCCACATCCCCGCGGAGGTAGGATGCAACCATCTCATGCGTCTCCCTGGGGCAGATATTTGCCAGCACGGAGATCACGCCGCTGCCGCCCAGGCTCAGAATAGGCACAATCATGTCGTCGTTTCCGGAAAACATGACAAAGTCATCGCTTACCAGTCTCGCGATTTTGGCCGCATAGGAGATGTTTCCGCTTGCTTCCTTGATTCCTGCAATATTCGGGTGTTTTGCCAGCCGGGCACAGCAGGCGGGAGAAATGGAGCAGCCGGTTCTTCCGGGAACGTTATAGAGGATGACCGGCTTATCAATGGCATCCGCCACATCCGCAAAATGATGGTACATGCCTTCATCATTTGCCTTCACATAATAGGGGGTAATGAGAAGGACCGCATCCGCACCCATGCGTGCATACTTGATGCTCTTCTCCATCTGGGTCTGCGTGCTGTTGGAACCTGCGCCCACAATCACCGGAATACGGCCGTTTACCGTTTCCAGAATGCATTCTGCCACCTGGTCATCTTCCTCATGACTCATGGTACTGGATTCCCCCGTCGTACCCAGAGCCACCAGACCGTCCGTACCATTTTCAATCTGCCAGTTGACCAGTTCCTTCAGTTTTTCAAAGTTGACGCTTCCATCCTTCTGAAAAGGCGTCACCAGTGCCGTGTAACTTCCCTGAAATTTCAATGGCTGGTACCTCCTTGTGCTCAATAATTCTTGCCCAGCAGGAGTTCTTCCGTCTGGATCCATTCGAATCCGCACCGCTTCATAAGCCGTATTGCGCTGGTATTGCGCCGCACCACCCTGGACACCAGGAAGGGTACCTGCTGCCTTGTCAGCTGCATTGCCGCTTCCTCAATCATTGCCGTCGCCACGCCTTTGCCGCGCCATTTGGGTTCCACGCCCACCATCTGCATCATGGCTTCCTTCTGGTTGCCCGTGATCAGCAGGCTTCCCACATAATCGCTGCCTGCATAGACCGATTTGGCGATAAAAACGTTTTCCTGCATCCGCGCATTCAGCCATTCCGCGGCATGCTCCACGTCTCCGAAGTCCTTCAGACGCAGAAGGAATTCCTCCCGTCGCGGACGGGTGGAAAGGTCCGTATCAATCACCTGTGTGCCCATCGGGCTGTAGTTCCGGCGTCTTCCCTCCGTGGCAGGGACCTTAAGGACAAAGAGTTCCAGTCCGTCGAAATCATCGAAACCGAGATTCACGAAATAGTCGTGCTTTTCCTGATCATCCAGCGCACAGCGGGTATACAGTCTGGCGGCCACCTCTCCTTTTTCTGCCTTGATGCGCTCTGCCCTCGCAGACAATGCACCATAGAGCGTATCCCTTGCCATGGGATGCGCATTCAGAATCATCTCAACATCCAGCGGGCGGTCCGGATACATTTTTTTTACCAGGCGGTAGATCACGGCGCCTCTGCCGATCTCTATGCCTGCGTCATCGATCACGATGAAGCTGTCTTCCCGCGGTGCGGGGCCCACGCCCGTTGCCGGCTGATATATCCTCATGTTTGCTCCTACTATCCATGGTTCCTTAAAACGGGAAAGCCTTCCCCTTTAAGTTGTGCGTATTATAGCATACGGTTTTTCGTCTTCGCAAGTTTTCCGGATTCCCGGGCTCACCGGCCCGCGCGTTCCCGGCCGTAGGGATGCCATCTGCCCTGCAGGAACAGGATGCCGAAAAGCACAAACAGCAGCATGTTATGCCCGATCATGCAGCCCCAGGCAGAAACAAGGCCAAGATGCATTAGCCGGGTACACACAAAGGTGCCTGCGATGCGCACGCCCCACATTCCCAGGACGTTATAGACCAGCGGGATGGCTGTCAGGCCGACGCCCTGCATCATGCCTTCCACCACAATCGGCACTCCGTAAAACGGCTCGGATACCGCCACCATCTTCAGCACCGTCGTCCCGAGCCGGACCACTTCCGGGTCCCGGGAGAAGATGCACACCAGCGGCTCTGCAAAGAAAAACAGCAGGGTGCCGGAAACCAGCATCAGCGAGATTTCCAGCGGAAGTATGGTCCTGCCCAGGTTCTGGAGCTGCTTCCGGTCGCCGGCGCCGTAGGCATTTCCTGCCAGTGTCGCTGCCGCCGTCTGCATTCCCCAGCCCGGAATGTAAAAAGCGGATTCCACGGTATTGGCCACCGTATGCGCAGCGGTGGATATGTCCCCCAGGCTGTTAATCATCGCCGCAAAGGTTACATACCCGAGGGAAGTGGCAAAGCGCTGGAGCATATTGGGAACTGCCACCCGGAAGCATGGCCGGAGAATAGCGGGGTCCGGCCGGATTCGCTGCCCCCGCGGAGAGATTTCCGGATGACGCCACAATGCCAGGAAGATGACAATGCCGCCCACCGTATAGGCCACCGCTGAAGCTGCCGCCGCGCCTTCCACGCCCCATCCCATCCCGGGAATGGTGATGTTTCCCCTCACCCGCGTGGGATAGATCAGCAGATAGTTCAGCGTCACATTGATCAGGTTCACCGCAATACCCACCCGCATGGGGGTGCGGGTGTCTCCCACGCTCCGGAGAATCGTCCCCAGGATAATGGTGGACGTCCGGAACAGCATCGGCGAATAGAGGATCAGAAAGTAGCGTCCTGCCAGGGTCCGGATGGAAGGATCCACCTGCATCCAGACGGGGACCTTCATGGCGACGCCCATGGTCAGCCCGGTAAAGAACAGGCCCACCAGGAGAACCATCAGCAGGGACTGGCCGCTTGCCGCTCTGGCTTTCTGTTTGTTCCCTGCTCCGAAGGCCTGGGAAATATATGCCAGGAACCCCACCCCGATGGCCGAAACGGTGCTTCCGATCATCCAGTTCACCGTGGACGTTGCACCCACTGCTGCCGTAGCCTGCGTTCCCAGAGATCCCACCATGGCAGTATCGATATACTGCACGGCGGTCTGCATGAACTGCTCCAGCATCGTCGGCCATGCCAGCGTAAATATGGTTCCCAGCATTTTTTCCTTTTTCTGCTCCACTTGGATTTGCCTCTTTCTTCTGCAATGGAAATCGATGTCCTGTCTGCTTCTTCCCGCTGCCGGCTCCGGACCTGCGCCGGAGGGAAACGGGAATCCGTTTACAGTTCGTGATAGTTAGGACAGATGTTTTCATAACGCCCGTCCTTCCTGCGGAAACCGCCGGGAAGGACGCCCAGCTGGGTAAAGCCCAGCCGCTCATACAGGTGGCGTGCATGGAGGTTGCTCTCCACCACGGCATTGAACTGGAGCACACGGAATCCCAGTTCCCTGCCTTTCTTCAGGCTGTCCAGAACCAGCTTCTCCCCGATATGCCTGCCCCGCATCCTGGAGGAAACCGCATAGCTGGCGTTGCAGATGTGCCCGCATCGTCCCACATTATTGGGATGGAGAATATATAGTCCCAGGATTTTCCCGTCTTCCTCGGCAACGCCGGTATAGCTCTGGGATGCAAAGAAAGCGGTGCCCATCCCGATGTCCAGGCATTCCTCCTGCGGAAAAGCAGCGCCTTCCTCCACCACTTCATTCCAGATCTGAATGAGGTTTTCGATGTCCTTCTGCGTATACTCCCGGATAATCATTCCTGCCTTCTCCTCCAGTATGCATTTTTTCCGGCTGCTGCCTTTCCTGCGGTCTCCATGTTTTCCCGCCCTCCGGGAAGCAGCCGGTGCCTGAACTCAAAAGAAAAACCGTCTCGCTCGGCGAAACGGTTTTAAAAACTCAGATCAGCTCAAGAACAACCATCTCTGCTCCGTCGCCACGACGCGGGCCCTTCTTCAGGATCCGGGTGTAGCCGCCGGCGCAGTTCTGTTCAGCATTCCTGGCCTTGTACTTGGGGCCGATTTCCCTGAACATCTTCTCGACGCAGGGATACTTGACCTCAGCGGTCCTCTCCTTGTAGGCCTTCTTGGTCTCGTCCTCTTTCATGGGAACATTGACATTGTACAGGTAGGCCATGATGCGGCGGCGAGCAGCAAGCTTGCTGGGCGCATCATTGGTGAAGGTCTGGGTCGTCGACTGGCCCTTGTCATTGACAAAGGTCTTCTCGACAGTAACGTTGTTATCACACTCGTTAATCGCAAGGGTGATCAGGCGCTCGGCCATCCTGCGTACTTCCTTGGCCCGTGCCAGGGTCGTCTCGATGCGTCCATACCAGATAAGGTTTGTAACCTGATTGCGAATGAGTGCTTTTCTCTGCGAGGCTGTACGGCCAAGCTTACGCTGAGTAGCCATGTGAATACCCTCCTTATTTGATCCGCCTCCTGCAAATACAGTTCCTCACACGGGGCGGATGCCCCATGCCCATATTTCCCTTAGGCGCGACCTTATTTACGGTAATACGGACATGGCATTGTGTCATGTCCGATGTTGTTTACTCCTCGCTGGTGCGCAGGGCAAGGCCCAGTGCTGCCAGCTTCTGCTCGACCTCTTCAAGAGACTTCTTGCCGAGGTTGCGAACCTTCATCATATCGTCCTGATTCCTCTGAACCAGTTCGGATACGCTGTTGATGCCTGCCCGCTTCAGGCAGTTATATGCCCGTACAGACAGGTCCAGCTCTTCAATGGTCATCTCCAGAACCTTCTCGCGATGATCATCTTCCTTCTCATTGAATCCGATGGTCACCACCTGATCGGTCAGATCCATGAAAAGCTTAAGGTGTCCGACCAGAATCTTGGCTGCCGTGCTGATTGCTTCATCCGGCTGGACGCTTCCGTCCGTCCAGATTTCCAGCGTCAGGCGGTCGTAGTCAATAACGTCCCGGGAACGCGTGGGATCCACGGTGTAATTGACGCGCTTGGTCGGGGTGTAGATCGAATCCGTCGGAATTACTCCGATTGGCGTATTCGGAGTCTTGTTGTGGTCTGCGCTCACATAGCCGCGTCCCTTGGTAATGGTCAGATGCATCACCAGGTCTGCGTCCTCATTGAGCGTTGCAATGTGAAGGTCCTTATTGATGACTTCAATCTGATCATCCACATCCAGCACTGCAGCCGTCAGCTCGCAGGGTCCTTTTGCGTTGATCGTGATCGTCTTGGGGCCATCACAATACAGCTTTGCAGACAATTCCTTCAGATTCAAAATGATTTCCGCCACATCCTCTTTGACACCGGGAATGGCAGAGAACTCATGCTGAATGCCTTCAATGCGGATACTTGAAACGGCAACGCCGGGCAAAGAGCTCAGCAGGACACGGCGAAGGGAATTCCCCAGTGTCTGACCAAAACCATGCTCAAGCGGTTCGATAACAAACTTGCCATAGCTGTCGCTGACATCTACACGCTCGATACGGGGCTTTTCCATATCCAATTCGATCATTTACACTTCTCCTCCTCACTTGCCGTCCAATGCCACATTTTAACGAGAATAAAGCTCGACAATGAGATGCTCCTCGATCGGGCAGTCGATATCTTCCCGTGTGGGCATAGCGACGACGTTGCCGGTCAGGGCGGCAGCCTCGAAGGTCAGCCACTTGGGCGTCACAGCACCGGTGCCTTCACGCAGCGCCTTGAACATCTCCTGCTCACGGCTGCGCTCACGGACGGTGATCACATCTCCAACCTTCACGGAGTAGGAGGGGATGTCCACCTTCTTGCCATTGACAAGAATGTGACCGTGTACGATGACCTGACGGGCCATCCTGCGGGTCTTGGCCAGTCCCAGACGATACACAACATTATCAAGACGCAGCTCGAGGAGCTTCAGCAGGTTTTCACCGGTGATGCCCTTCATGTTGCTGGCCTTCAGATAATAACGATGGAACTGCTTCTCGAGCACGCCATAGACAAACTTGACTTTCTGCTTTTCCTTCAGCTGGGTTCCATACTCAGAAACCTTCTTGCGCCGATTTCCGCCAGGATTGCGGTTAGACTTCTTGTTGCCGTATCCCATGACTGCCGGAGAAACACCAAGGCTCCTGGCTTTCTTTGCGATAGGCTCTTTATTATTCGCCATTTTCTTTTGTCCTCCTTACAAATCCTTACACGCGGCGGCGCTTCGGCGGACGGCATCCGTTATGCGGAATCGGCGTCACGTCTTTGATCATATTCACTTCGAGGCCCGCTGCCTGCAGGGAACGGATGGCTGCCTCACGTCCGGAACCCGGACCCTTGACATACACCTCTACGGTCTTCAGGCCGTAGTCCATTGCTGCCTTTGCAGCCGTCTCAGCTGCAGTCTGTGCTGCAAACGGCGTAGACTTCTTGCTTCCGCGGAAGCCCAGGCCGCCGGCAGATGCCCAGCTGAGAGCATTGCCCTGAAGATCGGTAATGGTGACAATCGTGTTGTTAAAGGAAGAGCGGATATGTGCCGCACCGCGCTCAACAACCTTGCGCTCACGACGCTTGCGCGTTGTCTTCTTCAGCTTTTGCTTAGGTGCCATAGTCAGTTACTCCTCCTTACTTGTCTGCCTTCTTCTTTCCGGCAATCGTCTTCTTCGGGCCCTTCCTGGTCCGAGCATTCTGCTTGGTGTTCTGTCCGCGAACCGGAAGACCACGACGATGCCGTACTCCGCGGTAGCTGCCGATTTCCATCATGCGCTTAATGTCCAGAGAGACATCGCGGCGGAGATCGCCTTCTACCTTCAGATTATGTTCAATATATTCACGAATCTTGTTGACGTCCTGCTCACTGAGATCTTTCACGCGGGTGTCAGGATTGACTCCGGTAGCTTCAAGAATCTGCTGAGATGTCTTGACGCCGATACCAAAGATATACGTCAGTCCGTATTCGACCCGCTTCTCGCGAGGCAGGTCTACGCCAGAAATACGTGCCATTCTTTTACCTCCGAACTGTATTCCTTTTCTTTCGGTTTACATTTATGAGAAATCGCATGGATCACAGGGTATTTCCTGCGCAGCCGCCCAAGCGATCCTTCCTGTTCATCTTTGAAAATTAACCCTGTTTCTGCTTATGCTTCGGGTTTTCGCAGATCACCATGATGCGACCTTTGCGCTTGATGATCTTGCACTTTTCACAAATCGGTTTCACAGACGGTCTAACCTTCATTGTCCGTTTCCTCCTCGCTCTCCTCAGCCCTTGCTTCGCCAGGTAATACGTCCCCTGGTGAGGTCATAGGGAGAGATTTCAACTTTCACTTTGTCTCCGGGATAAATCCGAATGAAGTTCATCCGGATCTTTCCTGAAATCTGGGCGATGATTTTGTGTCCGCCAGCTACTTCAACGCGAAAATTCGCATTGGGCAGTGCTTCAACAACTACGCCCTCCACTTCAATATTGTCGCTCTTGGGCAATGTTAACCCTCCTTATGGTTCAACAGCGCCTGCCATGATGGCATCCAGGGCATGCCGCAGATCTGCATCGGTTACCTGCTTCCCGGAAGCAATCCGTTCCGCAATGTCTCCTGCATACTGCGGCATGGCCCGCAGATGTTTAATCTTCTTCTTCTTTGGAGCCTGAATTTTCCTGACCCGGCCATCTGCAATCATGACGTACGGACTTTCCGCAACCGAAACGATCACGTAGTAGTGTCCCTGGTCATGGCCGGCCTTCGACAGGACAACCCGCCCGACTTCCATCGGAATTAAATTCATCTTGCTCTCCCCTGTAAGTCAGGCAGCAGCTCCTCATGCTTACTTGTCCGCATCAAGAACCGCCAGGACTGCTTTGGTGCACTCCTCCATCGGCTGAGTTCCGTCAATGGCATGAAGAATGCCTTTTTCTGTATAGTAAGCAATCAGCGGCGCAGTCTGATCATGATATACCGTAAGCCGGCTGAGCACCGTTTCCGGTTCGTCATCCTTCCTGCGAATCAGCTTGGCACCGCACTTTTCGCAATCCTCGCGTCCTGCAAGGTTTGCCGTGTGGTACGTGGCCCCGCATGCGGGACACACACGCCGTCCGGACAGACGGTTCACCAGTACGTCGTCAGCAACTTCAATGTCAACAACCGCCTGGATGTCTGCAAAAGCGGAAAGTGCTTCCGCCTGAGCCACTGTCCGAGGGAAACCATCGAGAATGTAACCGTTCTTGCAGTCATCCTGCTGTAAACGGTCGCGGACGATGTTGATCACAACAGAGTCCGGTACCAGCAGTCCCTTTTCCACGTAGGACTTGGCTTCAAGTCCTACGGGAGTTTCGGCCTTCATCGCTGCGCGAAGAATGTCGCCGGTGGAAATCTGGGGGATGCCCAGTCTCTCACATACACGTACTGCCTGCGTACCTTTTCCTGCACCAGGAGGGCCTAAAAAAATCACATTCATACAAACACCTCGCGAGGGGAGTTGTTCATCCCAAGAAACCTTTATGATGGCGCATGACCATCTGTGCTTCGATAGCGCGGATCGTTTCGATACCCACAGAGACAGCGATCAGAATGGAGCTTGCTGCAAAAGGCGTGCTGATACCGGCCACACGGGTAAGGAGGGTCGGAATGGTCGCCAGGACTGCCAGGAACAATGCGCTGAACAACGTGAGACGCGAAGAAATTCTGGAAAGATAATCGCTTGTCGCTCTTCCCTGACGAATACCCGGGATAATACCACCGTTCTGCTGGATATTTTTGGAGATATCCACCGGATTGAAGGTGATGGAGGTGTAGAAGTAGGTGAAAGCGATGATCAGAAGTGCAAGCACAATCTGATAGCCGAACCCGCTCTGGAACCGACTCCACCAGAGGTTAATGGCAGAATCCGGGAAGAAAGCGAAAATGGTTGCCGGGAACTGAAGAATGGCAAAGCCAAAGATCAGCGGCATAACGCCAGTAGCGTTGAGCTTCATGGGGATGAAGGTGGACTGACCGCCGTACATCTTGCGGCCAACAACGCGCTTGGCATACTGAACGGTGACGCGGCGCTCGCCCATGTCAACAAAGGTGATTGCCACGATCATGATAACGAAAGTCAGGATGATTGCAATGACGGCAATGATGCCGACCGTTCCCTCGGCAACGCCTGCAATCGCGCTGACCATCCAGTTGAAGAGGTTCGATACGATACCAGCCATGATCAGGAGGCTGATGCCGTTTCCGATGCCATTCTCCGTGATGCGCTCACCGATCCACATGGCAAGGGCTGTGCCCGCTGCCATGGACAGACCGATAACCACGTACCAGATGCCGCCCTTGGAAGTCGCACGCATCGCAAACACGAGGCCGACTGCCTGAACGAAAGCCAGGACAACCGTCAGATAACGGGAATACTCCGTGATCTTCTTGCGGCCTTCCGGGCCTTCCTTGGACAGCTTCTCCAGAGCCGGAATGGCAACCGTCAGGAGCTGGAAGATAATGCTGGCATTAATGTATGGGGTAATACCCATGGCCATGATGGTCATGTTAGAGAAGGAACCACCGGTCATCATGTTCATGAATCCCAGAATCGAGAACTGGTCAATGACGTTCGCCACCTGGGACAGATTCATGCCAGGAACCGGAATAACGCTTAAAAGACGATAGATCAGCAACATTCCGAAGGTGTAGATGATCTTCTTCCGCAGTTCGGGAATGCGCCAAGCTGTTCTGATTTTCTCTAGCATATCAGATCACCTCAGCAGTTCCGCCAGCCGCTTCAATCTTCTCCTTTGCCGAGGCCGTATACTTGGCGGCTTTCACCGTCAGCTTCTTGGTAAGTTCGCCGCTTCCCAGAATCTTGAGACCGTCCAGTTCCTTCCGGATGATCTTCTTCTCGGCCAGCAATGCTGCGGTCACGACGGTGCCTTCCTCGAAGCAATCGAGAGCGCCAACGTTGACGGTAGCAAACTGCTTTGCAAAGATGTTCTTGAAGCCGCGCTTCGGCAGCTGACGGACGAGGGGCATCTGGCCGCCTTCAAATCCGGGACGCTTTCCGCCGCCACTACGGGCTTTTGCACCCTTGTGGCCTTTACCGGACGTCTTACCCAGTCCGGATCCCACGCCACGGCCCTTGCGGCGCGGCGCGGTGGTAGAGCCCAGTGCGGGCTTGAGTTCGTTCAACTTCATGGTGAATCCTCCTTAGTCGCCAATTTCGACTACCGACACCAGATGCTTTACCTTGAAGATCATGCCGCGGATGGCGGGGGTATCTTCAAACACCTTGGTGGAGTTGACCTTGTGCAGACCCAAAGCTTCTACAATCCTGATGTGATTCGGCTTGCTGGAGACAGGAGACTTCACAAGTTTAACCTGCAGTTTCATATCTCTTTTCCTCCTTAACCAAGCAGCTCTTCCACAGTCTTGCCGCGAAGCTTTGCAACCTCTTCCGCATTGCGGAGGGCTGCCAGTCCATTAAGCGTGGCTTTCACCATGTTGATCGGATTGTTTGAGCCATAGCTCTTGGTGCGAATGTCCTTCACGCCGCACAGCTCAAGCACTGCACGGGCGGGGCCGCCGGCGATAACGCCGGTGCCTTCGGGAGCGGGCAGCAGCACGACTTCGCCAGTGCCGAAACGGCCGGTGGCTCCGTGTGGAATGGAGGTTCCCTTCAGGCTGACATTAATGAGATGCTTTTTGGCATCTTCCGCAGCTTTGCGCGCTGCTTCAGGAATTTCAGTGGCTTTTCCAATGCCGCATCCTACGCGACCCTTGCCGTCGCCCACAACCACCAGCGCTGCGAAGCGCATGTTGCGGCCGCCCTTAACGGTCTTCGATACACGGTTAATGGAAACCATTTTCTCCTGAAACTCGCTTTCCGGGCGGCGCTCACGGCGCGGACCCCGCTCGCGGCGCTCGCCGCGATCCTGCGGTTTTCTATCCATGTTCTGAGGCATGTTAGTGTATCCTCCTTGAATCAGAAGTCGAGGCCCGCTTCACGGGCGCCTGCAGCAACCTCGGCTACGCGGCCGGTATAGACATATCCGCCGCGGTCGAAGACGACCTGCTTGATGCCGGCAGCCAGAGCACGCTCTGCAACCGTCTTGCCAACCAGTTTGCTGGCACCCTTCTTGTCGAGCTCAGCAAGCTGTCCCTTGACCTGGGGATCCAGCGTAGAGCAGGAAACCAGGGTCCTCTGGGTGGTATCATCGATGACCTGTACATAGATGTGGTTCAGGCTGCGATACACGCACAGACGCGGCATCTCGGGCGTGCCGCTGATCTTCTTACGTACACGCTCGTGACGGATTCTGCGAACCTCATTGCGATCGCGTTTATTGAACATAAGCGTTCACTCCCTTCCTTACTTCTTACCTGTCTTGCCTTCCTTGCGGCGGATAACCTCATCCTCGTACTTGATACCCTTTCCGAGGTAGGGCTCCGGCTTGCGGATGGCGCGAATGTCTGCGGCCATATTGCCGACCTGCTGCTTGTCAATGCCATTGACCTCAATGGTCGTTGCACTGGGGGTTGCGAAGCTGATGTGCTCCGGAGCCTCGATGACTACAGGATGGCTGAAGCCGATGTTGATGGTCAGCGTGTTTCCCTTGGCCTCGGCACGATAGCCGGTACCCACCAGATTGAGGGTCTTCTTGAAGCCGGTGGTCACACCGATAACCATGTTATTGATGAGAGCACGGTACAGACCGTGGAAAGCACGATTCTGCTTCTCGTCATTCGGACGGGACACATGAACATGTCCGTCTTCGACCTTGACTGTGATGTTCTTGTTGATCGCCTGTTCGAGCTGGCCCTTGGGTCCCTTCACGACAACAACGTTGTCATCGGTAACCGTAATGGTAACGCCGGCCGGGACAGCAATCGGATGTCTTCCAATTCGAGACATTGTATTTACCTCCGTTTCAGCGTCTATTACCAGATAAAGGCGAGAACTTCGCCGCCAACGTTGGCCTGACGGGCCTGCTTATCGGTCATGACGCCCTTGGACGTGGACACGATAGCGATTCCGAGACCGCCCAGAACCTTGGGCAGATCTTCACACTGACTGTAAACACGCAGTCCGGGACGGCTGATGCGCTTGAGTCCCACAATAACTGCCTGCTTCTTGTCGGTGTACTTGAGGCCGATCTTGATCTGTCCGGCCAGGCCGTCATCGATCAGATCTACACTTTTGATATAACCTTCGTCAAGCAGGATTTTAGCGATCGACTTCTTCATATTGGAAGCGGGGATCATTACGGTATCGTGCTTGGCAACCTGAGCATTGCGGATGCGTGTGAGCATATCTGCAATGGGATCATTTACGAGCATTTCTGTCCCTCCTTACCAGCTGGCCTTACGGACACCAGGAATCTGTCCCTTATAAGCCAGTTCTCGGAAACAAATGCGGCAAACACCATACTTGCGAAGCACGGAGTGCGGACGGCCGCACAGACGGCAGCGCGTATAGGCACGGGTCGAAAACTTCGGGGTCCGCTGCTGTTTGTTGATCATGCTGGTCTTAGCCATATTTGTCCTCCTCTTTACCTTGTGAACGGCATACCAAGCAGCTGAAGCAGTTCCTTGCACTCTTCATCCGTCTTGGCCGTGGTCACAAAGATCATTTCCATACCCCGTACCTTTTCGACCTTATCATAGTCGATTTCGGGGAACAGAAGCTGTTCACGAATACCCAGGGAGTAATTTCCGCGGCCGTCGAAAGCCTTGTCGGAAACGCCATGGAAGTCGCGAACACGGGGCAGTGCGATGTTCATCAGCTTGTCAGCGAACTCGTACATCCGCTCACCGCGCAGGGTTACTTTCGCACCAACATTCATGCCTTCGCGCAGCTTGAAGTTTGCGATGGACTTCTTGGCCTTCGTGACCACAGCCTTCTGGCCGGCGATCTGCTCAAGTTCCTTCACAGCACCTTCAAGTGCCTTGGGGTTATCTTTGCAATCACCGAGACCCATGTTGATGACGATCTTTTCGATCTTCGGGATCTCGTTGACGTTCTTGTAGCCGAACTTCTGCTGCAGGGCAGGAACGGCTTCGGTCACATACTTATCGTAAAGACGCGTATCCATTTCTGTATCCTCCTGCATTAATCTATCGTCGTGCCGCACTTCTTGCACACACGAACCTTGTTGCCATTCTCAAGCACCTGGTAGCCAACGCGGACACCGCGCTTGCACTTCGGGCAGATCAGCATGACGTTGGATGCTGCGATGGCGGCTTCCTTGGACACGATCTGACCGGCACCACCCTGCTGCTGCGGTCTCATGTGGCGCTTGCAAATGTTGACACCTTCAACAATAACACGGTCATACTTCTTGACCCTGTTCTTGCCCATCATAGAGGGCTGACGATTGTTGGGATCGGTCTTGTCGACATAAGGAATCACGGAGAGGACTTCGCCCTCTTTGCCCTTATCCTTACCAGTGATCACAACAACCCTATCCTTTGCACGGATATGCATACTTCTCGCTACCTCCTCACAGAACTTCGGGCGCAAGAGAGACGATCTTCATAAAGTCGTGTTCGCGAAGTTCACGCGCGACCGGCCCAAAGATACGGGTGCCTCTCGGCTGCTTGTCGGCACCGATGATAACTGCGGCGTTATCATCGAACCGGATGTACGAACCGTCCGGACGACGGTAGCTCTTGTGCACACGGACGATAACGGCCTTCACGACATCGCCTTTTTTTACAACGCCGCCGGGCGTTGCACTCTTAACCGAAGCCATGATGACGTCACCAACCGAGCCGGTCTGACGGAAAGAACCGCCCATGACACGGAAGCACATGATTTCCTTAGCGCCGGTATTGTCGGCGACCTTAAGACGCGTTTGCGGCTGAATCATTGTGTTTTTTCCTCCTTATCAGCAAGCGATTACTTCGCCTTCTCGATGATCTCGACGAGGCGCCAACGCTTGTCACGGCTCAGCGGACGAGTTTCCATCACGCGCACGGTATCTCCGATGCCGCATTCGTTGTTCTCGTCATGTGCCTTAATTTTGGTAGTACGGTTGATAATCTTACCGTAAAGGGGATGACGAACGCGATACTTAACTGCGACGGTAATTGTCTTGTCCATCTTATCGCTGACAACGACACCAACGCGAGTCTTGCGCATTCCTCTTTCTTCAGACATAATGCGTTTCTCCTTTCGAGTTACGCCTGAGCCTTAAGCTCAAGGCTGCGCAGCGCAGTTTTTGCACGGGCGATATCGCGCTTGGTCTTGACCAGTGCAGTGTGATCACTCAGATTGTTGGTCACTTTCTGGAAGCGCAGGTTGAAGAGTTCCTTCTTCAGCTCGGCGATCTTGTCATTCAGCTCGGCTGCAGACAGATCACTGTACGTGTTCTTCTTCATTACGCCTCACCGCCTTCGTCTGCTTTAGTCTTCATGATGATCTTGGTCTTGAGGGGCAGCTTGTGGGAGGCCAGACGCAGTGCTTCACGTGCATCGGACTCGGCAACGCCCTTGATCTCAAAGAGTACACGGCCGGGCTTTACAACCGCAACCCAGTACTCGGGGGAACCTTTACCGGAACCCATGCGGGTCTCGGCAGGCTTTTCAGTAATCGGTTTGTCAGGGAAGATCTTGATCCATACCTGACCACCACGCTTGGTATAACGGGTGAGAGCCACACGAGCGGCCTCAATCTGGCGAGCGGTAACCCATGCCGGTTCGGTAGCCACAAGGCCGATGTCACCGTATGCCAGGAAATTACCACGCTGCGCCTTGCCCTTCATGCGACCGCGGAAGACGCGGCGGCGCTTTACTCTTTTCGGCATTAACATGGTTTACTTGCCTCCTTCGGTCTTCACCGGAGCCGCCTTTTTCGCAGCAGGAAGAACCTGTCCTTTATAAATCCAAACCTTGACGCCCAGACGGCCGTATGCAGTCTTCGCCTCGGCAAAGCCGTAGTCGATGTCAGCACGCAGGGTCTGCAGCGGGATGGAACCTTCATGATATCCCTCGGAACGGGCAATGTCAGCACCGCCCAGACGGCCGGCCACGCTGGTCTTGATGCCCTTGGCACCGGCACGCATGGAGCTCTGCAGGCACTTCTTCATGGCCCGACGGAAGGAAACACGGTTCTCCAGCTGAGCAGCGATGTTCTCTGCCACGAGCTGTGCATCCAGATCCGGGTTCTTGATTTCCTGGACATTCAGGATAACCTGAACGTTCTTGCCACCCAGCTTCTTGGTGATAGCAGATTTGATTTTTTCAATGTTGGCGCCGTTGGTACCGATAACGATGCCGGGCTTTGCCACGTTGAGCGTTACGGTAACGCGGAGCTTGTCGTTGTCAAAACGACGCTCGATGCCGATCTGGGAAACGCCGGCATCATACAGCTTCACGCTCTTCTTGCTCTTGTCGTCCACGAACTCGAGGTTCTTGATCATATCACGGAGCTTCGCGTCAGAAACGAGATTGTCCGCAAAATTCTTCTTATCCGCATACCAGGTGGAGCTCCAGTCCTTGATGACACCAACGCGAGCGCCATGCGGATTAACTTTCTGGCCCATCAGATAACCTCCTTCATCTGGTCAAGCACAATCGTGATGTGGCAGGTACGCTTGAGCATCGGAGATGCGCTGCCGCGGTTCCGTGCCACATACCGCTTGAGCGTGGGACCAGGATTGGCATATACCTCAGCAACGTAGAGGGAACCACGGTCCATTTCATTATTTTCTTCTGCATTTGCCATTGCAGAGAGGAGCAGCTTCTCCATGACAGGGGCGGCTGCTTTCTGGGTGTACATGAGAATGGCGAGTGCATCCTCAGCCTTCTTGCCGCGAATCAGATCCGCGACAATGCCAGCCTTGCTGGGTGCAATGCGGACATACTTGGCGACAGCATGAGGCCGTTTGTCACGATTCTCTTTGCGAGCCTTAGCTTTTTCACGAATTCTTGTTGCCATACGCCTCACCTCTTACTTTCCGCCGGAAGACTTTTCGGAACCGGCATGACCACGGAAGGTCCTGGTCGGTGCGAATTCTCCCAGTTTATGTCCTACCATCTCTTCGACGATATAAACCGGCACATGCTTGCGTCCATCATAGACAGCGATGGTGTGTCCTACCATCTGCGGGAAAATCGTAGATGCACGGGACCATGTCTTAAGAACACTCTTCTTGCCGGATTCATTCATTGCCTCGACCCTTTTGAGGAGCTTTTCAGCAACATAGGGGCCTTTCTTGACCGATCTGCTCATTGATGAATCCTCCTATTACTTCTTCCCGGCACGCTTGACAATCTTCTTGTCAGAGTACTTGTTGTGCTTACGCGTCTTGAGACCCAGTGCAGGCTTGCCCCACGGGGTAACAGGTGCCGGAAGTCCAACCGGGCTCTTGCCTTCGCCACCACCATGCGGATGATCGCAGGGGTTCATAACAACGCCGCGGACTGCCGGACGGACGCCCATGTGACGGGTACGGCCTGCTTTGCCGACGCGAACATTGCTGTAGTCCGTGTTGCCCACGGTACCGATGGTTGCCTTCGCATCCATGGAGATCATGCGGACCTCGCCGGAGGGAAGACGGACCTGGGCATATTCCCCTTCCTTAGCCATCAGCTGAGCAGCATCGCCTGCGCTGCGGACCAGCTGGCCGCCGCGGCCCGGAATGATCTCCACATTGTGGATCAGAGTACCGAGCGGGATGTTGCGGAGGGGCAGTGCATTGCCGGGCTTGATATCAGCGTTGTCGCCGCTGAGCAGCACGTCGCCGACCTTCAGGTCAAGCGGTGCAAGGATGTAGCGCTTCTCGCCGTCTGCATAGTTCAGCAGAGCGATGAAAGCGGTACGGTTCGGATCGTACTCGATCGCGGCAACCTTGGCAGGGACATTGTCCTTGTTCCGCTTGAAATCGATGATGCGGTACTTCACCTTGTTTCCGCCACCCTGGTGACGAACGGTGATCTTGCCCTGATTGTTGCGGCCGGCATGTTTCTTCTTAATCTCAACCAGAGATTTTTCCGGTGTCTTCTTGGTGACTTCCTCAAAGGTCAGAACCGACATGAAACGTCTTGCTGGGGAAGTCGGCTTATAAACACGAATAGCCATTTGTCTTTAACCTCCCGTTTACTGCGCCATGCCGTCGAAGAACTCAATCGTCTTAGAGTCTTTCTTCAGCGTAACATAAGCCTTCTTGATTTCGGGCGTACGGCCGGAGTAGCGGCCCTGACGCTTGATCTTGCCCAGGGTACGAAGCGTATTGACGCTCTCAACCTTCACATCAAATACTGCTTCCACAGCCTGCTTGATCTCAATCTTATTGGCATCGAGTGCTACCTGAAATACGTAGCGCTTGCCTTCGAATCCATTATAGGCCTTCTCCGTCATGATCGGGCGGAGAATGATATCATGAGGATTTTTCATTATACATAAACCTCCTCAACCTGCTGCACCGCATCCTGGGTGATGATGAATTTCTCATTTGCCAGAATGTCGAGAACGTTGATCGTGTTCACATAAGCCGTCTTAAGGCCGGGGATGTTGGCTGCTGCGCGGGTAATCGTCTCATCCGGGCCAGCCAGAACCAGCAGAGCGGTCTTATTCACGCCAAGGTTCTTCATGATCTTGGCAACTTCGCGGGTCTTCGGTGCCGTGAGGGAGATCTTATCGAGAACGATCATCTCCTGCTCGTTTACCTTGGCGGTAAGCACACCCTTGATAGCCAGGCGGCGAACCTTCTTGGGGACGTTGATGACATAATCACGGGGCTTTGGTGCAAATACCACGCCGCCATGGGTGAACTGAGGTGCACGGTTGCCATGATGACGTGCATTGCCAGTGCCCTTCTGGCGATAAATCTTGCGTCCGCCTCCGCGTACTTCGCCGCGGGTCTTGGCAGACTGCGTGCCCTGGCGCTTGGCGGCCAGCTGGCTGCGAACAACCAGGTGGATGGCAGCTTCGTTGATCTCGGCACCGAAGATTTCGTCCTTCAGTTCGATTTCACCGACATTTGCGCCTTCCTGATTCAGCATTGCAATTTTCGGCATTGTAATGATTCCTCCTTACTTAGGCCTTCACGGAATCACGAATGACAAGAGTTCCGCCATTCGGGCCCGGTACTGCGCCACGCACGAGAAGAAGATTGCGATCGGCATCCACACGAACCACGCTGAGGTTCAGCGTCGTCACACGGTCAACACCGTAATGACCAGGCATCTTCTTGTTCTTGAAAACACGGGACGGGTCGGAGTTTGCACTCATGGAACCTACGCCACGATGATACTTGGAACCATGGGCCATCGGGCCGGTGTGATGATTCCAACGCTGAATGACGCCGCTGTATCCATGACCCTTGGATGTACCAGTTACATCCACATGATCGCCTGCTGCGAACACATCTACCTTGATCTCGTCGCCTACGTTGTACGTGCTGCAGTCCTCAAGGCGAAGTTCGCGAAGCGTTCTGGTGGGTTCGACATTCGCCTTGGCAAAATGACCCTTCTGGGGCTTGTTGACGAGCTTCTCTGCACGATTCGGTGCATAAGCATCAAATCCAACCTGGATTGCTTCGTATCCGTCCTTCTCAACCGTCTTCTTCTGAACGACGGGGCACGGACCAGCCTGAATAACGGTGACGGGGATCAGGCGGCCGTCTTCGGCAAAGATCTGCGTCATGCCGATCTTTTTTCCGACGATACCTTTTTTCATCTTACTTTACCTCCTGATCACAGTTTGATCTCGATTTCCACACCTGCCGGAAGATCGAGCTTTTCCATTGCATCAAACGTGGCGCGCGTAGGATTCTGAACATCGATCAGACGCTTGTGGGTGCGCTGCTCAAACTGCTCGCGAGAATCTTTATACTTATGCGGTGCACGCAGGATCGTTACGACCTCACGCTCAGTGGGAAGCGGAATCGGTCCTGAAACCTTCGATCCGGTGCGGCGCGCCGTCTCGACAATGCGCTCTGCTGCTTGGTCTACGAGGCTGTGCTCATAAGCCCAGAGCTTAATACGGATTTTCTTGCTGGCCATTTCATTTCCTCCTTATTCGTACTCAAGTACGACTGCTTGGCATTTTGCCCTGCATGACGGATCTTGAGCCGTCGTCCGATTAGCGGACATGGTCCACAACAGTTACCTCACTGGCCAGTGAGCAATCTGCTGCTTCATTCCTTTGCAGACATCGGTCGATATTATATTCTAAATCATTTTTCGAGGCAATACTCTTTTTAAATTTTTTTGAATTTTTTGCATTTTATTTGTCCGTCGGATTATTTCTTAAATCGTTTAAATTCAATATGTTTAAATATTACTTGCTTTTCTAATTGATTCCATCGCAATATTTGTCCACCCCTCCGGGCGTTTAGTTTTCACCTGTTCTATCCACGCCTCCGGGTGTTTCCTATTGTTGCGCACGCATGTCCTCCTGTGCTATATATAAGGAAGAAACTCCCCCGGATCCCCTTTTTCTCTTCCGGCCTTCTGTTTTTCGCTTTCCTCGCCCGGGATGCATTTCCTCACTGCCCTCCTGCTCCCTCTGCGGGCTGCATCCCGCTTTCTCTGCCCTGCCGTATCCCATGCCTTCCGCCTTCTTCCTCCCGGCAATTGGCTTGTATGCTAAACTGGAGAGTGACTTTTCTGGTCCTTTATGCTATAATTTCAGTGTGGCATTTTCCTGTAATGACAAGGAGGGACTGCAATGTCAAATCCATTAATTATCACCATTGGTCGTGAATATGGAAGTGGCGGCCGGCAGATCGGTGAAATGGTAGCCAAGGAGCTCGGCATCGCATATTACGATAAGGAGCTCATCAAATTAGTCGCCGAAAAGAGTGGCTTCTCTCATGAATTCATTGAGGATAATGAACAGCGTACTTCCAACGGCTTTATGCAGAACTGGGCAGCCTCTTCCGCATATTCCAACGGTTTCTTTTCCACACAGTACCTGCCTCTTTCCGAGGCACTGTTCATCTCCCAGTCTCAGGCTATCCGGGAGATCGCTGAAAAAGAAAGTGCAGTTATCGTAGGACGCTGTGCGGATTATATTCTTGCCGGACGCAAGCATACCATCAATATCTTCATTCATGCCCCCACGGAAGTCCGGGTCGCCCGCATCATGAAGCTCCACAACATTGACGAGGCATCCGCCCTCAAGGAGATCGCCAAGTCGGACAAGGAGCGCGGCAATCATTATTTCCGTTATACCGACCAGAAATGGGGCAAGGCGCAGAACTATGACCTTTGCATCAATTCTGCCCTGATGAGCATCGACAAAATCGTCAAGATGATTGTCCGCGTTGCTCAGATTGAAGAAGAAAAGTAAGCATACGGAAATGAGAATCCTTTATCCCCATCAAAAAAATCCCTCAGGCATGGACCTGAGGGATTTCTGATATCGGAGTGAACCTATGACAAAGGAACAGTATCAAAAGATTACAGACAGGACAAGAACATTGCTGCATGGACGGGTATGGCTTCTGCAGGTTCCGACCGTGCTGTGCGCAGGTATCTACGGCTTCCTTTTTCTCCTGCAGTTCTCCAAAGGCACCTTCCCGCTGCGGTACTGCCTTTTTCCCCTGACCTGTTTTGTACTTGTCAGTCTGCTGCGTACGCTGATCAACCGGACACGGCCTTATGATTTTTTTCATCTGCCGCCTGTCGGTTCCTATCTTCCCGGAAAGGGCAAGAGCATGCCCAGCCGCCATGCCGCATCTGCCACGGCGATTGCCCTGGCAGTTCTGAGCGTTGTTCCCAATCCCGCATTCCGCATTTTCTGCATTCTTCTGTGTCTGCTGATCTGCAGCCTCCGCGTCTTTTCCGGTTTTCATTACCCGTCGGACGTCATAGCAGGCATGCTGCTGTCAGCCGGAATCTTCCTGCTGTTTATGATACGCTAAAACTCATCCTTTTTCCATCTGGCTGAAGAGGACCAGAATGGCAAGATACATTTCGAAAGCCCGGTCATCCGAAATGCCAAAGAAGTCCTGTACCTTTGCAAGACGATAGCGGACCGTATTCGGATGCTGGCCGATCACCCTTGCAGTCTTTGTAATATCCAGATGATACAGCACATAGGCCTCCACCGTATCCATCAGAACGTTTTTATTCATCCGGTCAAAGTTGCGAAGGCGTGACAATGCTTTTTTGGCCTGCTGCTGGGCAAAGTCATCCTGAAGCAGCGGCATGATGAAGGCATAGAGTCCAAGGCCGTCTGCCGTGCAGCAGAACTGCGGCTCCAGTTCGGCTTTCTGAGCCGCATAGACACTCTCACAGAGAAAGATGCCAATCTTCTGCGGATCCAGGCACGGGTTGGAGATACCCACGTAGTAATCCCCTTCCTGGGACCTCAGGCACCGGAGAAGATCCTCTGCATATTCCGTGCTTGAAATCTCGCCTTCCTGAAGGCGGCAGAACGCAACAAGCTTGCCATGCCAGCCCATGACGATATACCGTTTTTTCAGGTTCGGGTTTTCATTCAGCAGGTGTTCAAACCGCTCCTCCAGTGAAACATGCGCTTTGCGCTTTCCAATGGTCAGAACCCCGTAGGCAAAGGAGCTTTCCGGGTTGATCTGCCGCATGCGTTCCCGGATCTGTGCAGGAGAAAAAGTACCCCGGATCATGGAATCCAGCGTATCCTCATACCCGATGAAGGGATTCTTGTTGCGGATAAGGTCCGTAACCCGCAGGATGACATCCTCAATATAGGTATTGTCAAACTGAAAGATCGGCGTATGCAGCTGATTGGCACGTTCAAGAACTTCCTGCGGCAGTTCCTGGAAATATGCCGTTTTAACCAGGAAACCAGCAACCCCCTGATCCAGCAGGGCAAGCATCGACTGGGAAACGAGGGTAATGTCCTCCCTGGCATAGGCCAGGGTTGTCACCACCAGATCACCCCGGTAAAAGTCAGGCAGTTTCATCCGGGAAGGATCATATTCAAACAGCACCGCGGCAGTTACGGTTCGGTCTATGCCTTTGGCGCCGGCGACCAAATGGAGATTATGAAACTGTAAACGAAACAGATCCTTCAGATAAATCATCTTTTGACCTCCAGCACTTTACAAAAAAGGAGCACAGACGTGCTCCTTTTTGTTTTTTGCAAGAATTACTTGATTTCGACGGTTCCGCCGGCCTCAGTGATCTTGGCCTTGACAGTCTCGGCTTCTTCCTTGGAAACGGCTTCCTTCAGCGTCTTGGGAGCGCCTTCGACCATGTCCTTGGCATCCTTCAGGCCCAGGCCCGGTACGACTTCACGCACAGCCTTGATAACAGCAACCTTCTTGGCAGCGTCAAATCCGGTCAGGATAACGTCAAATTCAGTCTTCTCCTCTTCAGCAGGAGCAGCAGCGCCGGCAGCACCACCGACAACAACAGGAGCAGCGGCAGAAACGCCGAACTTCTCTTCCAGAGCCTTTACCAGCTCGGAAGCTTCAATCAGAGTCAAGTTCTCGATTGCAGATACGATCTCATTGATATCCATAATAAACCTCCATAATTTTTAATTCTTAATCTCCTCGGATGGGGAGACGCCCCGTACAGGGGCTTTCTACTGGTTGAAACACTGCCATTCAGGCAGCGAACCCTGAGATATTAGCCAGCCTTACTCTGCAGCGCCGTTCCCGGCCTTCTTGTCTGCAATAGCCTGAATAACATAGGCCAGTGCACGAGCCTGGGAATTGAGGCAGCCCATGATTTTGGCAATGAGCTGTTCGCGGGGCAGGATATCCGCCAGAGCCTTTACCTGCTCAACGGTCTGCACCTCACCGTCCATGACGCCGCCCTTGATGGTCAGCGGGGACTCCTTCTTGTCCTTTTCAGCACCAGCGATAAACTCCTTGATGATCTTGGGACCAGAAACAGGATCCTTCTCGCTGAATACATAGGCGTTCGGTCCTTCGAGAACTTCCTTATCCATCGTGATGCCCTTGTTGGCAAGAGCACGACGCATCAAGGTATTCTTGAGAACACAATACTCTACGCCGGCCTCACGGCACTTTGCACGCAGAGCAGTAACAGCCTCGACTGTCAGCTTGTTATACTCAACAACTACAATAGACTCAGCCTTTTCGATCTTCTCTTCAATTTCAGAGACAGCGACCTTTTTGGCTTCGAGATTCTGAGACATAACCTTCTTCCTCCTTCCTCTGTCAATCCGCGCTTCCTCCGCGGAAGCATCTATTCCAAACAGAAAACCCCTGCGCTGGGCGCAAGGGTACGAATTCATTCATGTACTCTCGCACCTCGGCTGGCAGATCAAAGATCCATTAAGATGCCTCACCAGCTGTCTTAGGCACAGATTTTCAGTTCGAACAGGCGTTAGTTTACCATCCGTTTCTCTCCTTGTCAACAGGAGATTATGGATTTCCCGAAAAAACGGTCTGTCCTTCCTTTGCAGGAAAGACAGATCAGAATCAGAACTTCAGAGAGTTGAGCTTGATTCCGGGGCCCATGGTAGAGGACAGAACTACGCTCTTCAGATAGACGCCCTTTGCTGCGGCAGGCTTTGCACGAACGATAGCGCCCATCAGAGCGTTGAGGTTCTCGGTCAGCTGCTCAGCAGTGAAAGATTTCTTGCCGATCGGGCAGTGGATGATAGCGCTCTTGTCAAGACGATACTCGACTTTACCGGCTTTAATCTCCTTGATAGCACGGGCTACTTCCATGGTTACGGTGCCGCTCTTGGGGTTAGGCATGAGACCTTTCGGACCAAGGATACGACCAATACGGCCGACAACACCCATCATATTGGGGGTAGCAACGACCACATCAAAATCAAACCAGTTTTCCTTCTGGATCTTCTCTACCAGCTCTTCTGCACCGACATAGTCAGCACCGGCTGCTTCAGCATCTTTGGCCTGATCGCCCTTTGCAAAAACCAGAACGCGGACCTTCTTGCCCGTTCCGTTCGGCAGAACGACGGCACCACGTACCTGCTGATCTGCCTGACGGGGGTCAACGCCCAGGCGGACAGAAACCTCGAGGGTCTCATCAAAGCCGGCCTTTGCGGTCTGCAGGGCGAGCTTTACGGCCTCTTCGGGATCATACTGCTTCTGTCTGTCGAACAGCTTCAGGCTGTCAGCATACTTTTTTCCGTGTTTCATGTTTATTCCTCCTTGTGGTACAAACGGAAGATTCCTCCCACGTCGTTATTGATTACTATTCCTTCTTCGTCGCTTAAGCATCCGCAACGGTGATACCCATGGAGCGGGCAGTGCCCTTTACCATGCTCATTGCAGCCTCGATGCTTCCAGCGTTAAGGTCAGGCATCTTCTTCTCCGCGATTTCGCGAACCTGAGCCTGCGTCAGCTGACCAACCTTATTCTTGTTCGGTACGCCGCTGGCCTTGTCAAGGTTGAGAGCCTTTTTGATGAGTACCGGAACAGGCGGTGTCTTGGTGATGAAAGTGAACGTACGGTCGGAATACACCGTGATAACCACCGGGATGATGGTGCCCACGTCGTTCTTCGTGCGCTCATTGAACTCTTTGCAGAATCCGGGGATGTTAACACCATGCTGGCCGAGAGCCGGTCCGATAGGCGGTGCCGGATTCGCTTTTCCACCAGGTACCTGCAGTTTGATCATGCCTGTAACTTTCTTTGCCATGATTATTTCCTCCTAAATCTGTGGTTCTACGGAACTCAGTTCCTCCCACGTCGGAATAGATTCTATTCCTGCAATAACCGGCATTGCCGGAGATTGTCTTTGTTTTTTACAGCCGCTCTACCTCGGAAATATCATATTCCACGGTAGTCTTACGGCTCAGTATCTCAATGGATACCTTTACCTTATGCTCTTCTGCATTGATTTCTTCCACTGTGCCGATAGCATTTGCAACGCTGCCGGCCTTGATGCGGACAGAATCACCAGGTTCGAGATCGATATGAACCGTTCCCTGGCAGCTGGTCATCCGTTCAAACTCCTCATCGGTAAGCGGGATAGGCTCACTTCCGGGGCCTACAAAACCGGTCACACCGCGGGTGTTGCGCACGATATACCAGGTTTCCGTGGTCTTGATCATTTTGACCAGCACGTAACCCGGAAAGATCTTATGCTGGATGACGTGCTCTTTTCCATTCCGGATTTCGACGACTTCTTCAATGGGCACGTTTACATCCTGAATCAGGTCTTCCATGCCACTGTTTTCCACCGTCTTGCGAAGGTCCGTTGCGACCTTGTTCTCATAGCCGGAATAGGTATGCACAACATACCATAGTGCTTTTTCTTCAGCCATGCTCTGCTCCTCGACGCTTCATCACAGGGCGATGAGACGGGCCACGAGGAAAGAAGATCCCATATCAAGCAGACCGACAACGACTGCCAGAACAACCACGAAGGCAATTACTACCAAGGAGTAATTGATGAGATCCTGACGGGTAGGCCAGGCAACCTTCTTCAGTTCCGCGGCCATATTCTTAAACGCATCCCGGATCCGGGTGGGCAATGCCTTGCACCAGGCAGCTGCCCGCGCAAAGAAACCAGAATTCTTCTGGCTTACTTCCTTTTTCTCAGACATTTCTATCACATCCTTGTGTTTGATGTCGCAGAAATCAGCGGGTTTCTTTATGAACCGTGTGCTTCTTACAGAAACGGCAGTACTTGCGCATCTCTATACGATCCGGGTCATTGCGCTTATTCTTCATTGTGTTGTAATTCCGTTGCTTGCACTCCGTACAGGCCAGGACGATCTTCACGCGTACTCCTGCTGCAGCCATACAAGACACCTCCTTTATTTTCAGGCAAATATTACTTTGCCAAACATGCCTGCGTATTTTACAACAGGGCTGCAAGTTCTGTCAATCATTTTTTCGTTTTTGAGAAATATCACCATTTTTCTCCGTTTTTCTTCCTCATTCTCCCGAATTCTTCTTATATTGGTCCGGTTTCCCTGCTCTTTTCTTCTGAAAAAAAGTCTTTTCTTTTCTGCTTTTTTCCCTTTCCGGCCTGAAACATCCTGCCGCAGCCGGGAGAGGAGGGCTCCCGCACGGCAGAAAGTCCCCGGACCTTCCGTGCATTCCCGGGAAAGGGGTTTTTCCACTGCAGGCTGCGTTTCTTTTCCCTCCGGTCTGTAAATTCCATCCGGTTTCTTCCATATACAATCCGGCAGACGGGAACCCTTGCCGCAGGTTCCTTTCCTGCATCCCGCAGGCATGAAAAAAACAGCAGGAGAAATCTCCTGCTGTCCATTATTAGATATTACTCGATGATCTTGGTGACAACACCAGATCCGACGGTACGGCCGCCCTC
>CAMVHE010000009.1 GCA_947167215.1 uncultured Clostridia bacterium
TGAAAGCCGCCGGTTCCCTGAAAAAGATCGTGCTGCTGCTGAACACCGCCAACGCGGTGGAGCTCGACGTGATTGACCCCACTGTCTGTGGAGAGGATTTCGGCATTGACGCCTGCCTGTGGGTCGGCGAAGTAGGCCAGAGCGGCATACGATCCATCGGTGATCTGCTGAATGGCAAGATCAATCCTTCCGGCCGCCTGGTGGATACCTACTGCTATGACAACACTACCTCTCCCGCCGTGCAGAACGCCTATGTAACCTCCTACTCCAACGCAGCCCAGGCAGGTCTGGCCTTTGCCAAGACCAATAACGAGTATTACGTTGTCTATCAGGAAGGAATCTACATCGGCTATCGCTACTATGAAACCCGATATGAGGACATGGTGCTGGGCAATGCCAACTTGGGCGATTACGACTACGCCAAGACCGTTGCCTTCCCCTTCGGCTATGGCTTGAATTACAGCAATCTTTCCTATGGCAAACTGAACATGAAGGAAAACGGTGACAGCTTTGACTTCACAGTAGACGTCACCAACCCCTCTGACCGGGACGCCCGGGAGGCAGTGCTGATCTACATGCAGAGTCCTTACACCGCCTACGACAGACAGAATGGCATCGAAAAAGCTTCTGTGGAACTCGTTGGCTACACCAAGATTGATGTACCTGCAGGCAAGACCGTAACTGCAAATGTATCCGTCGCAAAATCCGAAATGCGCACCTACGATGCAAACGGTGCCAAGACTTATATTGTGGATGAAGGCAACTACTACTTCGCCACGGGTAATGGCGCACATGAAGCCCTGAACAACATTCTGATGCAGAAATCCGCACAGAATGATACTGCCAATGGAACCGTAGATACTTCCAGAATAATAGGAGAAGGCAAAGCTGAACTGGCTGTTGTCTACAAACAGGCAAAACAGGACACCACCACCTATGCCACCAGCCACACCGGCTTCGCCATCACCAACCAGCTGGATCATGGCGACCTGAACAAGTTCGATACGGACACCAGCAATGACATCCGGTACCTGACCCGTGCTGACTGGGCAGGCACCATGCCCAAGGCGGATCTTTCCAACAACACTTACAGTGCCGCCGTGCAGATGGCCGCCAACGACAAGTTGGTGAAAGCCCTGAACACTATCATCGACTCTGAAAAGAAGGGCTCCATGCCCACGATGGGCAAAGAGGGAGAACTGACCCTGGCCCACTTCATCGGTATTCCCCTGGATGGCTCCATTACCCTGCAGAACGGCCAGACCTATACCTGGGATGATCTGCTGGATCAGGTCAAATTCAACGAGATGGCCAAGCTGATCGGCCAGACTTACCACGCCACCGCTGCGGTCAAGAGCGTGGGCAAACCTGCCACCAAGGATGAAAACGGCCCCCAGGGAATCACCGCCACCCTGACCGGGGGCTCCTCCTCCACCAGTTACACATCCGAAGATATCATGGCCGCATCCTTTGACCCCGCCATTGCCGAAGCCGTAGGTCGCTCCATGGGCAATGACTGCCTCATGGCAAATCGTAAAGCCTATTCCGGTATCTACGGCCCCGGAGCCAATATTCACCGTACCCCCTATTCCGGCCGCAACTTCGAATACTATTCCGAAGACCCCTTCATTTCCGGCAAAACCTGTGCCGCAGAAACCGCCGGCATCCAGAGCAAGGGTGTATATGTGTACAACAAACATTTTGCCTTCAATGATCAGGAAACCGGCCGTGACGGTATCTGTGTGTGGACCAATGAACAGGCCGCCCGTGAAATCTACCTCCAGGCTTTTGAATATCCTATTACCGATGCCAATGCCTACTGTGTCATGACTTCCTTTAACCGTCTTGGCGCCATCTGGGCCGGCGGCGACTACAATCTGATTACCAATATCCTCCGCGGCGAGTTCGGCATGCCGGGCTTTGTACTCACTGACTTCTCTAATAACAACCAGTTCATGGACGTTATCCAGGGACTGCTGGCAGGCGGAGACGGCTGGGACTGCAATGATGCTTCCAAGTGGACGGATAAACTCAAAACTTATTCCGAGGATCCGCAGGTCGTGTCTGCCATGCGTGAAGCCACCAAGCATATCCTCTACACTGTTGCAAACTCCAATGCCATGAACGGCATGGGCTTCAACACTATTGTGGAAGAAGTGCACGGTTGGTGGCAGGATGCCATTACCTACGGGCAGATCGGTACCGGCGTACTGACGGTTCTTTTCCTCACCCTCAGCATTCTCAGCAGCCGAAAGGCAAAGAGACAGAAATAATGAAATCCGAGGGGCATACACCCCCTCGGACATCCGACCGTTTTTTTCATTATCTTTACACTGCAACACAGGAAAGGAGACCCTTCCATGAAAAAGCTTATCACTCTGCTTTGCATCCTGATGCTCATCCTCTGTTCCATGTCCGCCCTCGCAGAAGGACGCACCGCTCCTGAAGATAAGAAAGTCATCACCACCGATGATGTGATTGGTGCAGAGACCATCTTCAAAAAATATGACAGTAAGTTTTATGATGCAGAATCCACACAGCCGGGCACCGTGGTGCGCCTGGACTATACCACTACTGCTTACGGTGCTGAACAGGCTTCCTGGGTAAATGTATACCTGCCATATGGTTATGACGAAAACGGCACTGAACGGTATAATGTGATTTACTTTCTCCACGGCACCAATGAGACTCAGGACAGCTATATCGGTGACGAAAAGGCCAAGAACGCACTCGACAACATGATCGAAGTTGGCATCACCGAACCGTTCATCATGGTTTTCCCAACCTACTATTATGATTATGAAACCCGTGCCATCGACATGGAAGCTTTCTCTGAAAAAGAGATGCGCAACGATATCATGCCCGCGGTCGAAAGCACTTACCGGACCTATGCCGAAACCACGGACGATGCAGGCTTCATCGCCTCCCGGGACCATCGCGCCTTTGCCGGTTTCTCCCGTGGCTGCTATGCATGCTGGCATCAGCTGTTTCACAGTCTTGACCGCGCCAAATGGTATATGCCTTTCTCAGCAAACATCAGCAGCGCCACGGAAATGGGACTGGATATGCCAGTAGAAGAACAGATGCAACTGCTGAAAGATGCCTTGAATGCTCAGTCCGATTACAAAAATGATTTCTTCATTTATGCCGCATGCGGCGGAAAGCGGGACATGATGTATGATGTGAACGCCGCACTGATTTCAGCCATGGTTGCCGATACCGACGATTTCAGCTACGGAATGAATCCTGCTGAAAACAATCTGTATTACAGCATCTCCGGCGAGATACACCAGACACTAATGAGCCGCTTCTATTTCTACAACGCCTTTGGCGTGGTGTTCAAGTAAACCTCAATCATATAAACGGACCGAAGATTCTGCCCGGCGCAGGCAAATCTTCGGTCTTCTTTTCATTTTAAATTAGTATAGGGTTAATCAGGCTGTGGATGGCCACTTCGGGAAGAATAATCTGGTGGATATGCTGAGCATCGATCCGGAGGTCTGACAATGACACTTGGCGAAGAACTATCTGCAAAAATACAATACAAAAGGAACATATGGTGCGTCGCGGCAACTGCCCGACGCTCCAGTCCATTTTTGCGAAGATTGAGAAGGGCGGAGGCACATATATCGATGCGCATGAGTACACCTACCAGGTCGGGAAGCTTCTTTCCAGGATCTTCGGGCAAACGATTACGGTGGATGTGTTGCCAAACGGGCAGCTGGATATCAGCAACACAAAAAAGATCATTTCCGACGCTTTGAAAATGAACTTCGCGGACGTTTCTGAAACGACAGCCAATATCCAGCGCAATCTGAATCGCACTGCAGGCCTCAACCTGGAGCCGGTCCTTCCGGATCTGAACAATTCCCGGATCAAGGGAATGACCACCCTGGCGAGTTCAAAACCGATCGATCAGGTAATGGATGAACTGAAGGAAGCAATCACGACCTTTTCTCAGCATATCGTCGATGAAGAACTGAAGGCAAATGCTGACAGTCACTATTCCGCCGGATTACAGCCCAGGATTATTCGGAAGGCCGAAGCCGGGTGCTGCAAATGGTGTTCTGCACTGGCTGGCGAGTATGATTATCCTGTTTAAAATCAGGATATCTTCCGACGCCACCAGCGCTGCCGGTGTACCACAGAGTACGATCCGGGCAGCGGTTCAAAAAAGAGGCAGAACGTCTGGAAACAGAGCGAATGGAGAAGTTTGACAGATAAGGAAACAGCTAATAAAATAGAGGCATCCGACAAAGAAATCTCTTATGCTTCCGCGCTTCGGAAAACGCCGAACCTGGCAGCTGCATTTATTAAGCAGCGGAACCAATCCAAAAACACACTGACAAGCGATATAATTCAAAACCATTCAGAGCTGCAATATTATACGGCCAAATCAATGTTTGATTTTCTTAATATTATTGGCTTTGATGTACGCCCTCTTTCGAAGGGGCACCTGCAAGAAAAATCTTTTCAGGATGGCGGGGGATATAAGATTTATTTCGGCGGAGATGGCGAGTTTCAATATCATCCATTAGATGGTTCTCATCACAAAAATGAATACTGGAAAGTATCAGGCGGAAAGGAGGGGACGAGACGCTATGGTATGGACGGAGAAGAAGTGCCATGACGAAACCACACTTAAAAAAATAGAATCTGAGTTCTCGAGCGTATTCCCTTCTGAAACTCAAAATGGGATGAATATTTATTTCGTTGGCGGAAATGACACTGCGCACATCGTCACCCTTAAAATGCCGGATGAAGATGAATGCTTTTTTGTTATTGAATACGGAAGCGGCGACGACGGCGATGCATTTTATCTTTCAGATTATAATGATTTAAATGCAATGATTAAGGACATGATCGAGGAAGCTAAAAATGGCTAAAGACGATTATAACGTACTTGTTTATAAAATACTGCTGTATTTCTACGCTATTCTGAAACGGAAAATTGCCTACCAGGATGAAGCTTTCGATGCCCTGATTTCAAAATCCGATATTTCTGATGAATATCTGACTGATATCCTGCACATGATGCAGGATGAGGGACTTATCAAAGGCCTCACGTTCATTAATGTCTGGGGTGGAGATTGTATTCTGACCTGTGGAAAGGAGGAAATCAGGATTACTCCTTCCGGCATCCACTATCTCGAAGAAAATAGCAAAATGAAGAAGATTGGCGACACACTCACGAAGACGCCAGGCATTGTCGCGTCACTGATAAACATTGTGCGCCCGATTTAAATCGATTATAAACACCATAAAAATAGCAAGAGCTTCGTGCCCTTGCTATTTTTATACCCATCTGTTGGTAAGGAGACGATGCAAAATGAACAGATTCGTGCTATGGAAAATTTACGCCTTTTCCTAGCAGTGCCAGGGCAGGCAGGACGTTAATAAAAAATGGACGGAGGGACGCATGACGGAAACAAGAAAAAGCCATCAGACTCCTACTCAGTCCGTGGTGTTGCCTTTCTCTCAATCCTGACCAGTATCGCTACAGTTTTATCCGAAGCTCCGAAAGGCAATAATAAAAGGAATTCATACATATGTATGAATTCCTTTATGGCGCGGAAGGAGGGATTCGAACCCTCGCACCGGTTACCCCAGTCTACTCCCTTAGCAGGGGAGCCCCTTGAGCCACTTGGGTACTTCCGCATGGTCGACAGATATAAAATTGTGGCGGAGAGAGAGGGATTCGAACCCCCGGTACCTTTCGGTATCACTGGTTTTCAAGACCAGCGCCATAAACCGCTCGGCCATCTCTCCAGTTCGGTCAACCAGCGTTGTTTATTATATGCCCTTTTAAAGATGTTGTCAATCTTTATTTTTGGTTCTTTCAGTATCAAAAAATCCATAAATATATAAAAAGATCAACAAATTGTTGATCTTTTTTAAAAGTTTTTTACTTTTCAGCCGTTGAAATCCGTTGAAAAACCTTCTCCCAGCGCTTCATGTACATCACAGATCGTCACAAACGCACTTGGGTCTTCTTCGTTGACAATCTTCTTGAGCTTTGCCACTTCGACCTTGGAGATTACACACATCAGCATTCCCACCGGTTTTCCCGTGTAAGTTCCAGTTGCCTCTATTTCCGTGCAACCCCTGTTAAGTTCTGACAGTATGCGCGGAATGATCTTTTCCTTTTCCCTGGTTATGATCGTCGTCTGTACTGCAGTATTAAATCCCTTGATAATCAGGTCCATTGCCCTTGTTGAAACGTAACAGGCTACCAGGGCATAGAAAGCTGCTCCAATGCCAAAGCGTATTCCCGCCAGAATGACTACAATCGCATCAATTGCCATCAGAATTGCCGGAACTGTCAAAAACGTTACCCTGCGGTGTAGAATGGATGCAGCCATATCCGTTCCTCCGGTTGTTGAACCGGAACGTACAACCAAACCCAATCCGATTCCCAGTATCACACCACCAAACACCGCAGAAAGCATGATATTTCCTGTCAGATCGCGAATGGGAATCAAATCGATAAAAAAGGAAAGCAGGGAAGTTGCGACAAAAGAGCGCAAAGCAAAACGCCATCCTACATTCCGGAACCCGATCAGAAACAGCGGCAGGTTGATCAGAAAAGAGAGAAAGCCAACGGGAAGGCCGGTTATATCCCAAAGAATTGTTGCAATACCCGTTACCCCTCCCGGGGCAATATCATATGGAATAAAAAAGAGGGAGTACGCAAAAGCCATTACAAAGGCTCCCACTATCAGCAGCAGATAGTCCTTGCATAATCGTTTGCCTTCTTTATTGAAATTAATCTGTTTAAGCCCTTGCAACGTAAATTGTCCTTTCCATCTCTGCTACATATGCAGAAAAGTACATATATCCATGGCAGTCATTGCTCTGCTGCCCATTGCATGTTCAGCAGCTTCTCCTGCCCGTCCATGATAGAAGGCGCCCAGCCGAGCTGCATCATACGGTGAAGCACCCTGAGCCATTAAAGATGCAATGATTCCGGTCAGAACATCCCCGCTGCCTCCGGTTCCCATGCCGTTGCAGCCGGTTATGTTCATGGAAAGGTCCAGCCCATGGCAGATTACGGTTGTTGCTCCCTTCAGAAGGACACAGGCGTCCATCTCGGAAGCCAGCCGCTGTGTAACATCCACCGGTGTCGACAGAACTTCCACGACGCCTGCATCACACAGCCTCGCCATTTCCCCCGGATGGGGAGTCATTACCGTGTTATTGCCCACCACTCCATGATGCCTTGCCAGAAGAACCAGTGCATCCGCGTCAATCACCTTGGGGATATCCGACGCAATCAGCGGTGCTATGGCCTCCCACGTATCATCCTGTCTTCCAAGGCCGGGTCCGATCGCCAGTGCCTTCTTGCCTTCTGCCAGTTTCAGCAGTGCCTCTGCATCTGCTGCCGTCAGAAAGTCATTCGTGGTCACTGTCCGTGTCATCGCGCAGGGTGCCTGCATCTGCAGTACGGAAGCCACATTCTGAGGGCATGCCGCTGTTACCAGCCCCGCTCCTGCGCGCAGTGCAGCAGTCGTGCAGAGCAATGCTGCCCCTGCCATTCCGGAAGACCCTGCAACACAAAGAACATGGCCAAATGTCCCCTTATGTCCGTCCCTCGGTCGTTCAGGAAGAAGCATTCCGGCATCCTCGTCTTCCAGCACTTCTATGCCTTGTGCTCCATCCCATTCGGAAGGAATCCCGATATCCGCAATTTCAAGCTTTCCCGTACGTTCACGTCCCGGATACAGAAAATGACCGTGCTTTGCCCTGTGGAAGGTCACAGTTGCGACCGCGTGGACCGAAGTCCCCATTTCATGGCCGCTCGCGCCATCAATGCCCGATGGAATGTCCACCGCAATAATCGGAAGTCCACTGGCATTCATGCAGTCTATCAGTGCTGCAGACAGGCCTTCCACATTCCGGCTGAGCCCGGTTCCGAAGAGAGCATCCACAATCACAGTAACATCCTGCGGAATCTCCGGAACTGTATCATAGAGTACCTGGGAGGCAATGTTGCAGCTGTTGAGCAGTCTCGCATTAAGTCCTGCTTCTCCCTGCATCTGCAAAGGGCCTTTTGTCAGCCACACGTACGCTTTTCCTCCATGACCTGCAAATATCCTGGCTGCTGCGCATCCGTCGCCCCCATTATTCCCGCTTCCGCAGATAAAGAGCGCACTTCCTCCATCAGCCATGGAGCGTGTCTTCTCCGCCACTGCTTCCGCAGCATGCTCCATCAGCAGAAGGGAAGGATATCCGGTCGTTTTCATGAACGCCCCTTCCATCTCCCGCATGTCTTCAGGTGAAATCGTCTTCAGCATTGCTGTTTCCTCCCACGATTGTCACAAAAGCTGATGCATACTCCTTTTCATGGCTCAGACTGACCAGAATCTTTTTTCCGCCCATCCGGAGAAAACACTCCTCCGCGCATCCGGAAAGCCGGATAAACGGTGCGCCCTTTACTCCATGGCACACCTCAATCTGTTCCGGCATCACACCTTCTGAAAAGCCTGTTCCCAATGCCTTCGCAACTGCTTCTTTGGCCGCAAACATCGCCGCTGCGCTCTCCGGAGCACCTTTTCCACGGCTGCTTAAATACTTCTGTTCCTGTTCTGTATAGATGCGTCGCAGAAAATGCTCTCTTTCCACAGCTTTTTCGATTCTGTCCACGGCGCAAAGATCCGTTCCTATTCCCAGTATTTCAGACATAGCCCATCAGCCCCCGAACGGATACATCCCCGGACAACACATTGCGCATCGACCCATCCGGCAGCTGCACCTGCAGACTGCCATCCTCCAGTACATCCACGGCCTTTCCGGTAAAGGTCTCGTTTACTCCAATCACCTGGATTTCCCTGCCAAGCGTTGCAGAGAGGCTCCGGTAAATATCCCGGATTTTTCCGTCTTCAAGCGCTTTTTCCAGTTCTTCCATTGACGTCAGGACTTCCCGAACAACCGCTGCCCTGGACACCCGAGTTTGGGTTAACAGATCAAGAGAGGTGGCTCTTCCGGCATATTCCTCATCGAAATTCTTCTGATGCACATTTATACCGATTCCTGCCACGACACTGGTAATCATCTGTTCATCTGCATCCATCTCCAGCAGCATCCCTACGCATTTGCGTGCATTGCAGACAATATCATTCGGCCATTTGATCCTTGCATCCAATCCGGTCACCCTGCGAATTCCCTGTGCGACCGCAATCGCTGTATACAGGGACAGCATCGACACAGAAGAGGGATGCATGGAAGGCCGCAGGATCACCGACATCGCAATGGCCTCTCCTGCTGGTGTCTGCCAGGAGCGTCCTCTTCGGCCGCGTCCGGCATTCTGTGCATCGGCAACCACCAGGGTTCCATGGTCTGCCCCCTCTGCAGCAAGCTTTCTGGCCAGGCGATTTGTGGAATCCACTTCCTTTTCGAAACAGATGGTTTTCCCAAAAGTATGGGTGGAAAGGCCTTCCCGTATCATGGGTGGACGCAGGGAATCCGGACAGCCTGTCAGATGATATCCCTGTTTTCCCACTGTTTCAATCACGAAGCCTTCCTCCCGGAGCTTTTCCACCTGTTTCCAGATGGCAGCCCTGGTTACACCATAAGCCTCGCAGATTTCCGTTCCGGAGATGACCTTCCCGGACAGAAGCACGGTCAGTATACGGTCCGTCATTGATTCCACTCCTGTTTATCCGCACGCCGGCCTTACTGCCGAAATGCGTTGATTTCTCGGGTCAGTATAGCAAAAAGCCCAAGGGCTTTCAAGACAGAAAGTCACTATAAAACAGGGCTGGAACTCCAGCCCTGTGTTTTAATACCATTCCTCGGTTGGAACATCATTCAGGTTAAAAGATTGTGGATCGAAACGCTTATAGCCCGTCCATCCGGTAACTCTTCTCCCGGGGATCACGACTTCCACCCACCAGATGCCGTTATTGGGATCCCAGGCTTTGGCGAGAATCTGCACATACTGTTCCCTGCAGTCATAGGTTCCGAGTTCTTCAAAATAGCGCCGGGTTCCGGGGCCGCTGTTAATTGCCAGCTTGTTCTTCGCCAGACCGTAAATCACCCTGGAAGAGGTTGATGTACTATTTCTGGCACTGCCGCAGTTGGAGCAATAGTTTCCTGTATTTCCCGACTGACCGCACCTGCTGCACGTCCAGGATGAAGCGCTGGTATATGCCGCTCCGCAATGAGGGCAGAAATTCCCGGTATTTCCTGTCGTTCCGCAATAACTGCATGTCCAGTATGTGGCAGCCTGTGCAATCGCGGCAAAACAGGCCAGTACCAGGAAGGCGGCAAGGAAAACTTTCCTTTGTAATTTCACAGACTTCACCTCCAGCTTTCCATTAAGGCTTTACTTATTCGCGATTCATAGCGCATGCAGCCCTTTCCGCTTCAAGCGCCTGCATATAGAATGCCATATACGCATTAAATCCTTCTGCGTCCGCTTCTTCCGGACCAATAGCTGTACCTGCCGCCCCTGCAAAAACCTTGTCCATCAGGAATTCATCCAAGGATTCGCCTTTTTCCTGCTGAACACGGTATGCCGCCAGCAGCGCCATGCCCCATGGGCCTCCTTCGCTGGCAGTTTCCATGACGGACACTGGAATGCCGAGTGCGGAAGCCATAAGCCGCTGTGCTGTACCCGGAGTTTTGAAAAAACCACCATGCCCCAGAAGGGAATCTATCTGAACGTTCTCCTCAGCCAGAATATCCATTCCAAGCTTGAGCGATGCCATGGCACCAAAGACCAGGGAACGTGCAAAATTTGCGAAGGAAATGTTCGCATCCGGAAGCCGGACCAGCATCGGCCGCCCTTCCGCCATTCCGGTAATGTGTTCGCCGGAAAGGTAAGGAATATTCACCATACCGCCGCAGTCCGCATCTCCCTGCATGGCCTGCCGGAAAATGTTCTCGTAGATCGTGCCCATGCTGACCGGTGTGCCGCAGGCTTCTGTAAATCCGTGCAGCATGTTTGCCCACGCGTTGATGTCGCTGGTACAGTTATTGCAGTGAACCATGGCGACCGGCCTTCCGGAGGGCGTAGTTACCATATCGATTTCCGGATGCAGCCTGCTCAGTCCCTTTTCGAGCACCACCATAGCAAAGGCAGAAGTACCTGCAGATATATTGCCTGTCCGAACAGCAACGCTGTTGGTGGCAACCATACCTGTCCCTGCATCTCCTTCCGGCGGTGCCGCCGGAACTCCAGCTTCCAGATCACCCTCCGGATCCAGAAAACGCGCACCGGATTCGGTCAGTCTGCCGGCATCTCCTCCTGCATTCAGCACGCCAGGCAGGATATCGGAAAGTCTCCAGGGCATATGCCTTTCTGCAAGAAGCGCATCATATTCTGCCATCATACCGGCGTCATAGGTTCCTGTTTCGGAATCAATAGGAAACATACCGGAAGCATCGCCTACGCCAAGCACATGTTTTCCCGTGAGCAGGGTATGCACATATCCTGCCAGCGTTGTCAGCCTGGCGATTTTACGGACATGCTCCTCCCCATTCAGAATGGCCTGATGCAGATGTGCAATGCTCCATCGCTGAGGAATGGCAAAATGAAAAAGTGCTGTCAGCTGTTCTGCAGCCTCTCCTGTCGTCGTATTGCGCCAGGTTCTGAAAGGTACCAGCAGTTCCCCGTTTGTATCAAAGGCCAGATAGCCATGCATCATCGCAGAAACGCCGATACCACCAAGACGTGTCAGCGTAATACCGTATTTTTCCTGCACGTCCGCCTTGAGGGATGCATATGCGCCTCTCACGCCTTCCTGAACCTTTTCCAGGGAATAGGTCCAGTAACCGTTTTCCAGCTGGTTTTCCCAGTCATAGGTTCCCATGGCGACAGGCTTGTAATCCTCTCCGATCAGCACCGCCTTGATCCTCGTTGAGCCCAGCTCCATGCCCAGTATAGCCTGGCCTTCTCTGATACAATCCATGTTCTGCATCCTCCTTTGTTTTTCCTCTTCTTCTGCAAAGACTGCACTGCTGCAATGTCTGAAAATGATCGGGCATATTTCCATCCGATGCTTCAACTGTACCAATAATTATAGCATAGGATCATGCAGGATGGCAAAAAGCTTTTGTCTTTTCCCAGTGAAACCGGAAAGCAATCAAAAAAGCCGCACTGCAATGCGGCTTTATGATAATTTTCAGATGCGGCCACGGGTCCGGACAAAGATGCTTTCCGTCCGTCCCCCTTCTGCCTTTCTCCAATGTTTCCAGCGGAGTATGCCGGCCAATTACGGGTTCAGCCTGCTGGGGCTGCGGAAGATAAACATTGCTTCCTTAATCGTCAACCCGAGCAGCAGCATCGTCAGGCGGTCTACACCCAGGCCAAATCCGCCGTGGGGCGGGCAGCCATACTTAAAGAACTCGAGATAGAACTTGACATCCTCGGTCAGGCCTTTCTCATCACACTGTGCCTTAAGCACATCATAACGGTGTTCACGCTGGGCACCGGTGGTAATCTCACATCCGCGCCAGATCAGGTCATAGCCCTGGGGCACGCCGTTCTCATCCCGCATATGATAGAATGCACGCTTCTCGGCGGAATAGTCCGTTACAAAGAGGAACTCACTGTCAAAGTGCTTCTTTGTCCATTCGAAGGACATGCGCTCTGCCTCGGTGGTCAGATCTCCTTCTTCACCCTCCGGGCACTCATATCCATAGTCTTCCTTCAGTCCTGCATAGAGATCTGCCAGTTTTACCACCGGGAAAGGCTTGTCCGGAACAATCACAGGCGTCCCGAAGAGCCGCTCAATATCTGAACCGCAGGCTTCCTTGACCTTGCCAAGAGCATAGATCAGCAGGCCTTCTTCCATTTTCATGACATCCCGGTAAGAATCAATATAGGAAAACTCCAGATCAAAACCGGTGAACTCTGTTGTATGTTTGTTCGTATAGGATTTTTCTGCGCGGAAAACCGGTCCGACTTCAAAAATCCGCTCAAAACCGGCGGCCATGGCCATCTGCTTGTAGAACTGCGGGCTCTGAGCCAGATAGGCGGTTTTATCAAAGTATTTGACTTCAAAGACATCCGCACCGGATTCGCTGGCAGCACCGATAAGTTTCGGAGTATGGATTTCCGTAAAATTCTTGCCGAGCAGGTATTCCCTCATTGCTGCCACCATAACGCTCTGTGCCTTGAAAAGCAGCAGGTTGCGTTCGGTCCGCAGGTCAATCCAGCGGTAATCGATACGCTGATCAATCGAGGATTTTTCATGACCTTTCTGCTCTTCCCGGTCAATGGGCAGGGGTGCTGCCAGGGACTCAATGATGATGCTCCTCGGATAAATCTCCACACCGCCGAGTTTTACATACTCGCTCTCGACCGCTTTGCCGATGACCGTGATGACAGAATCTGCAGTAATCTGGTCCACTGCAGCATCCAGCTCCGGATGTTCACCTTTTTCGACGGTAATCTGAACCTTACCGGTTACATCCCGCAGAACGATGAAGGCCATTTTCTTCTTGTTGCGAATCGTGTCCACAAAACCGCTGACCCGGATTTCCTCCGCTCCGCGGACATCTTTTGCATAGGTTCTCTCCATTTGAAATCATTCCCTTCTGTAAAGTGGCTACCCGTTCATTATAGCCATTCCTTTAAACAAATCAAGACCCAAATCCTGCTTACACCCGCTGAAGCAGCATTGCTGTCCCCATACCGCCGCCGACACACAGTGACGCAATGCCAAACCGCGCTTCCTCTTCCTGCATGCGGTAGCTGAGCGTCACCGGAAGTCTGGCACCGGTCGCACCAAGCGGATGTCCAAGCCCCAGGCCGGAACCCTTTGCATTGGTTCTGGCTATGAGCTCCTCTTCCGGAATCTCATACCGCCGGGACAGCATCCGTATGCACCCAAGCGCCTGAGCCGCAAAAGCTTCGTTCAGCTCCAGACTCTGAATGTCCTGAAGTGTCATGCCGGTGCCTTCCAGCAGTCTGGGAATTGCATAGGCTGGCCCCAGCCCCATTTTCTGGGGATCACAACCTACTGCTGCAGTCCGGACGATCTCGCACAGCGGTGATACTCCATGGGTTTTGCACCAGCTTTCGGATGCCAGCAGCAGAAATGCACATCCGTCATTCAGACCCGATGCATTCCCTGCAGTCACTGTCCCGCCCGGCAGAAATGCCGGACGCAATGCCGCCAGTTTTTCCGGTGTGGAAGCCCTGTTGGGAAATTCATCCGTATCAAAAAGGATTTCTCCTTTGCGCTGAGGAACGCTCACCGGAACAATTTCCTCCCGGAATGCCCCTCTGTCCACCGCGCGGATGGACTTCTGAATTGCTTCATAGGCATAAGCGTCCTGCTCTTCCCGGGTAATATCGAGATCCCTGGCAATATTCTCTGCGGTAACCCCCATATGCACACCACTGTAGGCATCCGTCAGGCCATCCCGGATCATGAGATCCGTCAGCTGCATATCTCCCATCCTGCTGCCCTGGCGCACTCTGGCATTCAGGGCATATGGCGCCTGGCTCATCATTTCAAAGCCTCCCACCAGCACAGGGCCTCCGAAGAGCTTTACCTCATTGAAACCATTAATTACCGCCTGCATGCCGGAGCCGCAGACCATTCCCACCGTGTAGGCCGGGACATTTTCCGGAACGCCTGCACGCAACGCAATCTGTCTCGCCACGCCCTGCCCAAGTCCGGCAGATACCACATTGCCGATAATGACGCTGGTGACTTCTTTCAGCCAGTCTCCGGGGAAACCCTTGGAGATTACCTGGCTGCACACGTCCACAGGGTCAGCCGTCGACAGCGTCCCCAGAAATTTACCAATTGCAGACCGCTTGGCTCCTGCTATGTAAACCTTTTCCATTCTGTCTCCTTAACCGGAGGCAGCCTCCCCCGTCGGGAAGGCTGTCTTCTTATTCTTTGATAAGGCTCCTGGAAGCCCAGTTATCCTGATAGTACTGCTCGTATTCCCGCAGTGTCTCGTCCCAGTCCGCATATGCAGGATCCCCGCGGCGGTCCGGAAGGCTGCAGTTTTCATGGAGCCATGCTCCCAGATATGCCGTCACCTTGACAGCGCCGTCCGGATTCAGGTGGGAAACGCCATCATACAGATCCGTGCTGAAATCCACCAGGTCCGGTACATCAAACATATTGACAAAAGGAACCCCAAGCTCATCCGCCAGCAACTGGCAGGAATTCATGTTCATCTGCTCCTTGTGGGTAGCAGCTGACGGAATGGCAGTCAGCACCAGTTCTATTCCTTTTTCCTTACACAATGCTGCAATCCGCCGTATGGCGTCCTTGCCGGGCATGTTTTCCGTATTCATCTCCGTAGTCCGCTCATATTCCAGGGCAGGCACCCTGTCAAGTCGCATTTCTGCACCCTTCATGCAGGGCACGGAGTTCATGGTCAGTTCCGTTGTTCCTTCAATCATCTCTTCCCAGCGGCCGTGGTACAGCGTAAAGGGAACCAGGAACTCATCCCAGTAGCTCATGGGCATGGTTTCCACCACGGAGCGAATCTTCAGCAGATTCAGCGGCATGGCATCCAGGAACAGATGACGGTATGTATAAGTCCATTCATCCGCCAGGGAGCGGTCCACATAATAAACATCCAGGACCACCATTTTCGGGGTATGGTACTGCATTGCCAGTTTCAGTGTCCATTCTGTCAGTTCAATGACCTCTGAAGAGTTGGCGAGATTATAGGAAACGATCCCGTAATCCCGATAGAGCTGCATGGGGTAGACACCATCAAAGACGTGGGAAGTACCCATGAGGAACACATCAAAAGGCTGCGTCTTTTCGTCTTCCTTAAAGAAGGCTTCATATTTCAGATCGCTGTCCGGACGCATAAAGAAACGGTTGGCCAGGACAAGACAGACAATCAGTGCTGCGACCCAGAGAAGGACGCTGAAAACTTTTTTCATTCTCATCACCCTCCCTTAGAACTGGAAATAGATGAAGGCCTGTGCGCTGTAACCAGGTCCCCATACTCCAAAGATCACAATCACCATCACGGCCAGCAGATACAGTGCTCCGCGGACGGGAGGCGCAAGCCGATCCGTAAGCTCCGTCACGGTCATCTTCTTTTCATGGATCACTTCGAAAGTAAAGAGCACCACAATGCAGATGGAAAGCACCACTGCCTGAAGGACCGTAAATCCGGTGGCATAAGGCGTGCTGCCCCAGTCCGTCACAATCCTGCCAAGCATGCCGACAGCACTCTTCATGGAGTTGGCCCGGAAAATAAGCATGGTGATGGCAATCAGGAAATCCGTTCTGGCAACATCCCATATATGGTGAAGCTTCGGATGCCGGATTTTAGGCGGCGGGAAGAATCCCTCCACCACCTGCAGCGCACCGTTCAGCATACCCCAGGCAACATATTTGAGCGCCGCTCCATGCCACAGGCCGCTGATGGTATACACTGCCATGACATTAAAGTTCTTGCGCCATTTGGACACCCGGCTTCCTCCCAGCGGGAAATAGATATAATCCCGCAGCCAGGTTCCCAGACTGACGTGCCATCTTGCCCAGAAATCCTTGACAGAAATGGCAAAATAGGGCTGGCGGAAGTTTGTCATCAGCTTAATTCCCAGCACATGGGCAGCACCGATGGCAATATGACTGTAGCCTCCGAAGTCACCCAGGTCCTGAATGGAAAAAACGATGGTAGCCAGGGCAATCTGCTTGCCGGAGGCCAGCGGCCAGTTATTGAAAATGGCATCTGCAAAGATGCATGCACGGTCAGCAATGACCACTTTCTCAAAGAAGCCGAGCAGCATGATCAGCAGGCCGTCACGGACGCGCTTGGCATCAAAATCATGCGGTTCCTGCACCTGCTTCAGCAGGTTCTTGGAGCGTTCGATGGGGCCGGCAACCAGCTGCGGAAAGAAAGAAACAAACAGAGCATATTTGAAAAGATTATGCTCCACTGCAGTGGTTCCGCGGTAAACATCGATCATATAGCCAAGTGCCTGGAAGATAAAGAAACTGATGCCCACCGGCAGCAGAATGCTCACCTTGGGCGCCTGCCAGGACAGTCCGAAAAGCTGTGCACCCCGCTGCAGAAGATCCAGGAAAAATCCTGTATACTTGAAATACCCCAGCATGCCGACATTAAAGACAATACCGAGTGTCAGAATCAGCTTCCGTTTTCCGGGGTTGTCAAAACGGCTGACCAGCAGAGCACATCCCCAGGTCACCAGTGTACTGGCTGCCATGAGCAATGCATATTCCGCATGCCAGCACATATAGAAAAAGTAGCTCACGACCAGCAGCCATGTCCACTTGATTTTCCGCGGGAACAGAAAATAAACCAGTGTCACAATGGGGAAAAAGAACAGAAATTGATACGAGTTAAATAACATACTTTCTCCTAATCATGATTTGTTCGGGGAACGTTCGATCTTGGAATCCTTCCGGATCACGCTGCATAATCCCTTTGCATAATTCACTTCCTTTTTATACATTTTCTGCTGTAACAGATCTGAACCCTGTTACTTCAGCTCTTTGTAAAAAGAGACTGTCTTACATTGTACAACAGAAATGCATATTCCTTCAATGAAAACATTTTTTCTCCATCCGAATTGTTTCAGCACTTTCAGAAAACTCCCCACCGTCCTCTTTGCTCTACTCTATCGTTTCCATTTCACACAATATTGATGTGTTTCTGACTTTTAAGATGCAGTTCCGGGCTTTCTATTTTTCTCCTGATTCTTTTTTGCATCAGCTGCAAACCGGAAGGCAGACATACCCCCGTGTTGTCCCCTCTCCAATTCCCGCACACATTCTGCAGACAGAAATACCGCCCTCCGCCTGTTTTCAGGCAGAGAGCGGCAGTGAAATCTTTTTTCTTTTCCTGAATGATGTTTTCCGGGGACAGCAGTCCCGAATACTTTTAAATCAGGAAAGCCTTCTGCAGGAGCGGGAAATATACTGCAAAGAACAACGCAATGAGTGCAAGGAGCACCAGAAGGACAAGGATATTCTTGATTCTGCGCGCTTTGGCCGTCCTCAGGCGGCTGTCTGCAAACTGCTGGTCGGTCATGCAGCCGTACTTTACCATCTTAATCACGCTGTAGAGCGCATAGATGCCGAGCAGCGCATTCAGCATGGACAGGACAATGCTGTATACCGGCGTACCCACTTCAAACTTCACGTCCTCGCCGCCCAGTCCGTTCACTGCAAGACTGTTCGCCTGCACGTAAAGTACCCTGTGGAGATTGTCCCTCAGATAGGCGCGGCACCAGTTCTGTTTCACATCCGTAAGTTTCAGTTCATTGGTGGAAAGAATCAGGTTGCCTCCTGCAGCAAGCAGCTTGTCAATCATCGTGCCGTTCATATTGCCAATATAATCCGTGATGAACAGGCCTTCAAATCCCCATTCTCCCCGGGTTACACTGGTAAGCAGCGGATAATGGTTGCCAGTCCAGGTCGTACCGATGCGGTTCATTGCCAGCATGATGCCCTTGGCACCGCCATCCTCCACGCCCATCTGGAAAGGCCTCAGGTACAGTTCCCGGATTGCCTGTTCCTGTGCGAATACTGCCACCTGGCCGTTCGCACCCCGGTTTGTTTCCTGGTCATTGAGGGCAAAGTGCTTCATATACACATACACGCCTTTTTCCTGTACGTTCCTGATGATATTGGCAGTGATCAGTCCGGACTGGAAGGGGTCTTCGGAAAAATATTCGTAATTGCGGCCGGAGAACGGAGAGCGGTGCAGGTTGGTAGCCGGAGCATACCATCCGGCAGTTTTCGTTTTGATGGCATCCTCTCCCATCAGTCTGCCGTATTCACTTGCCAGTTCCGGGTTCCAGGTTGCGGCCAGCACGATCGTATTCGGGAAGCCGAATCCGCTCTTGCCCGTGACAAAATTGGAAATCCCCGCAGGACCGTCATATTCAAACGTCTTCGGTTTCTGGATGGCTTCGATCGCCTTCGTGCCATAACCGGAATTGTTATACAGGGAATGCTGTTCGCTCAGTTTCGTCTGATTCAGCAGCTCTTCCCATTTCGGGTCATCATACGCAAGCCCTTTCATCTGCACGAGTGTCAGCGGTGTTTCCTTTTCTGCTCCGTAGATGTAATCTTCCTTGGAGGGGAAATCTTTTTTTGCCAGTTCCGTCAGGTCCACGCTGTCCGCTCCAGACCTTTCAAACCCTTCCCGGATTCTGTCGTTCCAGACCAGCGTTCCCACTGTCCCTGCACCATCTGTGTTCTTGGAAACATTCGTCATCTCCAGCGTGGATGCGCGCAGACCGGAATGGTCCATCATTGCCCAGTTGCTTCGGGACAGATATACCGCATCGTCCAGCTCCGCATTGTCAAACTGGTTGGTCACTTCAGCCCCGGTCACACTCTTGCTGAGCTTCTGCAGGCTGTCGAGGCTGAAGCTTCCGGTCATGGCAGTACTGCCCTCTGCGGCATTAAACCCTTTTGCCGCAAGAATGTTGTTTACGGCATCATGTGCATTTCCTCCTGCTGTCACATAATAGGTTCCTGCATCCAGAATCCAGGTTTTATTCTCCCTGAAGTCATAAGAAGCAAGATCCTTCAACTGGAAGGTCACCGTGATCTTCTGGCTTTCACCCGCCTTCAGCTCCCGGGTTTTGGCATAGCCCGCCAGCACTACGGCAGACTTTTCCACACCGCCCGGAATATAGGGCGCCTGTGCATAGATTTCCACCACATCCCGGCCGGGCATGCTTCCGGTATTCTTCACGTTTACCGTCGCAGTAACGACATCGCCCCTGACCTCCGCTCGGAAGCCGCTCCATTCAAAGGTGGTATAGCTCAGTCCATAGCCGAACGGGAACTGGACCGTAGCATTGTAATCGAAGTCGCCCACATTTTCCGTGCTCATCATCTGGTCTTCATACCGGGTTTCATAATACCGGTAGCCCATGTAAATGCCTTCCGCATAATTCATATATGAATAACCGGTAAGGCTCCCGTCGTCCCTGATAAACCGGAAGTCGCCGAAATTCTGCATCACCGGAGAGGAAAGTGCGTCATATGCATAGGTATCTACCAGCCGCCCGGACGGGCTGATCTTTCCTGAAAAGATGTCCGCCACACTGTAAATGCCGTCCGTTCCTGTGCCTGCATACCAGACACAGGCAGTTACGCCATATTCTTCCTTTTCGAGGAAACCAAGTTCAAAAGGGTTGGCCATGTTCAGCACCAGGATAGTGCCGGAAAACTGTCCGCTTTCCCTTATGCCCTTCAGCAGTGCTTCTTCCTCGTCCGACAGTTCCAGATAATGCTTTTCGGGGTTATTTCCGAAGCGCCCCATTTCCCGGGGAAGGTCGCTTCCTTCCCCGTCGTGCCGGTTCAGCACCACGATGGCTGCATCACCATACTGTGCAAAGGAGGCCTTCACCTCTTCGGTATACTCGCTGTAAGGTATTTCATCCACCTTCCAGTCACCCATGGCATCTCCGGCTCCAGGGCCGGCACCCGTGCCATGTTTATGGGACGAAGAAGCAGTAAACCGGTTCAGCGTCGGATTGATTTCATATCCCGCTTTCTGGAGGGCACCCGCCAGAGAATCGGACTTTATTTCAATATCTCCCGAACCCGATCCTCCCATGTTTCCAGATGCCGAAGACAGACCGAATACGCTCACCTTCGATCCGGATTTCAGTGGCAGGAAATTGCCCTCATTTTTAATCAGCACCAGTCCCTCTGCCACCACGCGGCGGGTAAAATCCAGCTCGCTGCGATTCAGTTCTTCCTCCGAACTGTATTCACTTACAAAGTCTCCAGCCTGGGCCGACGTCCTGGTGCCTCCCACCGTACCGAAAAAGTCCGTCAGTACGCTCGACCATTTGGCTGTAAGGACATTGGCAAGAATGCACACTGCCAGCAGGACCGCCAGCACCGCACCATGGCATGCGAAATACTTCTTTTTGCTGTAATTCTTTTCCTTCTGCATATTTCCTCCATCCGGAACAGACCGGTATTTCTGTCATCTCGGAAGTGAACCGGAGGGGAACCGTCCTTTGCTGTTCAAAGAAAGGTTCCCCTCCCAAATGTAGGTTTTTCAGTCGTCGTCGGAGCTGGCTGCGACATTGTAGGTAAAGGTGCCGTCCGCATTCACCGTAACGCTCACTGCGGCATCATGGCCTGCAAACTTGTATACGGGGCTGCCAAAGTTGTCCCACGGGTCATAATCGGTACCCTCATAGTTGACCACCCGGTCACCCTTGGAAGCCATGCCTGCGGAGTTTTTCAGATAGCCCATGGTTTCCAGAATGCCCCAGTCCTCGGAAAACACGCATTCCTCCGGAACATTCATCGTAACCTGATCGCCTTCCTGGGTGTAGGAACCGGTGTACACATAGCTTACTTCATAGCGCATTGTTCCGTTTTCGGTGGTAATCTCCGTCACTTCGCCAGCATCGGTAATGGTGCCCAGCAGCTTGGTATATTCGTAGGTTCCGTCGTCCTTCAGAACAAGGGTATTCATTTCCGTCATTCCGCTGCCGGTAATAAAACCGTTCAGGTCCGTCACGCCTGCCAGTTCTTCTGTCGGATAGAAGTGGGTGTAGGTGCTGTCTGCCAGGGCAGCACAGCAGGACAGGGTCAGAACCAGGGCCAGCATCAGAACAGCAAATTTCTTCATGGGAAAAATCCTCCTTCATATTCGGCGGGGTGTCCCCGCGTTTGATGAATGGAGGATAGCATGATTATTCCTTTTTGTTCCGGTCGTGTCCTAAGTGGGCGGATTTTCGTCCTGATTGGTAAAAATGACACGGAGAATATACATCCCGTTGTCCGGATTCACCCGCAGAACTCCGCCGTATTTTTCTGCTATAGCCTGGATGCTCCTGGTTCCGAAACCATGAGCGGTTTTATCTTCCTTCCGGGTCAGCGGTAATCCGTCCCGCATAATCACATCACCCTCATAGGGATTTTCGCACTGAAGAATGATCAATCCTTTCTTTTCATGAAGAGACAGGTGGATGGAACGCCTGCTTTCCTCCTCCATGTGCAGATTGGCTTCCAGCGCGTTGTCGAGAATATTGGAAAGCATGGTATATAGGTCCACCGATTTCATGAATCCCAGAAGCTGACCGTTGACCACTGCTGAAAGCTCAATATGATTCTGACTGCATTTCAGTGCTTCGTGCATCAGGACGGTATCCAATGCCCGGTTTCCGGTCTGAAAGGTCTTGTCATAAATCTCTACTGCCTGTTCAATCTCGCTGATGGCTGCCGACTGCTCCTCCGGGGTACTGACTGTTCGCAGGGCTGCTATCTGCCGTTTCAGATCATGACTTTTCCGGTTGATAATATCGATGTTCTCTCTGCTCATCTCATACTGAGCCTTATTCAGCTCCCATATCTTCTGCCTTGTCTGCATCTCTGCCTGCAGCTGGAGCTGGATCGTACTGTGTATTTCGCTGATCATGAGCACAAGGATGAGCAGCAGCGTATACAACGCATGTACCCATGACAGCTCCAGTCCCATCAGATAAATGCTCAGAAAGTACATCAGCGCCATACAGATGACAAACAGATTGAAAAAACGCAGTGAGGAAGTCAGATAATGTCCTTCACTGCATAGCTTCCGGCTGAAAAGAAAATAGATACTGCTGTACAGCAGAAGAGACAGCAGGCAATCCGTGTACCAGACATCCAGCCAGGCAGGAGACCCCAGGAAATGCTGAAGCAGCACGCCGGTGCAGTATTTCATATGCTCCGCCATATAACCGCAGATCACTGCATATGCAGCTTCCTGCCAGGAGATTCTTCCCATCAGGAAAAGGCTGACCGTGTAGGTTGCAAATACTGCGCAGTAATGAAAGGCGAAATATACCTGATATACCTGTCTGGAAAGACCGATCCGGATCAGTGCCGGAAAGATTACCGTTCCAAGAGCGACCAGCGCGGAAAGCATTGTAGCAAGGAGAGGAATCAGGCAGTACCACCTTTTTTTCTTTTCCAGAGGAAGAAAGAATGGGATCATTGCCCAAAAAAGCTGTTTCGGAAAGCCCGAAAGATACGATACCAGCAGCTCATGCGTCATTTTTCCCATCAGAAACCCGCCTCCAGATAATCCGTAAACATCTGCAGAAACTCCTTCTTCCTGTTCCGGCTGACGGGCAGTTCGTGCCCGCCGACCATCACGCTGTCCTTCATGATACGGTCCACGCGCTTCAGATTCACCAGATAGGAAAGACTGCACCTGGAAAAAGGCTGCCCGGCCAGTTCCTCTTCCGCGTCACTCATTTTTGCGCGTTTTTCATAGGTTTCACCATCGGTTACGTAACGGAGCGTATGACCGCAGACCTCGACATACAGCAGATCATCCGTTGACACCTTTACCCAGTCACTCCACTTTTTCAGGTAAATATAGCTGTGATTTTTCCTCTTTTCCACTTCTCTCACGGCCTTTTTCATCCGCAGAGAGAACTGGGAATATTCCAGGGGCTTCAGCACGTAGTCGAATGCGTCCACTTCATAGCCATTGATGGCATACTGGGCCATATTGGTAACAAAGATGATGATTACTTCGCTGTCGCATGCCCGAATGCGCCTTGCCGTTTCCAGTCCGTCCAGCTGCTCCATCTGAATGTCCAGGAAAATGATATCCCATTTTGATTTGAAGTCCTCTGCAATGTCCAGACCGTCCTGAAAACAGGTCACCGATGTTTCGATTCCGTTTTCCCTTCCATACTGTTCTATGAAGCGAATCAGCCGGTCACTGAAGACCTTTTCATCGTCTACAACCGCAATAGATATCATACAGGTGCCTCCTGCTCTTTCCGCGCTCCTGCTCACCGGGTGCGGTGCTCTTCCCGGGAGTCTCTTTTTCATCCTTGTAACAGTTTGCCCCCGAATTCAAAAAAGGATACTGCATAGAAACAGCATCCCGATTTCCAATGAAACTTCCTGTCCTTCGCACGACGGTTTTCTCAAAGAGAATACAGGGAAAAAACAGGGGGTCAGATGGCATCCAGCGTCTGCTGAATAACATCCAGCATGGTTTCCTTGTCCATGGCTCCGGGAATGTAGCCCATTATCTGTCCGTCCTTCCGGATCAGCCAGGTCGTCGGCAGGGCGGTGGCATTATATGCATAGAAGAGCCCGCCGTCCGGATCCATGACCACCGGATAAGTAAATTCATTTTCATCCAGAAATGCAATGATTCCGGCCTCGTCCACTGAATCCACGGATCCCGGTGCGCCAACTCCCAGAATGACCACGTCCTTCTGGTTTTCCCCCAGTTCATGATAGATTTCCTCAATATCCGGCATTTCCCGGATGCACCAGGGGCACCAGGTGGTCCAGAAGTTCAGAAAGACTACCTTCCCCCGATATTCCGACAGAGTATGCTCCTCTCCGTACTGGTCTTTCAGGGTAAAATCCGAGGCCTGCAGGTCTGCAGTTTCCTCCTCTGCAGCTGCAGAAGCCAGGAAAGTAGAGACTTCTCCCATCAGGCCGGTCATGATCATGACCCCCATCAGGATCATCAGTATTCCGGAGATGCGTGCAGTATAGCGGACCACGCTGCGATGCCGCTTCAGGAAAGACAGGACGGTCCCGGTAAAAAGGCCGACAGCCATAAAGGGCAGTACAAATCCCAGAATGTAAACAGCCATAAGAAGAATCCCCCTCCATTTTGTTGCAGATGCGGTAACCATCATCAGGATGCCCGTCAGTGTTGGCCCGATACAGGGCGTCCAGGAAAAGGAAAAGCAGAATCCCATGACCAGTGCCGTCAATGGATTCATGCTGAGTCTGTCCAGCCGCAGAGGAAGCCTCCATTCCCTGCCGCCAAAGGGCAACATGCCAAAGGCTCCAAACTGCAGAATGCCGAAAGCGATGACGACCAGTCCGCAAAGTAGGTTGATCGTGCGCTGATAAGTGCGGAGAAACGTGCCAAGCGCCGAAAACGCCATGGCAAGAAGCATCAGTGCCGCGCTGATGCCCATTATAAAAAAGAAGGTGTTGCGAATTACAATGAGACGCGGCCATTCTCCTTCCCCGTCCCTGCCGATCCGCCTGCCTCCGCCTGCCAGATAGCCAAGATACACCGGCAGTAGTGGCAGCACACACGGGGAGAAAAAGCTGAGCAGCCCCTGCAGGAAGGCAGTAATCATGGGAATATTGCGCGTGATTGTCAGTCCCATATCCGTTCCTTTCCCGGCAGTTTTCCTGCCGTGTCTTGATTGTAATCGCTCCTGTCCGGAAATGCAAGTATTGGATTCTTTTCTGACGTCCATCTTGACAATCCCCGCAATTGGCTGTATTCTTTGCCTGTTAAAAAATTCACATCAACCCGGGTTTTTGTTCCCGAAGGAGGATTACACTTAATGAATAAACCGGTTGTTCTTGTCGTAATGGACGGCGTCGGTGAAACACCCGAAATGCTCGGAAATATGGTTGCCAAGGCAACTACCCCCACCCTGGATGAGCTCAAAAAGACCTCTCCCTTCCGTACCATCCGCGCCCACGGCACTGCTGTCGGCATGCCTTCCGACGACGATATGGGAAACAGCGAAGTGGGACACAATGCCCTCGGCTGCGGCCAGGTCTATTCACAGGGCGCCAAGCTCGTCAACGAATCCATCGAAAGCGGCAAGATTTATGATTCGCCTGCCTGGAAGGAACTGACTGCAAACGTCAAGGCCACCGGCGGCGCACTCCACTTTCTCGGACTGCTCTCTGACGGCAATGTCCATTCCAACATCCGCCACCTGATCGCCATGCTGAAAGAAGCCAAGGCAGAGGGTGTCTCCCGTGTCCGCGTACACATCCTGCTGGACGGCCGTGATGTGCCTGCCACCTCCGCCCTCACCTATGTGGATCAGCTGGAAGATGCTCTTGCTTCCCTGAATGACGCTTCCTTCGACGGGCGCATTGCTTCCGGCGGCGGACGTATGGTAATCACCATGGACCGCTATCAGGCCAACTGGCCCATGGTTAAACTGGGCTGGGATACCCATGTACATGGCGAAGGCCGTCAGTTTGCTTCTGCCCATGAAGCCATTGAAACCCTGCGTGCCGAAACCGGTGCCATTGACCAGGACCTGCCTGCCTTCGTAATCGCTGAAGGCGGTAAGCCCGTCGGCACCATCGAAGACGGCGACAGCGTCATCCTCTTCAATTTCCGCGGTGACCGTGCGCTTGAAATCTCCATGGCCTTTGACGGCGATGACTCCTTTGACAAATTTGACCGCGGCCGCGTACCTGCAGTCAAATATGCCGGAATGCTCCAGTATGACGGAGACCTGGCAATCCCGCACACCTATCTGGTCAATCCTCCGGAAATCCGCAATACCCTGACGGAGCTTCTGGTCAATGCCGGCATTAAGGAATATGCCTGTTCCGAAACCCAGAAATATGGCCATGTGACGTATTTCTGGAACGGCAACCGCAGCGAGAAGTTTTCCGAGGATCTCGAAGTCTGGCAGGAGGTTGACTCTGATGTGCGCAGCTTTGATGAGGCTCCCTGGATGAAGGCCACCGAGATCACAGACCTCATGATTGACGCCATCCGCAGCCATGAATACGGATTTATCCGCTGCAATTATCCAAATGGCGATATGGTCGGCCACACCGGAAATCTGCTGGCAACGGAAATTGCCGTCGAATCCGTGGATCTCTGTCTGGAGCGTCTCCGCAAGGTCTGCGATGAGGAAGGCACTATCCTGATGATCACCGCTGACCACGGCAACTCCGACCAGATGCTGGAAAAGGACAAGAAAGGCAATGTGAAAGTCCGCACTGCCCACAGCCTCAATCCGGTTCCCTTCATCATTTATGATAAGGATGCCCGCCATGAAATGAAGGATAACCCCGAATTTGGTCTTGCTAATGTAGCTGCCACTGTCGTAGAGCTTCTCGGTCTTCAGCCCCATGAGAGCTGGGAACCTTCCATGCTCAAGTAAATCCAACTAAAAAACAGGCTTCCGCTGATCACTGAGCTGTGATCCGGAAGCCTGTTTTCTTATGCCTCTACGCCTGCAAACTGGGCATTGTAAAGGGATGTATAGAATCCATTTTCCGCCATAAGGGTATCATGATTTCCCTGTTCAAGAATTTTTCCGTCCTTCATCACCAGAATCTGGTCCGCATGATGGATGGTGGAAAGCCGGTGTGCCACAATAAAGGATGTTCTTCCGTGCATCAGCTTGCTGAAAGCCTCCTGAATCTGCACTTCCGTGCGCGTATCAATGCTGGAAGTGGCTTCATCCAGAATCAGCATGGGCGGAAGGCAAAGCATGACTCTTGTAATGCACAGAAGCTGTTTCTGTCCCTGGCTGAGACTGTCTTCATGAAGCACCGTATCCAGTTTTTCAGGCATTCTCCGGATAAACTCCCAGCTGTGGGCTTCCTTTGCTGCCCGGATGATTTCCTCATCGGTGGCATCCGGTTTTCCGAAAGCGATATTCTCCCGAACCGTTCCTTCCCGCAGCCATGTCTCCTGAAGCACCATGCCGTAGTGCCGGCGGAGGGAATGCCTCCTCACAGTGCGGATATCCTGTTCATCCACACAGATCATGCCGCGATTGACGTCATAGAATCGCATAAGCAAATTGATAAGCGTCGTTTTTCCGCAGCCGGTAGGGCCTACAATTGCCGTGGTGCTGCCCGGAGGTGCTGTGAAATTGAAATTCTCAATGAGCTTCCTTTCCGGTACATACGAGAAAGCCACATCGCGAATGGCAATGCTTCCTTCCCCGTCCGACAGGTCTTCCGGCTCTTCCTGCACTTCCGGTGTTTCCTCAATCAGTTCAAAAACCCTTGCAGCGCATGCCATCGCGTTCTGCAGTTCCGTCACCACGGAACTGATTTCGTTAAAGGGTTTCATATACTGATTGGCATAGGACAGGAGGACCGTAAGCCCGCCGACACTGAGGTGTCCTCCCAGAATCATTTTCGCTCCGATCAGCGCTACCAGCGCATAAATCACGTTATTTACTGCCCTGGTTGCAGGATTGGTCAGGGAACTGAAGAAGACGGCGCCCTGCGAATACTCCCTCAGCTTTTCATTGATCGCACGAAAACGGGCACTAACTTTTTCTTCCTGTCCGAATGCTTTCACGATTTTTTCATTACCGATCATCTCGTTGATCAGTGCAGTCTGTTTTCCCCTGGTTTCCGTCTGCTTCTGAAACATGCTGTAGGAACGGGTCGCTATAAAGCGAGCAACCAGAAAACTGACGGGGGTCAGCAGCAGTACCATGAGTGTAATAAGGACATTCTTGCTCAGCATGAAGCCCAGCGTCACCACAATTGTGACTACTCCGGAAAAAAGCTGCGTAAAACCCAGCAGCAACCCGTCTGCCAGCTGATCCGTGTCCGCGATAACCCGCTGTACCACATCCCCGGTACTGTGCGCATCCAGATAAGACAGGGGCAGTACCTGAATCTGCCGGATGGCCCTGGAACGAATATCCTGAATAGTCTGATAGGTCAGGCGGTTATTGATAATATTCATGAGGAAAGTCAGTGCCGAGGCCCCGATGATGAGAATCAGTATCTGCAGCAGCGTCTTTCCGACCAGGGCAAAATCCACTTCCCCTCCGGCCACAATCCCGTCAATGGCATTACCGAAGAGAATCGGCACATACAGCTGCAGAATCACTGTAACCGCGGCAATCACCACACTCGCTGCCAGCATCACCCGGTATCTGCCGATCACCTGCAGTACCTTTTTCATGGTTTCCATGCTGGAAGCACTCTTCTGCCTGTTCATTGTTCCGCCCCCTTCCTTCCAGGCCGCTCATCCGGAAACTGAGAGTAATATATCTCCTGATAGGTTTCACAGCCGGCCATGAGCTCCTCATGGGTTCCCCGGCCCACCAGCTGCCCGTCGTCCAGGACCAGGATCATGTCGGCATTCCGAACGCTGGAGGTTCTCTGGGAAACGATAAAGACCGTGGTACTTCCCTCCATGGCATGAAGCGCTCTCCGCAGCCGCAGGTCCGTGGCAAAATCCAGCGCGCTGGCAGAGTCATCCAGAATAAGAATCTCCGGCTTTTTGACCAGTGCTCTGGCGATAGACAGACGCTGCCGCTGTCCTCCGGACAGATTGCGTCCATTCTGTTCAATCATGGCATCCAGTCCGCCTTCCTTACCGGCAACAACTTCGGCCGCCTGGGCATTCTCAACGGCTTCCATGATCTCCGTATCCGTAGCGTTTTCATTTCCCCATCTCAGGTTATCCCGAATGGTTCCCTCAAACAGCACCGCTTTCTGGGGCACCATACCGATATGGGAAATCAGGGCGCCTTCTGCATATTCCCGGACGTCTCTGCCCGCTATCCGGACAGTTCCCTCCGTAGCATCATAAAGGCGGGGAATGAGATTCACCAGCGTAGACTTGCCGCAGCCCGTGCCCCCGATGATTCCCACCGTCATGCCTTTGCGTACGGTAAAGTCAATATCCGAAATCGCTGCATCCCCCGAGCCGGCATAGGAAAAGGAAACATGATCAAACTGAACAGCCTCCTCCCCCAAGCATTCCAGCTTCTGCTTTCCATACTGCATTCCCGGTACGACATCCATCATTCCTGCAATCCGGTCTGCGCATGCAAGGGATTTGTTGATGGTAATGATCAGACTTGCCAGTTTGATCAGTTCAACAATAATCTGGGCCATGTAGTTATACAGTGCAACAACGTCTCCCTGCTGCAGGGATCCGAGATTCACATGGATTGCTCCCTGGCGAATCAGAAAAATGGTGGCCAGATTGATCAGCAGATAGGTGGCAGGATTCATAAGCGCCGAGAGCTTTCCAACCTTTTCATTCATACGGGTCAGTGCTGCGTTCCGGGCATCAAACTCTTCCACTTCCCGGTCTTCATTGCAAAAAGCCCGGATAACGCGCACTCCGGTCAGATTCTCCCGGGTGATGCCCAAAAGGCGGTCCAGCATCGCCTGCGCTTTGGCATACATCGGAATGCTTGCCAGCATGATGCCAAAGACCACAACTGCCAGCACCGGGATGGCCACTGCAAAAATCAATGCCAGTTTTGCATCAATGGTAAAAGCCATAATCATGGCCCCAAAGACAATGAAAGGGCTGCGAAGAAGCAGACGCAGTGCCAGGTTGATTCCGTTCTGAACCTGATTCACATCGCTGGTCATCCGGGTAATCAGTGTATCCGTTCCAAGGGTATCCAGCTCTGTATACGTAAGGCTCTGAATATGATCAAACAGCGCCTGCCGCAGGTCTGTGGCAAAGCCCACACTTGCTTTTGCAGCAAACCACTGGGCAGTAAAGGAAAAAGCCATGCCCAGTACCGCCAGCAGAACAAGCAGAGCAAAGCTTCCTGTAATCACTCCGCCATTCTGTTCCCGGATTCCGCGATTGATGATTGCAGCAACCACCAGGGGAACCAGCAGATCCATGAAAGCCTCCAGCATCTTGAAGCTTGGCGCCAGAATGCTTTCCATCCGATAGGTCTTCAGAAATTTCAGCAGTCTTTTCAAAATCAATAATCCTCCGTCTTGCTTCGTTTTCAGACAATGCTTATAATACACCCTGAACAAACATACGATGTATATATGTTTTATGTACTTCTATATTATTTTTATATAGAGTGAGGTTTTTATGACCCTGGATCAATTGCGTTACTTTGTCACGGTGGTCGAAGAAGGAACCATCTCCGGCGCGGCCAGGCGCCTTCATCTGTCTCAGCCTCCCCTGTCCCTGCAGATTCGCAATCTGGAGGCCGAAACCGGCAGCCGCCTCTTCGAGCGAGGTGCCAGACAGATACGTCTGACCGAAGCAGGTTCCCTTCTTTATGCTCATGCCGCCCGCATCCTGGAGATGACGGAGAGTGCCGAAATGGATATGCAGTCCTTCCGAGCAGGCACGCAGCAGTCGCTGCATCTTGGTGTCATCTCATCCGGAACCTGCCCCGAATTCATGGATGGTGTTCGCAGATTTCATTCTTTGCACCCGGAGGTTGCTTTTCATATTTACGACGACAACACCTATGCCCTGCTGACCGCCCTCGACAGGCAGAAGATTGAGCTCGCCGTAATCCGCACTCCATTCCTTGAACGCGGTCTTCAGATTGTTCCGCTTCGCAGCGACCCCATGGTAGCTGCAGGCAGGAAGGAAATGCTTCCAGTCTCTCCGCTGACACTTTCTTTTCTTGCAGAAAAACCGCTTATCATCTACCGCCGCTGGGAAAAAATTCTGCGGGAATGTTTCGCCCGGGAAAAACTGACGCCCTCCATTCTCTGCATCAATGACGACGCCCGCACCAGCCTTCAATGGGCAATGACCGGAATCGGGCTAGCCCTTGTTCCTGCTTCCATATGTGACGTCGTCACCGATCTTTCTTATGCTCCCATTGCTACAGAAAACCTGATCAGCCAGATCTGTCTCGTCCGCAGAACCGATCGTCCCCTTTCTCCCGGGGCAGAAGCCTTCTTCTCCCTTTTTGCTTCATAAAGGAGGGGTGTCCCTTGCCTTTTTTCCTCATCATTCTCTATCTGCTCCTTTCTCCTGCCGCCCGCCTTTTTCCCTGTCCGGATATTCTGCTCTTCCTCTTCCATTCTGTCTTCCTGTTTTTGCTGTTGCAGCATCTGCGTCCCTTCCTCCGCCGTCCTGTCCCCCCTTCCCGCCGGTTCCTCCTTGTTTCCCTTCTCCTTCTGACTTCCCCACTCTGGGACGGCCTTACAACAGCCTCCCTGCTGCCCGTTCTCCATATGTTCTGCGCCGGTGTCCTTGAAGAAGCTATATTCCGCGGAATCCTGTTCTCCTCGCTTCCTCCCCGTCAGGCACCATCTGTTTCCTCCCTGATCTTCGCCGTCTGTCATCTGATGAACCTTTTCTCTCAGCCCCCTCTTCCAGTTCTCTGTCAGGCCCTTCTGGCCTTCCTCTTTGGTCTTCTTTTCTGCCGTCTTCTGCAGGAAACCCGTTCCCTGGTCTCCTGCATGCTCTTTCATGGAGTTTATAACGGCTTCTGCCTCTTTTCCCTTCATTCCACCCCCTCTCTGCCTGTTCTTGCAGCTGTCATTCTTCTGCTTCTGTTCTGTGTTGTTCCCCACCGTTCCTGAATTCCGTTTTCCATCCTGTTTTGTGGCTACGGATTTCAGAAAGTATCCTTTTCCTGCAGAATGTGTGTACTCCATCCGGCTTTTAAAGACATTTTTTCCATTTTTCTTTTCCTGCTTATCATTCCAGATTTTATACCTTATGTTCTTTTATTTCATACAAAGCGGATATGATCAGAGCTTTTATAGCATGCTCCCATCAGTTTCTGATGGTTCAGAATTGCACTTTTCTATTTACAATTCTGTCTATTTTGTTTAAAATATCCGTTGCTTTCCATTCTGTGCATCGGTATATTTCGGGGAGATTCCCGTAATATAAATATTTCGTCTGGAGGAACGCTATGCAATCCATCCTTACCAGCTTGCTGGGCCCGATATTCTACAATATGGGCGTCAGTGAAGCAGACTTTGCCTCTTATCTCTCCTCTTGCATGGGCTATGTGTACGCCATTCTGATCGTACTGGTCCTGCTGATCGTTGCCCTGATTGCCGCCCGTCGTGTCAAGAAAGGCAAGAAAGCTTTTGTCAGGCTGACCGCAGTGGCAGCCGCTCTTTGCGCTATTGCCGTCATCGTCAATATGCTCTGCTTCGGGCCGCTCAAGTCCAACATCTCCGCAATCCTGAACGGATCCGAGATCAAACTGACGGATGAAACCATTGCAGCCAGCAAGGATGTCATCCAGAAAGTCGGCGAAGAAGGCCTTGTGCTCGTGAAAAACAACGGACTTCTCCCTCTTTCCAATGTTTCCAAACTGAACGTCTTCGGCTGGGGATCCACCAATCCTATCCTTGGTGGAACCGGTTCCGGTTCTTCGGACGGCTCCAGTGCAGCAGGCATCCTTTCCTCTCTTTCGTCAGCAGGCTTCTCCACCAATGAAAGTCTGACCAAAATCTACAAGGATTATCGTGCTGACCGTCCTTCCGTAGCTATGTATTCTCAGGACTGGACGCTGCCCGAACCTACCGTGGATGTATACACGGATGAAGTTATGAGCAACGCCAAGTCCTTCTCCGACGTCGCCGTGATCGTCATCTCCCGCAGCGGCGGTGAAGGTGCAGATCTGCCCACCGACATGAATGCCGTCATCCATGGCACCTACAATGTGGCCTCCAAGGTTTCCGTTGCCCCCGACAAGTACGGATACTACAACGGTACCTACCAGAACAATGGCGATTATGACGACTTCGAGCCCGGCGAACATTATCTTGAGCTCTCCGTGACCGAAGAAAAGATGGTCGAAAAGGTCTGCTCCGAATTCGACAAGGTCATCGTGGTCATCAACGCCAACAACGCCATGGAACTGTCCTGGGTAGACAACTACAGCCAGATCGGTGCTGTCATTCTGGCTCCCGGCGCCGGCAATACCGGTCTCAATGCACTCGGCGAAATCATTGCCGGCAAAGTCAATCCCTCCGGACGTACGGTGGATACCTTTGTCAAGGATCTGACCCGTACGCCCACCTGGAACAACTTCGGCAACTTCTCCTACACCAATGTGGAAGACCTCAAGAACACCATCGTTGCCAACGACAGTGCTGCAGAAGGCGGACTGTCCTTCGTCAACTATGTAGAAGGCATCTATGTCGGCTACCGCTTCTATGAGACTGCCGCAGAAGAAGGACTTATCAACTTTGAAGATGAGGTCCAGTATCCCTTCGGCTACGGCCTCAGCTACACCACATTCACTCAGGAACTCAAGAACTTCGCCTTTGACGGTTCCAAGGTCACCTTTGATGTCACCGTCACCAATACCGGTTCCGTGGCCGGCAAGGATGTGGTTGAAGTATACTTCACACCGCCTTATACCAACGGCGGCATTGAAAAGGCAAGCGTCAACCTGATCGATTTTGCCAAGACCTCTCTCCTCGATGCAGGCGCCTCCGAGACCATCTCTTTCAGCATCAATGCCGAAGATATGGCTTCCTATGACAGCACCGGCATCAAGGTTGCCGGCGGCGGTTATATCCTCGAGGCCGGTGACTATGTGATCTCCCTCCGTTCTGACAGCCATACGGTTCTTGCCTCTGAAAGCTTCAACGTCGGCAGTGACATCGACTACGCTTCCGGCCGGAGCTCTGACAAGACTGCTGCTACCAACCAGTTTGAAGAATATTCCCGCGGCAACTTTGAGCAGCTCTCCCGTGCAGACGGATTCGCCAACTATGAGACCGCTACTGCTGCCCCTGCTGCCAGCGCTTACGAAATGGAAGCTGCTGTTCGTGCAGAACTTGAAAAGATTATCTTCGGTCTTTATGATCCCACCCTCTATGACAACGCCAGCGATACCATGCCCACGCTGGGAGCAAAGAACAATCTGAAGCTTGCTGACCTGACCGGCAAGCCCTATGATGATGCCAACTGGGAGAAGCTGCTTGACCAGCTCAGCTTCGAAGACATGGCAACCCTGATCAACAATGGCGGCTGGCGCACTGCAGCCATCGAATCCGTCGGAAAGATTGCCACTTCCGACTGCGACGGTCCTGCAGGACTTTCCAACTTTGTCACCGGTGCTTACGGCACGGCTTATCCTGCCGAGGTCCTGATGGCTCAGACCTGGAATACCAATCTCATTTATGAGATGGCCGTATGTATGGGTCAGGAATACAAGGAAGCCAACAACTATGGTTGGTATGGTCCTGCCATGAATACTCACCGCAACGCTTTCGCAGGCCGGAATTTCGAGTACTACTCTGAAGACGGTGTGCTGGCCGGAAAGATGGCTGCTGCCGAGGTTAATGGCGGTGCTTCCAAGGGGCTCTATCCCTACATCAAGCACTTTGCTCTGAATGACCAGGAAGGCGGACGCTGCAGCTTCCTCCTCACCTTTGCGGATGAGCAGGCCATCCGTGAAATCTATCTGAAGCCGTTTGAAATGGCCGTCAAGAATTACCAGTATCCGCAGATGGCAGCAATGAGTGCCTTCAACTTCATCGGCACCAAGCCCTGCTGCGTCAACAGCAACCTGCTCGAATCCGTTCTGCGCAACGAATGGGGATTTGTGGGCATGGTGGAAACCGACTATGACGGTTCTTACGGCTACATGATCTCCGACAACATCGTCCGCAATGGCGGCGACCTGATGCTTGGTTTTGCAATGGCTGCTTCGAACCAGTTCACCGATAACAGCGCAACTGCCACCCAGGCAATGCGCCGTGCATCCAAGAACATCCTTTATACCATCGGCAATTCCGGCTACTACACCAATGTCAGCGACAGCAAGACCGAAGACAAGATGGTCACACTGTTCCGCAATGTGGATATCGGCGTCGGCGCTGGCGTCGTGGTTCTCGAAGCCCTGGCGATCTTCATGCTTCTCAAAAAGAAGAAGAAAGCTGCCTGATTTTACTTCTTACACGCCGGTTCTTTCCGGCGTGTTTTCTTTTCCCATGGATTCCCGATTTTTCCGGTGTTTCGCCCCCTTGACGAATCTCCGGAAAAAGGTATAATGCCTTTACACATCAAAAGGAGGATCAACATCATGTCCAATCCCTATACCGGTACCCAAACCGAGAAAAACCTGCAGGCGGCCTTTGCCGGCGAATCCCAGGCCCGAAACAAATATACCTATTTCGCTTCCAAGGCAAAGAAAGAGGGCTTTGAACAGATCTCTGCACTTTTCCTGAAGACTGCGGACAATGAGAAAGAACATGCCAAGATGTGGTTCAAGGAGCTGGGCGGCATCGGCACAACTGCCGAGAACCTGGCTGCAGCCGCTGACGGCGAAAACTATGAATGGACCGACATGTACGAGGATTTTGCCAAAACTGCCGAGGCAGAAGGGTTCACTGACCTGGCAGCCAAGTTCCGTATGGTCGGTGCTATTGAAAAGCATCATGAAGAACGTTACCGTGCACTGCTCCATAATGTGGAAATGCAGGAAGTCTTCAAAAAGAGCGAAGTTAAAATCTGGGAATGCCGCAACTGCGGACACATTGTCGTCGGCACGGAAGCTCCGGAACGCTGCCCGGTCTGCAATCATCCCCAGTCCTATTTTGAAGTCAACGCTGAAAACTATTAATACTGCACCAGCCCTCCGGGCTGGTTTTTTAGGAGGCCTGCATGTACCAGATACGTTCCGCATGTGCTCAGGACGTTCCCTCCATGGTATCCCTGATTCTTCGCGTCCAGAGCCTGCTCCCGGATCCCAGCATCTTTTTTGTGGATGAAGGGCTCCCCCATTTTATCGAAGAACACTACAGAACATCCTACGTGGCAGCCACAAGCAGCGGGGAACTGGCCGGGCTTCTTATCGTCGTTATTCCGACCCCTGAGGAAAACCTGGGGCTTGATATTTCCCTTCCTCCGGAAGACCTGCCTCATGTTCTGCATATGGACACCTGTGTGGTGGCCCCTGAACACAGAGGCCATCATCTGGAGCAGCGTCTTCTGGATCATGCCGAAAAGCATATCGATACCTCCCGCTTCCATATCCTCCTATGTACCGTCTCTCCGAATAATCCGGCAAGTCTTCATTCCGTTGAGAAAACCGGCTACCGTATTGCCTCCCGAACCATCAAATATGGTGGTCTTGACCGTTACATCCTGATCCGTAATCTTCAGAAGACAGACAGATAAGACACAGCAAGGTTCACATTACCTATGGAATTAAAGCTTCGCAGCATCCGCAAAAAAGGCCCGAAATGAAAAAGTACTGTTTTCATGGCTTGAACGCTGTTCCAGGTATCGTCTTTCATCTTCCCCATTGTCAGTTCTTCCTCGAACGGGAATTCCGTTCCTTCCCTCTCTTTTTCCCGGAAATAACTGTGAAAGCTATGATTTAAGGCCGGTTTTTTTCTCGAGGAATGAAGAGAAAAAGCCGGCCTTTTCGGTATTCATCTGTTATTTAAGAAGTTCTTCTGTCATTTTCTCCGGCAGGAGTTCCGGAAAATCTGCAATTATCAAGAACCGCCTGAAATCCTTCTTAGCAAGGAATTTCAGGCGGTTCATCAGGTTATGAGAAAATCAGGAAACGAAATGCCTCATTCCACAGTCTCCCTTTGAAGAAAGGTTATTCTTCCACAACGGAGCGGATGCGTTCCGTAAGTCCTGCAACATCGCTGACCATCTGGTCATCCAGCGCAGCCAGATTGTTCTGCTGTCTTGCCAGTGCAGCTTCCAGTTCAGCAATCTCCTCAGAATAATCAGCGCCTTCACCTTTTTCCATGAGGCCATGCATAAGTGCCCACAGGTTTTCACCATCAAAGCGGATCATGCCCTCGCCCCAGGTTCCCACTGCCTTATTGAACATCTTATCCAGCATGTATTCATAAGTCTCCTGGCTGAAGCTGTAGGCATACCAGTTGTAATCCACGGCGGTCAGACAATCGTCCAGTGCAGTGGTCACATCGCCCTCACGGAGCGCATCAATAGCAGCCCCCAGTGCCTCGATATTGACATTCGTCTGTTCAAAGGGAAATACAGTGTTATCTTCCCAGTCAAAGGCGGTGGTTGCCGCAACGATGTCCTTGAAGATCGGCTGGGTTGCTGCATCCAGCGCCAGGCCTTCAGCCCGCAGTGCAGCAGCCGCGTCTGTGTCATTCTTTTCCAGGGCGGAAGCATAATTCTCATTCAGAGTGGCAATTCTGCTGTCAAGGACACCAGCTGCCTGCAGGAAACCTTCAATATCAGCACGGCCTTCATAGGTCTCAGCCATTACCCGGAAGCGGTTCGAGAAGTTCATCGGCCGCGCTGCCAGTGCATCCAGGCTCAGCGCGTACTGTTTGAACAGCTCAATGCTCTTTGCCCATGCAGTTTCGTCCACACCAAGGACCACGTTGTCCATGCTGGAGTGGTAGGCAGGGCCATGATAAATCGATTCCGGCTCGGCATGAGATGCAACGATGGCAGGAACGCCGGCGCGTACATATCCGAAGTCTTCCGTCCAGCATGTAGTAGGCGACTTTGCTTCGAAGCCGTATACGCCGTCTGCATAAATGGGACTGCCAATCAGGGCGGCAAAGTCCTCAACCTCATAGGTTGCAGCTGCCGCAAAGGCGGTGTGGCCCTGTACAGGATATATACCGTCGATATTCAATACCACAAATCCTTTTTCTGCCCACTCGGGATGGGTCTGAGTGATTTCGGCGAAAGCTCCGGCAGACCAGTCATATTCCGTGTCGGCATGGCCCCACTCTTCTGCACCGTGGGCAATGAAACGGATGGTCTTATCGGGGGTGTAGCCGCTGTTGACCAGCTCACGGGCAACAGCAAGCATGGTACCAACGCCGGAAGCGTCGTCAAAGAAAGAGTGATAATATCCATCATAATGGGCGAAGAAGAAGATAACCTCGTTTGTCTTGCCGGGAATCTCTCCCCAGACGTTCTGGCTCTGTCCATTGTGAGTTACCACACTGTCCACGTCCAGGATTACCTTTGCTTCACCGCCATTTTCCTCTGCAAGCCGGCGAAGGATGGCTGCACTGTTCTGGCTGAGAGAGAATGCCGGAACATTGTCCGGTCCGCAGTAGTCCTGGGACCCAATGGTGTCCGCATCATAGTAGGCATAGCCGGACACATTGCACACCAGGGAACACAGAGCACCGTGAACGTAGGCTTCATAGGCCGGGATTTCCACCCACCAGTCTTCGGCCTGATCGATGTCGAACAGAACGACCTTGCCCTCTACGTCAAGCCCCTCATAATCTTCAGCAGTACCCCTGCCCACATAGACTACGGAGACCTCCTGCATGTCACAGGTCATATTTGTGGCAAAGCCGCCCAACGGGAAGAACTGCTGCACACCTTCGGCGTCCGTGTAATATACGCGGGCACGGTTGAAGGTCCAGTTGTCCGCGGTAAAGGGATCAACCGTCACATTTTGAAGTCCAATGTCCTTCATGGTCTGCTCGATAAATTCAGCAGCCTGCTTTTCTGCAGGAGAGCCGCAGGAACGATTGCCAACGTCCGGGTTGTCGCCCATATCGGCGATAGTCTGGGTCACGGTACGGGCAAAGGAGACTGCGTCACCAGATGCGGCGTTCTCTGCGCAGGCTACGGCATTCATACCTGCCAGCAGGGCAAGAACCAGAACAATGAGTTTTTTCATGGATTTTTACCTCCAGTTCAATATTGTCGCAGGCTGGATGGGTAAATAATAAAGGGGTGATGCACATGCATCACCCCGCTCTTTCAAAAGATACGCAGTTGGTATCTGTGAAACAGATTTTGAGATAAGGATCAGAGTCTATACAGTAAAGGACTTACTTTTACTACTCTTATTGATCATCTCACCCGGATGTGTGCTCATGCACGGTGAAACTGAGCTTTTAACTCAATCAATAAAATACAGCGAAAGCTGCATGCGAGTTTATACCCCGCATCGGCATTCGACCCCGGCTGTCCGTTCGGCCTTTGCTCATTGCGCACGGCCGTGTATTGTATGGACACGGCTGCTCATGGCGGAGGGGGTCTGTCATTTACCCGGAATGACTCCTCTCATTCCTTATCTGCGACGGGGGGGATTATATAGTGGTTCCATGCTCTTGTCAAGAATAAAAATCAAATATGTTATCTTATGTTATCTTGTCCGAATTTCTTACTGTTCCTGCTTCAGAGCCGCCACCATCGTACGTGTTATCACCGCTGATAACATACATTGATTGTGGTTGATGAAAATGTATCCGGGCTGGCGTGCCATTTTTCTCTTGCACTTCGTCTTCCCGGAATTATACCCTTTCCCGCAGCTGATTCCGTCCTTTGCTGTAAATTAGGGATAATCATCGCGATATACTGGGGTACTGTTCTGTCAGTATCACAAAAGATACCAGGTATCATAAAAAATCGTACTTGTGCTTTCCTCATATCGGTCTTACAATTAAACCGGTTCAATAAAATGACCGACTATCAAGGAGGATGATAATCATGACCAATGCTGAAAAAGTACATGACTTTCTGAACAAAGCTCAGACTTTCTATTTTCTTACGACTGATGGAGACCAGCCCAAAGGGCGGCCGTTTGGCTTTCAGATGCTGGTCGATGATACCCTGTACTTTGGCTGCGGAACCTTCAAAAATGTGTTCAAGCAGCTTACGGCGAATCCCAGAGTCGAAGTTCTGGCCGTGAATGGCGGAGAATTCCTTCGTTATGACGGACAGGCAAAGATCGTCAAGGATGCCGCTCTGCTTGAAAAAGTACGCAGCGCAATTCCGCAGATTATGTCCCTGTACGATCAGAACGGCTGGGAAATGGGTCTGTTCTGTCTCAAGAACGGTCACGCCGAAATCCGTGGCATGATGGATTTGAAGGAAGAGTTTGATGTGTAATGGATAATCAAACTACCCTGGCGGATCGGTTCGGTAAATGTCCTTATGCCACAGCCCAAAGTCTGATCTCCGGAAAATGGGCGGTGCTGATCCTGCTTTATCTGGAAGAAGGTCCCCTCCGCTTCAATGAACTCCTCCGGAAAATGCCGAAAATGACCCATGCAACATTGTCGGTTCAGCTGAAGTCCCTGGAGGAATACGGACTGATCAGGCGGGTTCAGTATGAAGCGATTCCACCGAGAGTCGAATATTCTCTTACAGAAATAGGACGAAAATTTCATCCTGTTGTTGCTGCAATGGAAGCCTGGGGAAACGAATATATCGCGCACATGCAGGAGAAATAAAAAAAATGAACATGACCGGAATCGTATACAGACCGCCCTATGAGGCCAACTCATTGCTGCTGCAGGTAACACTTGGATGCAGTCATAACAAATGCACCTTCTGCTCAATGTATCCTGGCGTGCAGTTTAAAGTCTGCCCGATGGACCAGGTGGAGGCCGATATTAAAGAAGCCGCCCATTATTATCCGAATGTCAGGCGAGTCTTTCTGGAGCATGGTGACGCTTTCGTGCTCTCGTCGGACCGGCTGATGAGTATCGCCGATGCCATTCATCGGAATCTTCCCAGAGTGGAAACCATCGCCATGTACGCTTCCATCCAGAACATCAGAACCAAGACGGATGAGGAGCTCCAGCGGTTACGGTCTGCTGGCATCAACGATCTGGACATCGGAGTGGAAAGCGGCCTTGACCCTGCTCTCAAGTATATGAATAAGGGCCATACTGCTGCAGAAGCACAGGAACAGCTGCTACGCCTGACTCAGGCTGGCATGGAATACAGCTTCAACGCCATCCTTGGCTGCGGTGGTGCCGAACTCTGGAAAGAAAACGCCGATGCCACCGCTGACCTGATCAATGCCGTTCAACCGCATCTGCTGTTTATCGGAAGCCTCCATGCCGGGCCGGGATGCAGGCTGTATCAGGACATGCAAAGCGGTGCATTCAAGGAATGCACCATCGGTCAGCTGCTGAATGAGCAGGATCGGCTCATCCGCCGTTTGGACCTGAAGGATACCTACTATTTCGGATCACACCCGTCCAATCTTGTACCCATGCAGGGCAGACTGCCGGAACAAAAGCAGGATATGCTGGAAGCCGTCGAGGCAATCCGTAAGCATCTTCTCCCACACCTGGAGGAATATCCGGTTCGTGGCGGAGAAGGTTCCATTCTTAACCGATAAATAAAGGAGGACCATTTTATGTCAGAAACACTTACCACACTGAAAACGCGCCGCAGCTGCCGAGCTTATAAGCCCCAGCCTGTTGAAGAAGAAAAACTGAAGGCTATCATCGAAGCTGGTACCTATGCCGCCACCGGCATGGGCAAGCAGTCTCCCATCATTCTGGTCATCCGGGATCAGGAAACCCGCAATACCCTCAGGAAGATCAACGCTGCCATTATGGGCGTGGAAATGGATCCTTTCTATGGGGCTCCGGATCTGTTGGTAGTGCTTGCAAACAAAGACATTCCAACCTATATGTACGATGGCAGTCTGGTGCTTGGAAACATGATGAATGCAGCCGCTGACCTGGGAGTTGCCAGCTGCTGGATACATCGCGCCAAGGAAGAGTTTGAAAGCGAGGAAGGAAAAGCTATTCTGGAAAAACTGGGCATCGAAGGCAATTATGAAGGTATTGGCAATCTGATTCTCGGATATGCTGCCAAGCCTGCCGGTGAGCCTGCACCAAGAAAAACCGATTACGTTTATACCCTGTAACTTGATATAGATATTTTCTCAGCAGTCGACAGTCATACAGCGCCGTCCAGACGGCGCTTTCTTTTTCCCCTCACCCGGCTATGTCCTGGAATCCAGGCCTTCTGCGTAATAAATTCCATTCAGAAGCAGGTTATTTGCTGTACCTGAACCCTATCCCTTTCACGCTGACGTCGGCCTGGTCTGTTCTCCTCGTATCGCCAGACACTTCCCCATGTCCAGCTCGAATGATTCTGACTTCCGGGATTCCTCCTGCAGAACCCGCTTTTCATACAAGAAAGGGGTGACAGAGCCAAAGTTCTGTCACCCCTGCTTTACTAAAATAGAGAACGGATGATTCCCGTCCTCCTTTGGTTATCAGACAATTCCCTGAGCTTCCATTGCATTGGCAACCTTCAGGAAGCCGGCAATGTTTGCACCGGCAACATAATTGCCCGGCATGCCGTATTCCTTGGCTGCACTGTCAATGCTGGCAAAAATTCCCTTCATGATGTCTCTGAGCTTGGCATCCACCTCTTCGAATGTCCAGGACAGACGCATGGAATTCTGGCTCATCTCCAGAGCGCTGGTCGCAACACCGCCGGCATTGGCAGCCTTGCCGGGAACGAAGAGCACACCCTGCTCAATGAGATAATCCGTTGCTGTGCGGGTTGTGGGCATATTCGCGCCTTCGCAGACAGCAATGCAGCCATTGGCCACCAGTGCCCTGGCATCTTCCTCACGCAGCTCGTTCTGGGTTGCACAAGGCAGTGCCACATCGCATTTTACAGTGAAGACGCCCCGGCCTTCGTGATACTGTGCAGAAGGACGGGCTTCCGCATAAGCAGTCAGACGGGCCCTGCGGACTTCCTTTACATCTTTGAGCAGTGCGACATCAATTCCTTCCGGATCATAGATCCAGCCAGTGGAATCAGAAACCGTCACCACTTTGGCTCCCAGCTGCTGTGCCTTCTCCACTGCATAGATGGCAACATTTCCGGCACCGGAAACTACCACGGTTTTTCCCTTAAGTTCCATGCCATTTGCCTTGAGAAGCTCATCCGTGATATAGAGCAGTCCGTAACCTGTTGCTTCTTTTCTGGCCAGACTTCCGCCATAGGTCAGGCCTTTTCCGGTCAGGACACCCTCATATTTTCCTGTAATGCGCTTATACTGTCCATACAGGTAGCCGATCTCTCTTGCGCCAGTGCCAATATCGCCGGCAGGCACATCCACATCTGCACCAATATGACGATACAGCTCGGTCATGAAGCTCTGGCAAAATGCCATGACTTCGTTATCGCTCTTACCCTTGGGATCGAAATCGCTTCCGCCCTTTCCGCCTCCGATAGGCGTTCCGGTCAGAGAGTTTTTAAAGACCTGCTCAAAGCCCAGGAATTTGATAATGGACAGGTTGACGCTGGGATGCAGGCGAAGACCTCCCTTGTAGGGGCCGATTGCACTGTTAAACTGGATACGATAGCCGTTATTGACCTGAACCTGGCCCTTGTCATCCACCCACGGTACACGGAAAATCACCGCACGCTCCGGCGTTGTCATGCGTTCCAGCAAAGCTTCTTTTCTATACTTTTCCTCATTGCGTTCAATAACCGGGCGAAGAGAATCCAGAACCTCACGAACAGCCTGGTGGAATTCCGGCTGCGCAGGATTCTGGGCAATCACACGTTCCATTACTTCATCAATATAAGACATAAAAGGTTCCTCCTTGGAGAATAATCATTTTAATTACCGTCGCACATTATACGAGACTTATTGTGAAATTGCAAGAGAAAAATAAAAAATTATCGTATTTTTCTTTTCTACGCCATTATTTTAATTTTTTTTGCATATTTTATATATCGTTCAATCATTTTTCTCTTCTTTTCATCAAAAAAAGCCGCCGGTGGCGGCTTTCTTTCTTCTTCTATTGTTCAAAAATCCGGATTAGTTCCTGACTGCCAAGCTCCTGCAAATCTGCAACCCATGCATTCCAGTGTTCATCATCGATCGGAACTTCTCCCGTTACAAATCGGGCAATTCCCTTATCAACGGCTTCTGTAAGGGCACCCGCAAGCTGGTTTGCCTTTTCCCTGTTCTGGGATGAAAGCAGCAGCGGTTCCGTTACCCTTTCCGCAAACTGATGCACCCGTTCACTTTCCGCAAACACCCATCGGTCCGGCTCACTTTCCACCTTTGCTACGGTTTCCGCAGGATACAGTCCGGGCAGGCTGGTTCCAGTAGACAGAATTACTTCTGCCCTGAGATTCTCCACGGACCTTTCATCGGTTATGATGTAAGCCCAGGTACCATCCTCCCGCCATTCATAGTCGGTTCCTTCCTTGCCAAGAATTGCCAGCTTCATGCCCTCCTCCGTATAAAGGGCATCCACCCAGGCGAGTGCAGCCGGAATATCCTGGCATGCTGATGTGACTGCAAAGCAGCCCGGCCACACATCTCCGGCAAGATTCCTCCATCGCACCTTTCCGGAAGGGTCCTGCAACAGCAAAGCCTGATACTGTGTAACCTGTGCCACCTGAACTTTCGAAAAAGGCGTCAGGGAAACCAACATGCCGCTGGTAATGGTCACTTCCTTGTCGGTACTGTTGTTATTGATCTGTGTATACTGTTCTGCTACGTGTGTATCTGTAAAGGCATCCAGGGACAGAATCCCCTTTTCGACCCAGTCCCGCATTGTTTCCACAAATGTGCGGTATTCCGGGAGTTCCGGTGCAAACACCAGATGTCCCTCTTCATCCTTTGCCAGATGGTAATCATCCGCAACAATACCAAAATATGGAAGAAGCCAGCGCATCTCATAAACGCCGATGATGTCTGCCGCCTTTTCATCCCGTGCACCATTGCCGTTGGGGTCCCGGTTTGCAAATGCTGACAGTACGTCCGTCAGTTCTCCGATAGTTTCCGGAGTCCCCAGTTCCAGCGTCTCCATCCATTTGCTGTTAATCCATACGCACACCTGACGTTCCCCAGGATTGAACATCGGAAGGGTAGCAATGCGTCCATCCGCCAGTGCCATTTTTTCTTTCCATTCAGGATGTTCTGACAGCAGTGCTGACAGGTTGGGCATGCTCTCCAGATATGGAGACAGATCAATAATCGCACCGGAATCAATCAGCGCTTCTTCCTGCTCACGGGTCAGATCAGACTTGAAAAGCATATCATATTCAACCTTGCCGTTCATCATCTCTGTCAGCAGTTTACGGTAGTCCTTATCTCCCGAAACACCATGGCCGGTCACGGTAATCCCCGTCAGCTCTTCCATGCGTGGAAAAAAGAGATTGCTTTCCCACTCCCGTGTCACTGTCTCCGTCTCCCGTCCCACCGCAGTAAGCGATACAGCCAGCCCCGGCAGTGCCAGGACTGCCAGACAAATCAGGCAAAGCCAAAATGCACACTTTTTCATCTGAAGATCCTCCTTAACGATGAAGTCTGCTACGTATGCGGCGAACTGCGTGCCGCAGCAAGTCCTTTTCCGTTTCATTCATAGCCAGGCAATAGACAGCTGCACTGTAGACCAGGGTGTATGGTACCGCAAAGCTGATCACACCGCTGTATCCTGAAAATACATGAAAGTGGGTCAGCAGGATACCAAAGCACACCGGAATAACGAGTGCCGGGAAAATACGCAGAATAGCCCGCCAGAAAAACTTCATATCCAGTCCAATATGCCGGTGATAATAGAAGTTCATGACAAAACCATTACCCAACGTCAGGGCAATCGCCGTTCCCATGGCGCAGCCCAGCCCTCCAAAGGCCATCCCCAGCGGGATGCTCATCAGAACATTCGCCACGGCAATGCAGATATAGACAACAGAACGGAACTGATGCTTGTTTTTTGCTCTCTGAATCTCAATGCCCAGATTCTGAATAAGGGATACTGTAACCGGCACCATGAGCATGAGTGCAATGGGATAGGCGCCGGCATAGTTTTCCCCGCCCCATGCTATGACAAAGGGTTTGCCCACGAAGATGAATCCGGTAAGTGCCAGCATAAGCATCATGAACTGGATGCGTCCGATTCGGGTAAACAGTTCTGTCAGCTTGCTGTCGCTTTCTCCTCTGGCCACCAGACGGTTGATCTGTGGCGTAAAGACGCCGGAAATGGATGTGGAAATTGTCATATAGTACCGGTGGATCTGAGAGCCGATTCCGTACACCGCCGTAGCTGTCGTACCGCTGATAATCCCCAGAATCGTAGTATCCACCGTCCAGTTGATCTGATCGATGATCATATTCAGGAAGATAAAGAAGGAAAAACCTGCCATCTCCCTCAGCAGCCCAAAGTCAAAATGTCCGAACGAAAACTGCATATGCAGTTTTCGAAAGCTGTAGGAAATGTTGCAGATATCCGAAAAAATACTGAGAATAATCGTAACTGCGACCACAGACACAGAACCGTACCCGGCTAGCAGCAGCGGTAACATGATCAGCGGACTGCACATCGTGCGAATGAGCGAAACCATACGCTGGAAGAAAAAACATTCTCCCGCAGTAATGTATGAAGAAAAGACACTGCAGGGAAAGGAAACTGCCATGTTGATGACAAGCAGGATCATCAGTACCCGCGCCGTCTCAATTTCATCCGGTGTGAGTTTTGCGCCAAAGATGTTCTGCACATTGGCCACCAGCACGCTTCCTACCAGAAGGCATAAGATTCCGATAACGATGAAGATCGTCATGAACATGCCATTGATTCGTGCCACGCCTTTCCTGCCATCCTTGGCTTCTGCCCTTGAATAATAGCGCATGTATGCGCTGCCCAGGCCGAAGCTCAGCAGTCCCAGATTCGAGATGAATCCGTCTACCAGTGTATAAGTGCCGTACTGGCTCTGTCCCAGCAGGCGAAGCATTATGGGGGTATAGGTCAGGGAGATGACCGTAGACAGAATCGTCTGAATATAGGAAAGGATCACTCCCGCTTTTTTTTGATTCATAATACTCCTGTTCATTTCCGGAGGGAAATTTTACTGTCCGGGATAGTGTACTTGTTTTTCTGTCTATTTTCAAGTCCTGTTTCTTTCCGGTCAGATGATCCGGTTATTTGACAGTCTTCCTCCGCCTGTTTATACTTTCTACATTCTGCGAATGTCCAGACATTTCTGAAAGGAAGGTATCTACTATGAACACCTCTGCCCTGACTCAAATTCTACAGAAGCTCACCGATGCCCAACAGCTGCCTGGCGTCAGCGCTTTCATTATGGGACCGCAGGGACCAGTTTTTTCTTTTCACAGCGGTATCCGAAATGCTGCCGGAGACACGCCTGACGAAGAAACGCTCTTCGGCATTGCATCCATGAGCAAGTCCATGACCGCCCTGTGTGCCTGTATTCTGGCTGCCGAGGGCAGGATTTCCCTGGATGATCCGGTTTCCAAATATATTCCTTCCTTCCACCTGCCCGGCCAGCCGGATGAAGCCTGCACCATTCGGCATCTGGGTACGCACACTTCCGGCATCCCACCCATGGAACCGCTCGAATGGTCCATTGCCATGAACACCCCCGGCCGTATGGAGGACCCCGACAATATAGCCCTCTGCAAAACTGCCCCAAACAGCATGAGTACCATTGCGGAAATAATTTCCTACATTGCCGATTGTCCTTATCCCCTTCTCGGTGCCCCCGGTGAAATATTCAGCTACTCCAATGAAGGCTATGCCGTTCTTTCCTATGTGATTGATGCGGCAGCCGGCATTCCGCTTGAAGATTACATGCAGCAGCATATTTTTACCCCCCTCGGCATGACCCGTTCCGTTCTGGACAACGGCATTGACACGGCCAGGGCGCTTTCCGGAGGAAATATTACTTCCCTTTTTGAAGAAGATGGTCCGCAGCGCACCTGTGATGATGTATGGAGCTGTCTCCCGCCTTTCCGGGGATGTGCCATGGTCAAATCCTGTTCCAGGGATGTGGCCAGATACTATCAGGTACTCGCTTCCCGCGGTCAGCTGAACGGAGAGCAGGTTCTCCCGGAAAAAGCAGTGGAAATGCTGATTGGTCAGGCCTATCCTCTTCTGGATGTACCCGTCATGTGCATGGGGCTTAAAAAACGCATGTTTCATGATCATGTTATCTGTGAACATGCGGGAGGACTCCACGGCGTTTCCACCATGGGCGGCCTTCTCAAAGATGAAGGATACGGTTTTGCCGTTCTCTGCAATCATGGTGACAAGGATGCATCGCCTCTCCTCTATGCCATGATGAATGCGGTCATGGGGCTTCCTCTCTCTGCCTCCCATGAATGGTTTCATCCCCTCCATGCCCCTTTCTCTGCAGATTCCATGCTTCTTGGCACCTATATGGACCACGAAGGCCTTGCTTCCCCTGTCACCATTCAGATAGAAGATAACCACCTGGTTCTCGCAAAAAAACAGCGCACCATGTCGCTTGTCTACTGTTCCGGGGCACGCTTCCTCGCCTATCTTCCCGGGGAAGCTGACCCTGCCTACCATGTGGAATTTCTTATCCGCAACGGGCATGCCTGGGCCATGCGCCTCGGGACCCGTGTTCTGCAGCTTTCCGAAGAATGAAAGCGTTCCAGTGTTTTCCTCACCACCGGCGTTGCAAAGAAAATTGAACAATGAAAACAAGAAAGCACCCGGCAGATCAGACAAAATCTGCCGGGTGCCTGTTTAATTCAGAATTCTGGGTTTCTTTTTCAGCGGAAGATAGCTTCCATCAACCTGCTCCACCCGAACGCGTTGAAGCGTTGCTTCCAGATTGGCTTTGGTTTCGTCGATATACTGGCGGCGCAAACTCTGCTGCTCGGCCAGTTCTTCCTCTGTGAGACCTTCGGTCTTCTTTTTCCTTGCCAGCTCGTTAATACGGTCAATCTGTGATTTTTCCATTGATTTTTCTCCATTTTCAGCAGGTTACATCTGCCAGGTTAAATTGTTCATCCATTAGTACGAGTGTCCCGCAGGCACCGGGGAAAATCCTGCCAAAACGGCTCTCATGAATTGAATCCGCGGGTGTGCTGGTTGCCATTGGAATAACAACCTCCGGTGCAATGCCCGCCAGTGTGATCATATTTTTCACTGCCCGGTGCAGCACCAAAGTGGAACCCGCCAGCACTCCATTCTCCAGTCTTGCCGCTCCATCCCGAACGACAACACGCTGTCCTCCCAGCTCATAGAGGCCATCCGGCATTCCTGCAGCTTCCATGGAATCCGAAATCAGGGCAATCCCCGATGCACCCTTGCAAAGTGCGGAAATACGAAGGGTATCCGGGTGGAGATGAATGCCGTCTGCAATGACCTGACAAAGAATACGGTCATCGGAAAGGCCGGCCCCTACCACACCCGGCGACCTGTGCTGAAGGGGTGTCTGTGCATTGAAAAGGTGGGTAATCTGCGACAGCCCCACGTCTGCCGCTGCATGCACTTCCTCTGCCTTTGCCGCCGTATGGCCGCAGCAGACTGCAACTCCCCTTCGGACCAGTTCCGGAATAAGTTCCAGTGCTCCCGGAAGTTCCGGTGCAAGCGTAATAAGCTTAACACAGGAAATGCCTTTCGTCATCTCCTCATAATCCTGCAGGTTCGGCATCAATAGACATTCTCCGCGCTGTGCCCCCTTATACTCCACATTGAGGAAAGGGGCTTCCATGTGCGCTCCCAGTACATATGCGCCATCCGTTTCCTGTGCATCATGCACCGCCTGAATGCCGCAGAGTGCAGCATGGGTTTCTTCCTTCGTGGCACTCATGGTGGTCGGCACAAAAGCCGCTACTCCTGTTTTTTTCAGGCCGCGGCTCATCGACCGCACAGCCTTCTCGCCATGCATGCAGTCTGCTCCCTGATAGGCATGAATATGGATATCAACGAATCCAGGCAGCACATAGCATCCTGAAGCATCCCTTACCGTTTCATTTCCATGGGGAGACAGCTGGCCCACATCTGCGACTCTGCCGTTTTCCACCCGTACGGAAACTTCCCGGAAAGCACCATCCACAAATACCCGGCCGTTTTCAATCAGCATATCACGCCTCCATCCGTCCCGCGGCTTCCCGATCTGTCAGCACCACACAGCACGGATGCAGCTGAAGGATCGAGCACGGCACCTCTGGGGTTATCGGGCCATGAATCATGTTATATACCGCGTCTGCCTTTTCCTTTCCGGTTGCTACCAGCACCACGCAGCGCGCCGACATGATGGTCCCGATGCCCATGGAGACGGCCTGCCTCGGCACCTCATCCGGGCTCTTGAAGAAACGGGCATTTGCCTCAATGGTGCTTTCCGCCAGCGTCACAATGTGAGTACCGTAAACGAATTCTTTTCCAGGTTCATTGAAGCCGATATGACCATTGCGGCCAATGCCCAGCAGCTGCAGGTCAATGCCTCCCGCCTCATAAATCATGCGGTCATAAGCCTGGCACTCCGTGGCGGAATGCCCGTCGGGCAGATGAATATTTTTCCGCTTCAGATTCACCTTGCTGAACAGATGCTCCTCCATAAACGCATGATAGCTGAGAGGATTCGCATAATCAATGCCCACATATTCGTCCAGATTGAAAGTCCGGACATGTTCAAAGCTCAGAATTCCTTCCTTATGCCATCCCACCAGCTTTTCGTATGCAGGAATCGGGGTGGAACCTGTCGCCAGTCCGAGAACGCTGTCTCCTTTCCGAGTAATCTGGGCCATAATCAACGCTCCTGCTGCCTCGCATGCAGCTCTTGCATTGTCGTACACATGAAACTCCATGATATAAAATCCTCCTTATATTACTAAGAGCGTACTGCTCTGATTTCTATGCCGTTATTGACATCTCCGCATCTCTTGCCAGTGCTTCCATCTGCGTTCCCAGGGTGGAAGCAAGCGAAGCACAGAGTCTGGCAGAGAATCCATTCTTGGGGTCTGCCAGCGCACGGACGATTTCTTCCTCAATTTTCTCCCTCTGCCGCTGCATTCCCCTGCGGACAGCATTGTCCGTCACCATTCTGCGCATAACGACCGGCAGTTTTACCCTGCTGAGCGCCTTTTCCATGCTGGATTTGCCCAGCAGCGCAACAAGAATACCGGCAATGGCGCCGGTCACCATGCCGATCGGGCCGCTCGATATTATCGCAACGCCCCCTCCGCCGCAGATAACTGCACCGACAACCGCAAGAACCCCTCCCACAATGCCCGAGAGTACATTCATTCCCATCGCATCTGTCAGTGAGAGATCCACGTGTTCCAGTCCTGTTTCTACCCTGGCCTTTTCGAGAGACATATGTTCTGTTGGAATGCCGCAGCGCTCGCAGAGCGCTATAAGTTCGCCTTCCAGTGTTCGCATAAGCTTTATCAGCCAGGCGGAAATGCTTTCTGAAAGCCTTTTTTTAACTTCCTCCCCGCTGAAGGATGCTGCGATTTCCCGCTCAATATAACTGCTCAGTTCTTCAATCGTTTCTATACCGCCATGTCGCCACAGGCTTACCGCTGAAAGTGTGCTTTCTTCTGCTGTTTCATAGAGAGTCGAAGCAATCGGCTGATACAGTTCATATATGCTGGCATTCACAGCGCCGGTCAGAATATCCCCTCGGGCAATGGAGTTCACCTGCGTCCGGAAAAGCTTCAGGTTTTCATCCACTCTGCCGCAGTAGGCCAGCCCCCTCGCAATAGAGCACTCCGGTTCGGGACACATCACCAGCAGACTGTCAGAAAATGCAGAGCGAACGGCATCCTGCAAGAAGCCCATCCGGGAAGCTCCTCCCGTCAGAATGACCACCTGCGGGGGGCATTCCCTGCTGAAATCTTCTGCCGCTTTCAGCGCATCCTGCAGGCACTTTACAAAACTGCGTCCACCCAGAGCAGGCAGTTTTTCCGTAATGATCTCCCGTATAATCCTTCCGTTCAAAGAAATGTCAAAACAAAGCTCTTCATCATAACAGACCTGAACCCGGTGCCGCAATGGCACCTCCTGCCATTTCTCCTCATTCAGAAAATACTGCTCCTTCAGCCTTCTGGCCTCAAGCTCGCAATAACTGCGCCATGCCGGTGATTCCCGAAATACCCGGCGAATGGCTGAAGCATCCCTGCTGTTCTCAACGCTTCTGCGCAGAATGATCTCATCCAGCAGTCCGCCGCCAAGACTGGTATCCCCGAAAAGCGACAGGTTCTGCTGATGTCCGTCCACAATGTAGGCAAAATCCGTCGTAGAGGAGCCGACATCAATAACCATTGCACTGTGCTGCATCAGGGATGGGTCGATGCGCAGCCCCCTTGCATGCCGGGCATACAGAAAGGCAGCCCGCGATTCGGGAACCACGCTCACATTGGGAAATCCTGCCGATTCAATCAGTGCAGCATACTGCAGCCGCCGGGTTTCCCCCCAGCCTGCTGGACAGCCTATCACCGTTTTCGAAATTTCCGCCATCATCGCAGGCGCTTCCTGCCGCAGACTGGCTGCTACTCCCTGAGCAAAAGCTCGGATATCTTCTGCTGCCTGAGGATCCGTCAGATACCGGGACTTAAAGCGTACCCGGGTATTTTCCGCGCCAAGCATAACGCTGGCTTCTTCCCCGACAACAATCTGTCCCTCCCGGATTCCGACCGCAGACAGTACGCTGACATGGCCGGAAATGGGAATCACCTGAGGCTCTACTGTAGAAGCATCCTGCAGCAGTGTTACCGCACTTTCGCCGTCGCCTAAATCAAACCCGCAAATTCTCATGATACTCCTCTTTGCGCCGTCACAACGGCAAGTCCGCGCTGTACCAGTTTACCATTTCTTACCAAAGCCGGCTTCAGCGTTCGCTCCTCACCCACGGTAGGAAGCAGGTCAAACCAGGAAGCGTGCTCCGGCGTGTACTGGACAGCTGCCAGATCCAGCTGCATCAGGGTCTGGTCCACCTGAGAAAGGCTTGATTCTACCAGTTCTTCCCTGCCGCTGTTTCTCGCCTCCAGCAGGGACGAAAGCAGCTCCATCACGGTATCATTTTCGCTGCTGGTTTTCCGCACTGCGCTTTCTCTTTCTATCATGTTCAGATCCGACAGAACGATATCCACGCCCCGCAGAAGATCTTCCGTTTCACGTACGAGCACGGATACATCCGGCACCGTTATACCCTCTGCACGCTGTCTGACCCCCGTCTGCTGCTTTTTATCTCCCAGGAAAACCAGCAGAATTCCCAGAAAAATCAGTGCAGATGCCAGGGCCTGCCCCAGAAAGAGGCTGATCACTGCAACAAATGCAAGCAGGATGACACCTGCCCAGAAAACGATTTGCGGAATCTTTTTCGGTTCCGAAGTAATTTCTTCCACAAGCCGTCCTCTGGCCGTCATCCCCTTGAGCAGTTCCGGTGCACTTCGCGCCACCGTCAGGACAGCCTGAACTCTCTGGCGGTTCAGTTCATCATCATCTTCCTGCGCAAGTGTGGATGCGATCCTGTTCATGCACAATTGAATCGCAGAAACCGTTTCCGTAATATTTTCTGCACTTTCCAGTTCGGATGCAAGCCTTGATTTTTCCTGCACAAAAGCTTCCATAACGTTCATGGCTGTTCCTCCTCTCTTTTATTTTTCCAGTGTATATGTCATCATCTGATACTTCTGAACCAGTTCCCGCCGGGTTTTCATTCCCGTTTTCTGCAGGAGATTGTGGACATGGAACTTGACGGTGCTCTCAGAGACACACAGTGTGTCCGCGATCAGGGTATTGGTCTGCTCCTCCAGCACCAGGCGCAAGACCTCCCGCTCCCGGGTTGAAAGGTCATGCTGAGCAGAAAAAGTATCAAATATTTCCTTTTCGCTGCGTTCCCTTTTTACCTCAGGTGCATACAGAGACAGATAAACTCTGCCGAAGAGAACCATGGTTATCATGAAAAAAGCGGCAGTGACAAGTATCAGAAGTACTCTGCTATCCCCCATCAGCATACAGAGTGCAGTTCCAAGTGCATCTCCCACCCGTCCTGCAAGCATCCCCATGGGTGCCAGGAACAGATTCTTGCTCTTTCGTGCCAGGTCCAGGAAAAGAACAACGCGGAAAACAGAAAAGATGCCATAGAAAAAGTAATCTATCCCCCAGCAGATGATTCCCGGCACAGACTCCCCTGCAAAACTGATCATGATAAATGGGATCACCATCGCTGTTACGGTACAGACTGCCCCGTATCTGCGGTCTCTGTCAGTGAGAATACCGGCAAAGATCATGCCAAGGCCATAGAAAAGGCGGGAAAGTTCCAGATTTACCCCGGCCGTAATGTCTGCCGATGGGAAGCTGAACCCCATATTCTTGACAAGACTCAGCAGGATCACAATGCATATCGCGGATACATGCAGTTCTTCCTTTTCCGGCAGTTCTGCCTTTCCCGGCAGTTCGGACAGGGTACGATATATCCACGTCGCGGCAGCCGCCAGCAATGCCGTCACCATTACAGACGGAACCACGGTCAGCATGGTTCCTTTTCCAGGCAGTGAAATCATCCAGCTTAAAAAAACGGAAGCTGCGTAGCTGCAGCCAAATAATCTGCCATACATGGAATGATCCGTCGTCTCTGCCAGTGCCAGAAGATATATGCTGCTCAGAACACCGCACAGAAGATTAAGAATCATGCCGAAAACCAGCACTGCCGGCAATGCCCGGCTGAATACCGCCGGAATCAATACGATCGGAATGGCAGGCATTACTGCAAAGACGCCCTGCCTTCCCTTTCTCTTCATATGATACACGGCTCCGGCCATGCCGGCTGCCTGAAACAGATATCCTCCAATCATGCTGATGGCATCTGCTACTCTTGAGCTTACCAATGTCATGAGATGATAGACCCATGCAAGATATGCAGTAGATGCCAGAGTGAAACACAGCGCAATCCAAATCCCGCAGCGAATTTCTTTTTTTCTCCACAGTTCCTTCATAAAGCGCTGTCCCCCTCTCTCATTTCGCTGTACTCATTGTATCAAAAAAACAGGTCCTAAACAATCCGTTAACCCTCTTTCGGTTCCGTATTCCCGCCGATAATTCCATGAAGCTCTTCCGTTTTAAATTACTGACCCGGGAAAAATAAAGTATTCCGAACCCATATTTCTGTTTTATCCTGCTTCACAGGAACCCCCTCCTGCCTGTTTTGCAAAATCAAAAAAGGAATGGACTGCTCCATTCCTCTTTTCAATACATCCGTAAGTATAACGTGCCCGACTGCATCTGAAGGAGAAAGCCGTTTACGCCTTCTCTTCCGGATCTCCGGGCTGATCATTGGACAGATCAGTTTCCGGTTCCAAGATATCTCCGGCAGTTTCTGCCGCCGCAGTCTCTTCCGCCTGCCCGGCAGCGGCTTCCATCGTCGCACCAGCGTCCTTTACACTCTCTTCCTCTTCAGCAGCAGGGAGCTGTCTGGGCGCCAGAATGGACATGAATTCCATACCAGTAATGGTTTCCTTTTCGAGAAGGACCTTGGCAGCTTCGTGAAGTTTTTCCTTGTTTTCGTCAAGGATCTTCAGCGCGCGCTGATAGCATTCGCGAATGGTCTCCAGAACTTCCTGATCAATCTGTGAAGCGGTTTCATCCGAACATACCAGCTGGGTATCTCCGCTCAGGTACTGGTTGGTCTGGGTCTCGAGGGCCATCATGCCAAAGTGCTTACTCATGCCGAGACGTGTAATCATGGTTCTGGCAAGCTTCGTAGCCCGTTCTATGTCATTGCTGGCTCCGCTGGTAATCCTGCCGAAGACCATCGCTTCTGCCGCCCGGCCGCCGCAGAGAGTGGTAATCTGATCAAGAATCTGTTCCCGTGTCATGAGGAGTCTTTCCTCTTCATCCACCTGCATGGTATAACCCAGGGCACCAGAGGTTCTGGGAACAATGGTGATCTTGGAAACCGGCGCCGTATTCTTGAGCTTGGCAGCCACCAGAGCGTGACCAATCTCATGATAGGAAACCGTCAGCTTATCCTTTTCGGAAACCACCGCATTCTTACGCTGGTAGCCTGCAATGACGGTATCGATAGCCTCTTCCAGGTCACGCTGGGATACGGCCTTGCGGTTATTCTTCACTGCCGCAATAGCAGCTTCGTTGATGATATTCGCCAGTTCAGCGCCGGAGCATCCGCTGGTTGCTCTTGCCACCTGGGTATAATCAATATACGGTTCCGTTTTCACGTCTTTGGCATGTACCCTGAGAATTGCTTCACGGCCTGCCAGGTCAGGAAGCTCTACAGGAATACGGCGGTCAAAGCGTCCAGGACGCAAAAGTGCTTTGTCGAGAATTTCCGGCCGGTTGGTCGCCGCCAGAATAACGACGCCTTTACCTGCATCAAAGCCATCCATTTCCGAGAGGAGCTGGTTCAGTGTCTGTTCGCGTTCATCATTACCGCTGAAGCCACTGCTGTCCCTTTTTTTACCGATAGCATCGATCTCATCAATAAACACGATACAGGGTGCCTTTTCTCCGGCCTGCTTGAAAAGATCGCGCACACGGGCTGCGCCCATGCCGACAAACATTTCCACGAATTCAGAGCCGGAAATGGAAAAGAAGGGAACCTTGGCTTCCCCTGCCACGGCCTTGGCCAGCAGCGTCTTACCGGTGCCTGGAGGGCCGACCAACAGCGCACCTTTGGGCAGTTTGGCTCCTATATCCCGGTATTTCTGCGGATCATGCAGGAAATCTACAATTTCCCTCAGTGCTTCCTTTGCCTCGTCTTCTCCGGCTACATCCTCAAAGTTCTTTCCTGTCTGGGCTTCCACATAGATTTTAGCATTAGACCTGCCAAAGCTCATGGCATTGCCGCCCATCTGCGTGCTCAGTTTCGAGAACATAAAAGAACCGAGCGCATAGAAAATAACAAGGGGCAGAACCCAACTGAGAAGGAAGGAGATGATAGGACTCATCTGTTCCGGAATCACCTGCCCAAACTTAACACCGGCTTCCAGAAGTCGGTCCACCAGCGCTTCATCTGCAACGCGGTTGACGGTATAGTAGACACGGGTGTCTGTCTGTTCAGCCAGTACGTCATCCGTCGGGGTGAATGCGATGGTATTCTCCTCAATTTCGACAGACTTGATTTTTCCGTTTTCTAGCATCTCAATGAATTCAGAGTAGGCTACCTTTTTTTCCATACTCTGCTGCATCTGGGGAAAAAGGAAGGAATTGAGAAGCAGCACCACTACCAATGCAATAATATAATATATGATTAATGGTATTCTTTGTTTTTTGGGGTCATGCATATGTATTTTCCTTTCAAGAGGGTGAAATCCCCCCATGCTGATGATGAAATCATACTCGCATCCCTGTAAAAAGTCAATTCCTTCTCATCCAATCATGCACTTTGCATCCCCAACTGTCAAAAAAGGCGTCCAAAAATCAGTCAAAAAAAGAGCTGTGTTATCCACAGCTCCTGTTTGAATTATTATTCCTCAGTGGGAACTTCTTCTGCAGCTTCCTCGACATATTCGACTTCTTCTGCAGGATACTCCGCACCCTCAGCATCGTATTCCGGTTCCTGTTCGAACTCGAAATCCTGAACCTCAGCGTTGTAATCAACTTCCTCGGTAAGTGCCTCGCGGATTGACAGGCTGATGCGCTTTGCTTCCTTGTCTACCTTAAGGACCTTCACGCGGACAATCTGTCCAACCTGAACTGCATCCTCAACCTTGTTGATGCGCTTGAGAGCACACTGAGAAATGTGAACCAGTCCATCCAGACCGGGCTCCAGCTCCACAAATGCGCCAAAGGTAGTAATGCGGACCACTTTGCCTTCCACAATGCTGCCTACCGGATAACGCTCTTCGGCGGTCTCCCAAGGCTGCGGCGTCATGGCCTTGAGGCTCAGCTGGATGCGCTCTTTTTCCTTATCAACATTTGTGATCTTCACGGTAATCACATCGCCCGGGGCAACAACCTCAGAGGGATGCTTTACGCGATGCCATGCCAGATCGGTCACATGGACGAGTCCGTCCACGCCACCGATGTCAACGAAAGCACCAAAGTCAGCCAGGCGGCGGACCGTACCGGTCACAACCTGATCCTTCTCGATGTTCTCCCAGGCCTTCTTCTTCTCTTCGTTGAGATAGGCCTTGCGGCTGGCAACGATGCGATGCTTGGTCTTGTCAACCTCAATGATCTTGACCATCATGGTCTTTCCGACAAACTCGCTGATGTTCTCCACATAGCGGCGGGACAGATGGGAAGCGGGAATAAATGCGCGCACGCCCATGACGTCTGCAATCAGACCACCATTGACGGCCTCGCGGCCAGTCGCTTCTACGCAAGCGCCGGTATCATACTCGGCTACCAGCCTATCCCAGTTCTTGCTGGCCATCACTTTGCGCTCGGACATGAGCACATAGCCATCGCCATCATTCAGCTTGACAACTTCTGCTTCGATCTCATCATCGACCTTGCAGTCTTCAGTGACCAGATCGTTCTTCTTGATGAAGCCATCAGCCTTACCAGGGATGCTTACAACAACGCCGTCATCGCTCACCTGAGCAATAACACCTTTGACAATCTGACCGGGGCGGAACTTGATCATTGTTTCCTCAAGCATTGCAGCAAAATCTTCATTGCTTTCGGGAACCTGATTTTTTTCCATGTCGTTCATTCGTACCTTACCTCCTAATTGCATCTGTCAGGACGCTTCCTGCAGATACGCCTCTCTTATGATCACGGCGTTAACCGCCGGGAACATCATTCAATGATTTGCGTGATTTTCCGGATTTTCTCAACTACCTGGCTAAGCAGCCATTCCGGTGTGGATGCGCCGGCAGTCACTGCCACGTGCTCGCTTCCCATGAACATCTCTGGGAGAACATCTTCCGGTGTCTCTACCAGATAAGCCCGTCTGCATCGTGCAGAACACGTTTCATACAATTTTTGTGTATTGGAGCTGTTTTTTCCTCCAACCACGATCATGACATCCGCGTTCCGGGAAAGCCTTTCCGCTTCCTCCTGGCGTTTGCCTGTCGCCGCACAGATTGTATGCCTGATTTCCAGCTCGGGAATTCTGGTCTTCAGCACAGCAATGACTTCCTCGAACTGTTTCTGCCTCATCGTGGTCTGGGCTACAACCATTGCCCTGTCCGGCAACGGTTCAGTCTTTGCAGATTCCGCATCTTCCAGGATGATCACAGGGCCGCCTGCCCATCCCGCGATGCCTTTCACTTCCGGATGCTCTGCTGCCCCTACAATAATCACGGTATCCCCATTGATACTGTATTTTTTTACCATGTCATGAATTGCAGACACGTGGGGACAGGTCATATCCATTACCGGTATTCCGCGTCTCTCTGCTTCCTCGAAAGCTTCAGGAACCACTCCATGGGATCGGATGATGAGTGTCTGGCCGTCTTTTACTTCCGCAACCGAAGCAACGCTGCCAATGCCAGCCTGTCTGAGCCTTTCCACCTCCTGCGGATTATGCATGAGGGGTCCCAGCGTCACACAAGGCATCCGTTTTTCAGCACACTCAAAAGCTTTTTTTACCGCCCGGGAAACACCGTAACAAAAGCCCGCGTGCTCACCAATGATCAGTTCCATTCGTCTGTCCTTCCCTGAAGGCAGGTGTTTTTGCCCATGCAGAGTACACAGCAATAAGAAAACCTGCCGTATATTGTATTAAAAACAGGAACATTTTTCAACACTTTTTTGAAAAAAAATGATTAAATTAAAGAAATTTTGAAAAAAAGCCTTTTACATGCTCTCCGTCGGAGCAGGCAGACCTGCCTTTCCTCCGCTGAGCTGCATAAATGCTGCCTCCATCCTGTGGGTGAGTGCCTCCGTGCTTTCCTTGTTAATCCGTCCTGCTCTCAAATCTGCAACTTCCAGCGGCTTTCCCACATGCACCCTCATCGGCCGGAAAATACGGTACCTTCCCTCAATATATACCGGAACAATGTCACAGCCGCTTTTCAGCGCGATCAGAGAAGCCCCGCCCAAAATGGGCAGCATATGTCCCGTATGGGAACGGGTGCCTTCCGGAAAAATGCCGAGGCTTTCCCCATCTTTCAATACATTCATCGCTGTACGGATTGCAGCCAGGTCCGTCCCTCCCCGGTCAACCGGGAATCCATGCATCTTTGTAAAAGCCCAGTTGAGGAATCGGTTCTCAAAGAGTTCCTTCTTTCCCATGAAATGAAGCTCCCTGTCTCTGGCACAAAGTGCAAGTGTCATGGGATCCACAAAAGCCTGATGATTGGCCATGAGAATGCAGGGCTTTCCTTTCGGCACATTCTCCATGCCTTCAAAACGAATAAAAAAGAATATCTTGGCAATCAGCCAGAAAAAGTAGACAACCAGCGTATAAAGAATTGTCCGGTGAACCCGGGAATTCCTCTCATCTTCCATAAACTTCCTCCACGCGGCCCACAATAGCCTCAATTACCTCATTTTCCGTCATGTTGGTGGAGTCCAGCAGCCAGGCATCCTCCGCCTGCCGGAGGGGGTCCGTTTCCCTGTGCATGTCCTGATAGTCCCTTGCATTGAGCTGTGCCAGCACGGTTTCGAAATCTGCCTGTATCCCTGCTGCCTGCTGCTGCAGCATCCTGCGCCTGGCCCGTTCTTCCGGAGTTGCCGTCAGAAAGACTTTCACCGGTGCATCCGGAAGCACAACCGTGCCGATGTCCCTTCCATCCAGGAGAATATCCGCATGTCTGGCAATCTCCTGCTGCATGGCAACCATCTTTCTGCGCACATAAGGAACTTTCGAGACCGCACTCGCCGCAGCCGACACGGCATCCGTACGCAGATCCGCCGTTACATCCTCCCCGCAGAGCAGTGTTCTCTGGGCTCCGTCCCGGTACTCCACCTGCACATCCGCTGAATCCATATGCTTCTGCACTTCTGAAGGATTCTGTAGATCCACTCCAGACTTCAGCATATAGAGACCTACCGCGCGATACATCGCACCTGTATCCAAATGCAGCAGATGCAGCCTTGACGCAACTCCATCTGCAATGGATGACTTTCCTGCGCCTACCGGCCCATCTATCGCGATATTTATAGGCATTCTTCAATACATCCTTTCCGTATTCTCTGCCCTGATTTCTCCGGCAGCCTTCCCATTCTACTCCAGATGTCCCGCTTTTTCAAGCATTTCTGCTTTTCTTTCCCTCTCTTTTGACCTTCTGGCCATGCTTTACGTCAGTTTCTCACCTGTGCTATAATGCCTTTATTCCCGGTAAGTACATTGAGAGTGAGGAAACATATGTATTCATTTGAAGCTAATGCAGGCCGGCGCAAACATGTCCGCACTATCCGTCTGCTGACCGTATTTATCATTCTGCTGCTCGTTCTGCTTATTGGTACCATCCTTGTGCTGACACGCTCCCGCAACGTCGCTTCCAATTTGACAGATATTCTGATTACCCGTGCCGCTTCTGAGGTCTCCGACGCTCAGACTTCCGTCTATCGGCTGACACAGGGCGGCGGAAACAACATCCCCCTGCTCGCAAATATCCGTTCCCATATTTACAGCCTCCAGGTTCTTAATCAGGTAGCCCAGAATGTCTACGGCCCTTCCACTGTCATTGTTGACCCTTCCCTTATCACGGAATGCCTTGCCCTTCTGGATCAGACTGAACTTCGGCTCCAGTCCGGCAATGTGCTTACCCAGCAGTTTATCGAACTGCGGGATAAGATTGATGTTTTTGTTGCCGCCTTCGCCAATCTGTAATTGGAGGAACCATGGATAAGTCTTTTCTGTCTCCTTCCGATACTGCCGCCGTGCTTTCGGAACTGGCCTCCTGCTATCCGGATGCCAAGCCTGCGCTGCACTTTGACAGTCCTTTCCAGCTACTCGTTGCTGTCATTCTATCAGCCCAATGCACGGATGTAAAAGTCAATGCCGTAACGCCCGCTTTATTTGCTGCCTATCCGGATGCAGCTGCGCTTTCCGCTGCTTCCCCCGAGGAGATCGAGCCCTATATTCATACCTGCGGCCTTTACCGCAACAAGGCAAAGTCCCTGGTTGCCACAGCCCAGCGGCTTATGAGTGAATATGGCGGAGAAGTTCCCGCAGATCATGCTGCACTGACCACCCTTCCGGGTGTCGGACGCAAGACTGCCAATGTTGTCATGGCCTGCGCCTTTGGTGCGGACGCCATTGCCGTTGACACTCACGTTTTCCGGGTAACAAATCGTCTCGGTCTTGCCCATGCAGACGATGTTCTGAAAACGGAAATGCAGCTCATGGAGCATATTCCCAAAGATCAATGGAGCCGTGCTCATCACTGGCTGATCTATCATGGCAGGCAGGTCTGTCATGCCCGGCATCCCGATTGTGAAAACTGCCGTCTTGCCCCCTGGTGTCAGTACCATGCAGAAAATCACTGAATACGACAAAGAGAACACCATGCCGGTGTTCTCTGTTTTGTTTATCTGCCGGGTGCCATGAGCAGCGCCCCTCCGCAGTTCCGGAGGACGACTTTCTCTGCAGATGCCGGAATGAACACGGAGTCTCCCCTTGCCAGCGTCATCTCGCCATTCTGCCAGGACAGCGTTCCTTCCGTAAGGGCTGTCAGAATCCGGAACCTCTCTGCAGAAGTCCCCAAGGCCACCCCCTCCTCCGCAATAATGCGGTCCATGGTGAAAGCACTTTCACTGATCAGATGCTGACAGCAGCCGCCCGGCACTTTTTCTTCTGTCGGGTTGCAGGCTCCCATTTGCAGGTCTGTCCGGATAACATCCAGTCCTTTGGCTATATGAAGCTCCCTGCCATGTCCCTGACTGTCTACCCGGTCCCAGTCATAGAAGCGGTACGTCACATCACTGCTCTGCTGAATCTCTGCCACCGTTACTCCCGCACCCATGGCATGCACCATTCCTGCAGGGATATAGTAAACTTCATCCTTTTGGACCGGAACGAAACGCAAACAGCTTTTGACAGCTTCTCCGCCCTCTTCACAGGCATGCCGGAGATCCTCCCGGGTAACCCCCGGCCGTACTCCGTATACAATCTGCGCACCGGGCTCCGCATCAAGAATCATCCACGCTTCCGTCTTTCCAAGCTTGCCGTTCTCATGCGCATTTGCATAGGCGTCATCCGGATGCACCTGAACAGAAAGCCAGTCCTGTGCACTGATATATTTAAGAAGCAGCGGGAAAGTTTCTCCCACCTCACTCCCCCGGGCCTCCATGCCTCCGCGCCGAAGAATCTCCGTCAGCGTTTCTCCTTCCGGACTGCAGCTTTCCAGACCCGGCAGCACGGATATTTCCAGACTTTCCCCGGTCTTTGGGTCAGGAATCTTTTTTCCAAGCCCCATAAGGCCGGTACCGCCCCATGGCGTTGCTGCGCCATAACGAAATGCAGGAATCATCTTAATGGGATCCATATACCGTTTCCTCCTCATTCCACCTTGCTCATGATTTCCGTCATGCCTTCATAAAGCTTCTGCTCCGCAATTCTGGCCTGCTCCCGGTCCGATGCACTGATGGAAATATATACCTTCAGCTTTGGTTCGGTTCCGGAAGGACGAACCACAACAGACCCTCCGCCTTCCAGAATGAACTTCAGCACATCTGACTTCGGAAGTCCGTTCAGGCCCGGAAGGTAATCATAGCATCTCAGTACCTTCCGGTCTCCGATCTGCTCCATCTGTGTCCGAAGTGCACCAATCACCTGCTGCATATGCGCAAAGCCTGCAGAGCCGGCAAATTCCGTGGAATGCAGCGTATTGAGACAGTAGCCATAACGCTTATACAGCCGTTCCAGCTGAGCCAGCAGGGAAATGCCTCTCTCCCTGTACCATGCAAACATCTCACAGATCATGAAAACGCCATCCACGGCATCCTTATCCCGGACATAGGTACCCGTCAGGTATCCATAGCTTTCCTCAAATCCAAAGATATAAGAAGATTCATTTCCCTGCTCTTCCAGGCGTCCGATGGTTTCCCCGATATACTTGAACCCCGTCAGCACATTAACCATTTTAACGCCGTAGTTTTCAGCAATCCGCTCTGCCATGTCCGTCGTAACAATGGTCTTGACCGCCACCGGTTCCTCCGGCATTGTGCCCGCTGCCAGTCTGCGGTGACAGATATAGTCAAACAGCAGGATGCCCGTTTCGTTTCCTGTCAGCAGAACGTACTCCCCGTCTTCGCTGCGAACAGCGATTCCCACGCGATCACAGTCGGGATCGGTTGCCACCAGCAGGTCCGCCTGTTTCTGCTTCGCCACCGTAATGCCCAGTTCCATGGCTTCCCGGATCTCCGGATTGGGGTATGGGCAGGTGGGAAAATGTCCGTCTGGCATCTCCTGCTCCGGAACCACATACACATTCGGATAGCCGCTTTCTGCCAGAATGCGTGTTACCGGCATGCGTCCAGTTCCGTTCAGCGGCGTATAGATGATGGTGGCGTTCTGGTCAACATCGTCTCCGTAAAGCAGCGACTGTCCCTTTACCTCTTCCAGAAATGCATCAAAAACCTCGTCCGGTACATCCCTTACAAACCCTTTAATTCTGGCTTCTTCATAATCCATATCCTGCACATTCACAAAGGGATCCACCGCGTTTATTTCTGCTTCAATGGCATTTGCCGCTTCTGTCGTAATCTGGCAGCCGTCCGGTCCATAGACCTTGTAACCGTTATACTGCGCCGGATTATGGGAAGCCGTTACCATCACTCCGGCTGCACAGTGGAGTGCCCGCACTGCATAGGAAAGACAGGGAGTCGGCATGATATCCGGATAGATATAGACTTCTATGCCATTGGCTGCAAAGACAGATGCTGCAGTTTCCGCAAACAATTCGGAATTGATCCGGGAATCCCGGCTGATGGCAATTCTTCTGGCCTCCGGTGCAAAATTCCGGCAGACATAAGAAGCCAGTCCCTGGGATGCTTTTCCTACCGTATAAACATTCATGCGATTTGTTCCCGCGCCCAGGGTTCCGCGGAGGCCGCCAGTTCCAAATGCCAGCTCCTGATAAAAAGCATCTTCAATCCGCTCAGGCTGATTCTCCATTGCCATAAGTTCTTCCTGGAGCATCCGATCTTTCGTCGCCTTCTCCCTCCAGAGCAGATACTGTGCTTGCGTATTTCCCATCTTCTTCACCTTTCCTGTCGGCTGGCATTTTTCTGACAGCCTGTTATTCCTTATCCTGATAAGGCACGCGTATTATACGACATTTTTTAGTAAGTGCAAAGACTTTCCCTGCCGCTTCTTTTCTTTTTCTCATTTCCTTAACTTATTCTGATTCACACCCTAGAGGGTGTGAATGCAACATGAGTTAG
>CAMVHE010000010.1 GCA_947167215.1 uncultured Clostridia bacterium
CGAAATCTCGCGGTTTTCGAAAAAAATTTTAAGCGTCAAAGTGAGAAACTCGGGTTCTATTACTACGACTCCCTTCATCTCACATAATTTGGGGATTATCTTCTGCAGATCTTTCTTATTTGTACCGTACATTATCTTTTTTCGATATTTCGGAATAAAAACGATATGGTACGTGCAATTCCATCGCGTATGTTGTATACTATTTTCGTCCACTTGGATACCTCCTTGTTATATTTCTGTGGTTGCGAACCCACTTTATTATAACACTGGAGGTTTTTCTTTCTTATACTCTATGCAACGCTACGGCTTCGCCTGTTCCCCCATCTCAGATGGGGGTTTGCTTATTATTCAATCATACCGCCGTTCCATTCGTGAAATCGTCCTGACTTTCCCTGTTACTTTATTTGACAGTTTTCTGGCCCTTCAATATAATTTTGATCATCCCATTACACTCCTTCATGTAATAAAGGATTGCGAACATGTTATTCACTTCTCTTTCATATCTTCCGTTTTTGGCTTTAGCGCTCTGTCTGTATTACATCAGTCCTGCTAAGGTTCAACGTTTCATTCTGCCATGTGCAAGTCTGTTGTTTGCATTCATGCTTGATGTCCGTCTGCTGTTCGGCCTTCTTTTTTGTACCATTCTTTCTTATTCTGGTGCCCTATGTGTCGAACGTGTGAAAGCCCTGCTGCCGAGAAAGTTTCTGACTATTCTTTTCTCCCTGCTGCTTCTGCTTCCTCTCCTGTCCGTAAAAGCCGGAGACATTTTTCCGGTCTGTTCATCATCTTCTGTTTTTCTTTTTTCACAGAAACTCCTTACTCCTGTCGGCCTAAGCTTTTATACCTTCATCACTTTGGGGTACCTTCTGGATGTTTATCATTGCAAAATAACAGCAGAACCCTCTCTTTTAAATTACATCCGCTTTGCCACCTTCTTCCCGCAACTCGTTTCAGGTCCCATTGTCCGAAAAGGTAAAGACCATTCTGGCTTTACGACAAAACACAGCTTCCAATTTGAGAATCTGCAGAATGGGACCGCATTAATTCTGATGGGCTATTTTGAAAAGCTTTGGATTGCTGACCGCATCAACCTTGTTGTCAGTGAGCTTTTTTCACACTGGTACGAAGCATCAGGATGGCAGTTGCTCCTGGCTGCTGTTCTCTATGGCTTTCAGATTTATACAGATTTTAACGGATACAGTCTGATTGCCATCGGTTCTGCCCGTTGTTTCGGCATCGCCCTTCCTGTTAATTTTCAGCAGCCTTACTTTGCTGTTTCTGTCCGTGATTTCTGGAAAAGATGGCATATCACGCTGACCACGTGGTTTCGCGACTTTATTTACATTCCTCTGAGCGGTAACCGCGTCGGACCCATCCGGAGATATTTCAATATTCTTCTTGTTTTCCTTATATCCGGAATATGGCATGGAACAAGTCTGACATTTCTCATCTGGGGCCTGCTACACGGGGTATTTCAAATTGCGGAAATCCTGTTTGCTCGAAAAAAGAAAAACAGAACAGGCTTTTTCTCCCGTCTGTTTACCTTCATGCTCATTGACTTTGCCTGGCTTTTCTTCCGTATGAATTCCGTTAAAACCGTGCTCAAAATTTTACAGAGAATCCTTTTTCATTTTACTTCCCGGTCTTTCCCGTGCACTTTTTCCCTGCCTCAATGGATCATCTTACTTACCGGATTCGTCTTCCTGGCTATCACAGATCTTTTTCATGAAAAAGGACAAAGCGTACTAAAAGTGATTGCCGGTAACCATCTCTGGCTACGGGGTGCAATTATCATGGTTTTCGCTCTCCTAATAATCATTTTCGGTCTGTGGGGAACGACATATAACGCCAGTGCCTTTATCTATTTCCGTTTCTGAGGTACAATATGAAAGTCAAAGCGATTTATATGGTAGTCTGGTCTCTGGTTTTCCTTCTGAGCATCGGGGGATTGAATCAATTCTTTCTGAGGGATGACTCTTTCAATAAATATGAATTGTTCCTTCAAAAGGATATGGATTACGATGTATTGTTTTTCGGCACTTCGCACGTCATGGATGCTGTCTATCCTGCCATATTATATGCTGAATACGGCATTTCTTCCTATAATCTCGGAAACCCTGCAGAAACCTTAGAAGCCACATATTATACAATGAAACAGGCTTTTTCCTTGCATATTCCCAAGGTTGCCATCATTGATGTCGCCTATATCGACAAGTCGCAAGATCAGTCCAGTACGTATCAGCTCAGCCATACATTTTACGATGCCATGCCGCTGACCAGGGAGAAAGTCGAAGCCGTGTGGCATCTCTTTCCCTCTTCCATCCGTGCAGAATTCCTTTTCCCCCTGATTTCTTATCATACCAGATGGGAAGAAATGCTCACTAGAGTGGAAAACCCGATCTGTGAATGCACTCCCTACATGATGGGCGCAGAATTGCGGGTCGGCCGAAAGGATCCTGCAGACTACACAAGAACTACCGAAATGGATTTCACCGAAACCCCCGGCAAGGGCGCGTTGAGGAGGATTATTGCCCTTTGCCGCAGTAATGGAGTGCTTCCCATCCTCATCGCAATCCCATATCCTGCCCCTGTTGAAAAGCAAAGGATGATCAACAGCGCTGCCCAGATTGCTTCTCAGGAAGGGGTTACGTTTCTCAATCTTTTTAATGAAGAAGGTTTGGTCAATTTTGAATCAGACTGCTTTGATGAAGCATCTCATCTGAACCCTGACGGAGCGGTAAAAATAACACGTTTTATTGGTGAACACCTTCGCTTTCTTTCTCACCGTTTTAACGATGAGCAGGAAGCATTATGGCAATCCGTCTTTCAGGCATTTCAGATTGACTGGAACAGCAATTGGGCATCCCTTTCCAGACTGTAGGCACAGAATTATCTGCCTTTCAAAAACAGTGCTCTGATATCCTCCAATTGACTTATGCGTAGCAACGCAGATCCGACTCCTTTTTGTCAGGAAAAATCCCCCTTCTTTTACAGTACTGCAAGTTCTTTTCTTTTGTTACAAATCATTTGCAGGAGTATCACATTTCTGCCATATTTCTTCGGTATGCTTATGCTGTCAGTTGAAAGCAGCAACTGACAGAAAGTTTTCTTCATTTTTCATTATCTTCTTCAAACAAGACGCTACAGTGTGCCTTACTGTAGCGTCTTGCTTTTTTATTATCGGTTCAGTTTTCTCGGTTCTTCATTTACCCTTAGCGGACACTTGCTGTATCATTCTTTTACCAGATGCATATTCCGGATAATCAGCGGAGTATTTCCCTTATTCTCGATAAGCAGCATAAAATACTTATCATCATGAGAAACATCGATTGCCAGCTGGTTATCTCCTGCATGAAGTTCTTTTTCACTAAGTAGTTCGAAATGCGAAGTAACAAAGCTTTTTACGCATGCCCCGGTATCCGGTGTTTTCAGGCAATGAATATAAAGAACATAGTGTCCTTTTTCCCGCCAGGATGTTGGAATTCTCATTCTTCCCCCGGGTTCAACAGTATATTCCAAATCCTGAACAGATGCATCTGTAAGCTTCATTTTACCAATTAACATCGCATTGCAGAATGCAGTAGAAGAATTAAAACCATAGACAGAAAAAAGATCATTTTGAAACAAAAGCGGTGCCTGTGTAAATGTCAGCCATGGTTTCAATTGGATTTCTTCTTCTTTTGTAACAAGGTAAAAAGTATTGGAAGGATAAATATCAAGCGAGGATGCATCTTCTGGTTCCAGCCAACGGATGAATTCCGGTGCCACCGGTGTTACTGCTCCGTCTTCTGTTTTCTCAATCCGAACGCCTGTAAAGGTTATTTTTCCGGATGCTCGTTCTTCCATCACCCTCGCATGCCAGTAGGAGCCATAGCCGTGTTGATATCCTTCCCCTGTCAGAAAGTCAATGACATCGGTTACCAGATAATCGGAATCAAGGGCATCCTTCTCCTGAACTTTTGTTTCTTTGAATAGCAGTATGCTTCCGGTTCCCATTTGAAAAACAAGCAGCAGAACCAGAATCCCCACAAGGTTCTTTCTGGATTCATTTCTCAGGAGGACACCCAGGAGCGGCACAAAATAAATAAGGGCAACAATCAGATAACGATTCAGGTATGTACCGGATAAAGAGAGGAAAACGACCAGATTTATTGCGAAAGCAGAGAGTGCCAGGAAAATCATGTTTCTTTCATTTGCAGACAACGATTCCCTTTTTTTCAAGACACCGAAAAGCATCATAGATCCCAGCAACAGAATGCCGATAATACTCAGATTAAGCAGTCCGGCCATTGAAAACAGCTTTACGCCTTCATGCCATCCCATAACCTTCAGAAAATCAGTGCCCACTGTCAGCAGAGTACTCAGAATCTCCTGTCCATTGAGCGGCCTGAACAAAAAAGAATCGGCAGCTCCTACGCCGCTTGAAAACAGGCGTGGTGTAATGAACTCACTGGCCGCATAACCTGCAACACAGGCCGCAAAGCCCAGTGTTGTCTTACGTTCAAAGAGATCCGGCATCATCCCATTTTCCTTTGATGCAAAATGGAGCAACGCACAGAACATTAATGGACAAATAAAACAGAGAACATACCGGACAGAGAGAAATCCTTCCAGCATACAGACCAGCAGGAAAATAATATATATCAGAGGTCTTTTGCCGTTTTCCGTCGCATCAAGCCAAAGAGCAGCCAGCAGATATGCAAGTGGAAGATGGATGATATAGTAACCACCTATTGTAAAATTCTGAGCATAAACAGCACTGGCAGCAACTGGAAGCATGCAGCTTAGCAGCAGGCTCTGCCATCCCCGGAAATGAAGTTTTTTCCCAAGATAACAGAAAGACAGTGCCGCCAAAGCAAAACCTATCGTGTTGCCAATGATTCTTGCTACGGCATATTGATCCGTGAACAAGAAAGCAATTGCATACAGGAGATTCATATGAATAGAATGAATTTCCGTCGAATATATCCAGTCCATCTGTACCAGACTATGTGTCCTGTATTGACGATTTGCCAGGATAGTTTCAGAGGCCATATCGCTATTGAGATATGGCAGATATCCCGTTTTCTGCAATATCACCGATACCGCAAAAGAAAGCAGTAATAATATAAGTGCGGCTATCAGTGCACATTTTTCCCTTTTCATAAAATCCTCCTCTGTGACCTGTTTCTCTCTATTTGTATTGAGTTTATTCAGAAGAATATATATAATAGGATATCGTTCAATAAAAGTAGTTTATCTAATGGGCAGGTTATCTTATGAAACAAAGAATAATCACTTTCTGCATGCACAGTATATTCATTCTGGTTCTATTGTTTATGGTCGCCATGTTTGTTTCTTCCTTCTTTGTTACTTCTCATGTTTTTGCTTCTTCCGTAAGTAATGAAACCGTAGCTCTGGAAAAAGTTCCCTTTTTGCTTTCGGTTCTTCATTTTCTGCTATTTACAGCATTCTTCACCCTGCTCATTTTCCTGACCAGAAAGATACCTGAAAAAATATTATTCGCCACTCTTTTCATCGTCTGGTTCGCCGTGAGCATCTTTTTTCTGGCTGCAACTAATCTTTCCCAGCTTTATGACTATCAGTATATACTGGAAATCGGACAGCTCTTCGCAAGAGGCAATTATGGAGCAATGTCCTCAGATTATATTAATGCTTACCCATATCAGCTTGGCATTTGTCTTTTCATCGAATTTCTCAGCCGGATTTTTCCTTCACTGCCAATGGGGCTCTTTCTACAATGTTTAAACGCCATAGCATGCCTCACGATTTCCCGTGTTCTATGCTTTCTGTGTTTCTACACAGGAGGGAGCCGCAATTCACATATTTTTTCTGTTCTCTGTTTTCTTTCTCTACCCATGCTGCTTTACTGTGTCTATGTATATGGGACACTTTACATGATGGCCTTGGTAGCTTCTTCCTTTCTCTTTTTTGTCTGCTACATCAAAAAGGAAAACCATTTGTTTTTGCTTCTCTCTGGTGTGCTTCTTTCCCTTTCCTACTGTTTCAAGCCGAACATGTTAGTCCCCCTGATTGCTTTTGTTATCTCCTGTTTGTTTTTCAGTCTCCTGAAAAAAAATCTACGTCCTCTTCTGATCGCATTGCTTGCAGTCATACTGACCTTCTGCCTTTCCGTCTTCATTCCCTTGCAGTATGAATATCGGAGCAGAATCCATCTCCATCCGACAGTCAGCACAAAAGCACGGTTGATTATGGGACTGCAGGACAACGGACCGGCCTTTGGATGGCACAATCGTTATATTGAAAAGTATTTTCCGGAAAATCTGACTGATGCAGAAAGGAGTGAGATGGCAAATCAGGATCTGTCTTCACAGATTACCTATCTGAAAAGCGATCCCCTCCGTACTTTAAATGGCCTTTGTGAAAAAATAATCAGTCAGTGGCTGGATCCTAGCTATGGCACACTTCGCTATATCACAATCAATAAAGCAAATGGTCCCATTCCTATCCTTCGAGATGTCCTGACCGATGGATGTACAACTTCTTCCATTCTTCTCCAGTTCATGAAGTCATATCAGCAGTTTATCTATCTTTTTGCCGCTGTGGGACTTTATTCCTCTCTGAAGGAAAAAAAATCTATTTCAGCATTTTATATTGCACTGACAATTTTTGGAGGGGTCCTTTATCATTTCATTTTTGAGGCAAAATCCTGCTACGCATTTGTCTATATGATATATGCTTCTGTGTTTGCATCCAAAGGTTTTCTTCTTTTCAGCAATAAACCTTTTGCTTCTTTCTTCAAGCAGTAAATATCCCTGTGCTCATCATCCTCATCAGATGATGAGTTTTTTTCATTCTAACAGATTCCATAAAAAAAGGGTAGATACTGTTTTTGCGCACCTCCTCGGATTTTTCCTTTTCCATACTTGAGTCTGCTTTCGTTTTTCGCTATAATGTAGCCTGTTTTACACTCTGGAGGTAAGCACATGAAGCATGCTCTCAAAAAGCTAGGACACTATGTTAAACGTTATGCCTTTCAATACTTTATTGGAATTCTGTCCCTCATCGCCGTTGATTTTTTCAACACACTTATTCCCCAGATAACCGGACTCATTACCGATGGACTGGCAAGCCGATCGCTCTCCTTTGCAGAGATTCAGTCATATGCATTCCGAATCTTCCTGATGGGCGTAATCATTGCTCTGGGAAGATTCAGCTGGCGTTTTTTTCTATTTGGACCAGCCAGGAGCATTGAAAAGGAAATCCGCAATGACATGTTTGGGCATCTGGAGTATCTGTCAGATTCCTGGTTTCATAATCATAAGACTGGTGACCTCATGGCTCATTTTACAAATGACTTACAGGCTGTCCGAAAACTTCTGGGAGGCACTATCATCACTACCATTGATGCCTCCGTCATGCTCTTAATGGTACTTTACGGCATGATACAGTTCGTAAGTCCCAAACTTACCATTATCGCAGTAATTCCGCTGATTCTCATTATCTTCGGGGATGTCCTCTTTGGCAAGGTCATGCACAGACGTTTTCTTGCCCGGCAGGAAGCATTCTCTAAACTGAGTGATTCTGTCCAGGAGTCCATCAGCGGCATCCGGGTGATTAAGGCATTCGTTCAAGAGCGAAAGGAGCTCATCGAATTCTCCAGGGCAAATCAGAATGCCCGGGAGAAAAATCTCGGGGTTGTAAGACTGATGGCCCTGGTTTTCCCTCTCCTTGACTTTGTCATCGGAATTTCCACCCTTCTTACTCTGATCTATGGTGGTCGCATGGCTATCTATGGAGAAATAACCGTAGGACAGTTCGTGGCTTTCAACAGCTATGTAACCATGTTGGTCTGGCCGATGATAGCTGCCGGTGAATGTGTTTCATCCCTTTCTCAGGGCTTTGCAAGCATGGGACGCATCTGTGGGATTCTGGATGAGACGCCGGAGATTTCAGATCACAGCAATACAGACCGAAGCATTTCCGCGCTTTCCGGAACCATTGACTTTGACCATCTGACTTTTGCATACCCATCCAATCCCAGACAGCCTGTACTTAAAGACATCACAGTCCATATTGCTACCGGTGAAACATTTGCAATCATCGGGCGCACCGGGTGCGGCAAAACCACCATGGTGAATCTTCTTTCCCGCCTTTATAAAACTTCTTCGGACATGATCCGCATTGACGGGCACCCCTTGTCCAGCATTCCTCTGCACATTCTGCATACCCAGATTGCTTATGTTCCCCAGGATAGTTTTCTGTTTTCTGAAACGGTCTCTGAAAATATTCGCTTTGGTGCCTTCGACGCCTCTCCTTCAGATGTCATTCTTGCCGCACAGGCTGCTTGTGTCCATGATAACATTCAGGAATTTCCCCAACAGTATGAAACCAAACTTGGTGAACGCGGTGTGACCGTCTCCGGCGGGCAAAAACAGCGCATTGCTATTGCAAGAGCGCTGTTAATCGACGCTCCCATTCTGATTTTGGATGATTCCCTCTCTGCCGTTGATACGGATACGGAAGAACAGATTCTCCGTAATCTTCGTAACCTTCGTAAGAACAAGACAACCATCATCATTGCAAGCAGAATCTCAACGATTCAGCATGCAGATCACATTTTAGTGCTTGAAGACGGCAGGATTGCTGAATATGGTAATCATCAGGAGCTCCTCGCTCATAACGGGATCTATGCTTCCATCTACCACCGTCAGCAGTTGGAACAGGATCTTCGGGAAGGGGGTGACGATCTGTGATGCAAATAAATCAGAAACGCGAAAAAGGTACCATGAGGCGCATGCTTCAGTATCTGAAGCCCTACAGGAAAACCCTCATTTTCTGTCTGCTCCTTGTACTTTTGGTTACTGCGCTGGAGTTATACAAGCCGGTACTGATCGGCAATGCCATTGATAGCTGTATCACCGGAGATTATGTACCAGGCGAAAATGCGGATCAGCGTTTTCATCTCCTGCTCCAGATGTCTGCCCGCTATATTCTCGTTCTGATCGCTCTCTTCTTTGGAAATCGTTTCCAGCATATTATGATGCAGGAAACCGGTCAAAAGATCATTTACGACCTTCGCAATGACCTGTTTGCCCATACAGAAGGCCTTTCTCTGCGATTTTTTGATACAACTCCGGTCGGAAAAATAGTAACGCGCATCACCAATGACGCAGAGTCCATCAATGATGTTTTCTCCGAAATACTGGTCAATCTCTTTAAAAACAGCATAAAGATTCTTTCTCTCGCTGTCCTCATGCTTACCATCAATTTGCGCATGGCACTCTGGAGTTTCGTAACGCTTCCGCTGGCTGCCATACTCACCGTACTTTTCCGTCTCATCTCGCGCCGTGCTTTCCGTATCACCAAGAACAAACTTACCGAACTCAACACCTTCCTTTCGGAACATCTGTCCGGCATGCGGATCATCCATATCTTTGCTCAGGAAGAGCGTAAGTTTGCAGAATTCGAGCATAAGAATGAAGAGCTTTTTAAAGCAGGTTTTCGAGAAATGCTGGTTAACGCTCTTTTCCGCCCAGCCACCTATCTGGTCAGTATTGCCGCTACTGTCATCGTCATTCTTAAGGGAAGTCAGTACACATTGTCGGGAATCATTACTTTAGGTACACTTTATATTTTCCTGCAGTATATCAGTTCATTCTTTAATCCTATTCAGGAACTGGCAGAACAGTTTGCTGCTTTGCAATCCGCAGTAGCATCCGCCGAAAAGATATTCACTCTCTTCGATGAAAAGGCTCTCATCACCGAAAAAGAAAAGCCCTATACCCCGAACCATATTCACGGCCGTATTGATTTTGACCACGTATGGTTTGCATACCAGGGTGAAGAATGGATTCTGCGTGATGTCAGCTTTACCATTCTTCCCGGTCAGAAGGTCGCTTTTGTCGGCGCTACCGGTGCAGGTAAATCATCCATTCTTAACCTCATCGGACGCTACTATGACGTCCAGCGTGGGAGTGTCAAGGTTGACGGAGTGGACGTAAAGGACTGGTCTCTTTCCTCACTCCGCGCTGCAATTGGTCAGGTCCAGCAGGATGTGTTTCTCTTCAGCGGAGATGTTAATCGGAATATTCGACTGCTGGATGATAACATTTCAGATGAAGCCATAAAGAAAGCTTCTATTTCTGTCAATGCTTCCCGCTTTATTGATCATCTTCCCAATGCCTACCAGGAGGAAGTCGGTGAACGCGGTTCTTCCCTGTCTTCCGGTCAGCGACAGTTGCTTTCCTTTGCACGCGTACTGGCAAGAAATCCTGAGATTTTAATTTTGGATGAGGCAACAGCAAATATTGATACCGAAACCGAACTCTGGATACAGGAAGCCCTGACCCCCCTCACAGAAGGTCGCACATCCATTCTGGTTGCCCATCGTCTTTCTACCATTCAGCATGCAGACAGAATTATGGTAATGCATCATGGTAAAATCCGTGAGAGTGGCACACATCAGGAATTGCTGGAGCTGAATGGCATTTATCACAAGCTGTACCTGCTTCAGCTCTCCAAACATACAGACTAACCTTTCCATTATCAAATCCCCGTAGCAACTGCAATGGCAGATGCTACGGGGATTTTTCATTATAAGGATTTAATTATTTGATACACGAATTATCACGAGTTCTCTTTTTCCATCTGTTCCACTTTTCGGATCAGATAGTCAACCGTTCTCGAAACCGCCTGCCCAGGATAATTCCACGTCTCTCTCCGTGCCTGTTCTCTTCCTTCCTGGAAAATCGAGCTTGCCAGGACGTCATCTATGACCTGTCCCAGTTCTTCGACATTCTGCTCCGTCAGTTTCATACCAAGCTTCGGAAGTATTTTAAATGTCCATAGTTCTTCGTCAATCCATGCGGCATCATATGGCGCCTTGTCGAATTGTGTATCTGTGTAAATCACCGGCTTGTCAAATACAAGTGAAAAATCAAATAGTACACCCGAAAAGTCTGAAATGAGCACGTCAGATCTACGAAGCACCTCAAAATTATCGCTGTCGTTATTCCACTCGAGTTTCTCACCGTCGGGGTACTGTTCCTTTAAGCGTTCCAGCATTTCCTTTTCAGAAATGAAGCTTTGCGGATGAGGCCGGATAATCAGATGAATATCAAGACTGAGCAATTCATCAATTATTTTTGTTCCGAATCTTTGCAATATGGCGCTGGAGCCCCATGAAGGAGCAAGCAGGATGGTTCTAGTTGGATTTGCATCTTTCTTTTCTGCACTGTCCAGCCGTTTTTTCATTCGATCAAGATATACTACTCCTACCTGTTCCAATTCTTTTGCCGGAAGGTTGCGAAGCTTCTCCAGTAAGCGTATCTGCTCTTCTTGATACCCACCGCTGAGCAGAATGGCATCATAATAATCGATTCCAAACATTCTGTAGAGCGTAATGTCATTGGGTGCATGGGGAATATGAACATACCACTTGACATCCTTGGAGCGTCTCCACTGGTATACATCCAGTCCGGGTGTAGTTGCAAGGACTACATCCGCCTTCAGCATGTTCAGCCTTGCATAAGCAGCATTCCCCTCCCCGATAAAGCGGCTCTCGACATTTTGATATGCTTTTTGGAGCAATGGGTCATTCTGCTCTGCTGTCAGGTAAACCGTCCGCTGTCCTCTTTTTTCCAGTTCATCCAAAATAGGTTCAAAAGTATTGACGTATCGTTTCCCTTCCGAAAAAATGGCAAGGGAGGCTTTATCCTGGTCATCAATTGCTTTTCTTCCCCCGCTTATTAAAAAGCGGATTTTAATCCAAACCCTTTTCAGTGCATACAAAAGTGCACCAAGGAGACCGATAAGAATCGTAAAAAGCATGCTTCCAGTTCCCGGATCAATATATAAAAGCATATTCTTAGCTTCCCTAACCTTTCAATGATGTCCTATATATTCCCAATTGTTGAGGTCACTCACATCTCCATGTACTGTGAACCAGTAATCCGGAGTAAAAGTATATCCCTGATTAAGTGCTATATCCCAGATTATTCCCCATGCCAGATGTGGATTATTTTTCAGTTCTTCAAAGTCTTTCATTCTTTTCCCCGTGAACGGATTCACCGGGTCATCATTGATATCTTCAAGTGCTAAAACAGGGGTATCCGCATTTGTCATATAGGTCGTGTCCACCGTATATCCTTTTGCATCAAAATCTTTCACCATCAGCAGACAATGGAATTTCTCAACGTCCCAGTAACCTGCAGTTCCTGTATCTTCAGGATATACATCCAAAGGATAGTTCAGTCTGCCTTCAGACAAGTGCCAGGAATGATCCGACACAATGATTATTCTGGTATTATCATAAACATCGTTTTCTTTCAGATAATCAAACCATTCTCCCAGTTTCAAGAATGCGGCCATATTAATATGATAATGCTTTACCTGGTCGCTAGCAGGAAGATCAATGCGGCTTCCATCTTCCAGTATTCTAGGTTCATACGCATACTGATAATCCGTATTATCCACAACAATACTCGGCGTATAATCCGGCAGCTGCAGTAGAGTTCCGTTATGGGTCGTATCATTGCACATCATGGTGAAGTAATCGTTATCATCTTCCCGAATCCAGGTCATTTTGTCGAGATCATCAAGAACACGATAGGCAGACTCAAAATTATAGTTCTCACCAGTTGCCTTATATTTTGACTCGAGCACCTGTTCATAAAGCCTCTCCGAATTCTTTCCTGTCACAGCAATAAGCATGTCAATTGCATTGTATTCCCCATAATTATATATCAATGGCTGGAAAACAACCGGCATTGCCTTCATCAGCGAATAGCAGAAGAAATTTCTCTGCATCTTTGCATTTTTGGAGGTATCTGTTGTTTCACTTAATTCTTCTTTGGAAAGAATCGTCATAGAATTAAATGCCTCAATATCCGGATAGTCGTCATAAATGTGAACATCCGGAATCCACTGATAGCCTGCATAGGGTGGGTCCAGTACAGTGACCTTATATCCGTTATTCATGAACAGAACCGGCATCACTTTCAAGGCCTCATTATGCTTGCTTGGAATAAGCTCCTTGTTTCGCTCATTCATCTTTTCCGGTGTGTACTCGTACCCGCCGTATAATCCCGGTGCCCCGTAATTAGTACAGGTGCCGTAGGATATGGTCTGCGGGTAATAGGTAAAACCATCAAACTTCTGAACGAGATCCGGTTTCTCCTCCATGATAAACGGTACGTACAGTGAAGCTGCCCTGTCTAACATGATAAGTACAACATTTTTCCCATTTTGAGAAAGTGTCAGGTGCGCTTCATTTTCCGACTGTGTCAAGAGAGCTTTTTTTACTTTCTCCATTTCTTTTGATGTTCCAACAATATTACACATTGCCATACTGCTTACTACCACGCAAAGCAGCAGACAAATGCTCCGCAAGAATTCCGGCTTCCATCCCATGATCAGCAGGATTAAAGCAGCGATGCCCAAGCAGACACCCAGGTTAATCAGCATGAAGGAACCTGAGATGTCCGGTGTCACATCATAGCGCAACATAGAAGAAAGGGTACCATAGTTGCCGCCAAAGAACATGTAATTTACGATAGCGCTAAAACTCAGCAGCACAGAAAGGTATTCCATGAAGCGCTTCACCGTCGGGTTCGCAAGGCCGTAAAAGATCTGCATCCAAACCAGGAAAAAACCTGCTGAAATCAGAAAAGTGGACAGGACAAACCATAATGGAGATTGGTAATCTCCATTATCCACAAACTCTGCCGGAGAAGAGTTGACGACAGCTGAAGGAATGAGGACTCCGATAAGTAATGTCAAAAACACGCATGCAAAGACAAATGCACCATGCATTTCGTGCAACCGGATCTTCAGTCGATTATTGCCGATTCCTTTCTTCTGAATCCACAGCATCAACACAGGTATCAGTAAAATGATGGCAAGCCCCAAGAAAGCCAGCCTATGTTTATTATCTGCTGCAAAAAATCCCGACATAACGCAGGCTGCACTGGCCATTCCGGAGATAATTGCTATCCATCTCATCGGATGTTTCAGTTTATAGAAGATATTTTTAACAAGAGAAAAGATATTATTCAGTGTCCAGTAAAAAACCAGACCGGATGGTGATGTATACAGGAAGAAAAGAAAAATAAAGGCCATTCCAAAGGTCTGAATTTTGCTCTTCAGAGGAAATCCCTTTAAATAAATAGAGGCAGAAACCAGATTGATCAGTGTCATCAGAATCGGCAGAACATTTACAGTAAAGCCGCCTATGGTAAAAAGGGAATCCGGACGGGCCATATTAGGAATAATCCATAAGGATTGCCCCTGAAGCAGGTCCAGCTTGGACAGGAAATTATATGCCGCAATAAAAAACGGTATTTCTAGCAAAAGGGAAATAGAGCCTTTCAGCACATCAATTTGCCTATACTGATTCTGACGGTAGTAAGTCTGCAGAATCATGAAACGTTCGTCCCCTTTGAAAGCAGACTTTATATGTTTTACCCATGGTTCAAGTTTTTTCTCTTTTTCCCTTGCAGCCTCCTGAATTGCATCCGCGCGCCGATAAAGAGGCAGCACCAGGATATTCACCGCCAGGCTCAAAAACACAATTGAAAGAACTGTGCTTTCTGTCATACGAAATGCAATTGAAAAAATGATCTCAAATAGTAATTCCAGAGGAGCAATCAATAACCGATACAACATAGTTGAAAATGACATAATCTTCTACCTTTCATGGAGGGCCGGATGCCTCGGTTCAAGTTTTGTATTACCCTGTTTTTTTAAATAGAATGAATAGCTGATAAGGGCAATCAGCGAAAACAATGAAATCAGATCCATTGCCATCCAAGTCTTTTTTCCAACATATTCAGCATTAATTGTCCCAATCATTCTTCCTTCCACATCTACTGTCAGCCTGTTATTCTCTCCCTGCCGCCACGGAATATCTCCGCCGTTATACTGTGTTCTGAAACCTGGGAAAGCAAAAAGCGGGAATGTGATGCTTCCACGTTCATATGCTTCAAATTCAACAGAATACTTTTTCCCATTTCGGGAAAATGAAATTACTTTTACTGTATCTGCCGCAGCAATTTCTCGACTTCTTGTATCGTTGACATTGGTGCCTGTCAACTGATACTCAGGAAAAGACATATAAGGATTAGATCCTTCACCAAACAAAATGCCTTTACCTTCCGATGCTGTCACGTTGAGATTTGGTTGAATAATGCAAAGGCAGAATGCTATTACTGCAATGATTTTGGGAAGTTGCTGGCCTTCTGTGAAAAAGGACCATCCGTAACCCCCGAGAAATGAAAACAAAACTGCCGTAATCATCAGAAACCGCCAAGGAAACTGCAGCGTTTTTGAAAAGATATGATCTCCCATATTTTCAAGATATCCCCAAGGGAAAGCCGCAGATGCGATAAAGATAGCAACGCAACCACCACACAGGAAGAAGGCGTACATTTCTTTTTGTTCCTTATTCTTCTCCTGAAGTAATGCAAGCAAACCCAAAACTGCACCTATCCAGATATGTGCTCCGATTTTGCCATCGATTTTAAGCAGATCCTGCATATCATAAGCAGAGTCTGCCAAACCAAAGTCCATTACACTGCTTGTCACCCCGGAACGGAACAAATCAAACAAAGTATATAAGCGACCCAAGGACAGGAGCAATACGCATACAACTGCCAAAACAATATTATATCTTGCCTGACTGTCACGGAGAAGAGTTCTAGCATACAATATCATCAATCCGACGGCCAGAAGCCCGCAAAGAAGTGTTGAAACCATATGGCAGGAAAAAATGGCATATGCCGATATTGCAAGACCTATCCATGAATTCTTTTTTCCATTTAATGTTGCAATCAAAAAGCTAGTATAGAGTGGAACGAATGCCATTGCAAGCACCACTCCAAGCATTTCGCCTGTTGCTCCAACAATTCTGAAACCGGATAAGGTGTAGAGAATTGAAGATACAACAGCTCCCTCATTTTTCATTTTCAGTTGCCTTGCCGCCGCATACATTGTAAAAGCAGTTATAAATGAAAACACTGTCATTGTTGCATTATACGCAAACGTAACAGAGCATCCCAAAATTACCAGGATCGCCGTGGGATAGAGGAATAGATCCGGATAAAAAACAGATGTAACTGCTCCATATCCATTGTAAGAATACCCTCCCCATTTGGCAAAAATCTGTCCCGATTTGATGCTGTCTGCCAGATTCATTATCCTGCCGGCATGAAATTGCACATCCCATCCCGGAGGAATATCCTTTCTCATGAAAGGCAGGCTTGCAATAGCAGCAGCTAGACACAAAACAATGAAGGCCGCTTCATTTCTTCTGAATTTCTCACAGTTCTGGTGCAGGAGCAATACACTTGCAACCAGGATAGCTGAGATACACAGCAAGACTATATTATCTTTATAAAGAGGAGAATACAGCCGGAAGCTATGTATTGTCATATCTGTCCCATCAATGAATTCGACAGACACATTCAGATTATGCACTGAATTCAGAATTTCGAAATAAACATCCCCTATATTGCTTTCAGGGTTTGTTTCAAATATATCCGGAACGATTTTTGCGCCGTTGGAGCTCTGAAGATGAACCCTGTTTATCCCATCGGATTCCATATACCATTGCAAACGGTAGCACCCAGGAGGAAGGTCGAGGTAAGGACCGCTTGTAATTGTTCCGTACTCCTCTTTCTGGTAAGTGTCACCGTATTTCTTGTCCTTCGTAAAAGATAAATCTAGAGATGGCCAAACTTTCTGAGCACGAGGTCTCCCACATAAAGCGGAAACAAAGCAAATAAAAAGACAAAATCCAATGATAATAAGGTTCTTTTTTACTTTCGTTTTTTTGTCCCGTCTATCTTCTTTAACGACGTTTTTATTAATCACATCCATTTTCAACCCTCTTATCTCAGGAAAACCACCCTGTTCTCTAATTGTTCCGGATAGTGTTCCGCAACCCATTCTGTAACAAATTCGTTCTCATCATACCGAATTATTGCATCTGCATCAAGATTATGAATCAAATCTTCATTCTTCCAAAAAATATAAGTAAGCTTATCCGGCCATAAAAGATAGCATACCATTCTCTTCGGTCTATTCATATGATCTATAATCGCATAGGACCCTCCCGGAGTCAAACCATATGTGTCGATGATTTCCTGTATTTCCTGCCTTAAGTCATAACATGATTCTTTCTTGTACCGAACAGCCAGCTTAGGAATATCCTGACAGGTCGAATAATATAACACCAAAAGGAACAGGAACTCAGTAGCCATCATGATGATCTGTTTCTTCCCGCAAGGCAATAACGAAAGCACATCAATCATCTCTGCACAAGCAAGATAGCTGATTGCAATCCATACTGTTTTTTCATATCGGACAATAGAGGATACCTCAACCGCCTCAGAGGTCGGCATTGAAAAAAGGTAAGTAGCAAGCAGCCCGATATTATAAAGCAACCATAGAATAACTGCACACAAAAACAATCGGAGTGCACGCTTCCGTCTTTCAGGCACAAGCACACAAACGATAATAGTAAACGAGGTCAGAATGCCCCATATTTTCCATCCGATATCCCATGTAAGTAGGAATTCTCCGAAAACATACACGATTTGATGGAGCTCGTCCGGTGTTCTGGATAGGAATTCCGTCATAAGCCTTGTAGCATCCACGGAGTGCATGGTGGATGCAACATCCTGAAAAACATAGGTACAATGTTTATGCCAGATAAAGAAGACTGCAATCGGCAGAATTATGCTGATTAATAAGCCTTTGTAGTTTTTCCTGATGTCATTCCAAAGCAATAAGCAAACCATTCCAATGACGGAAAACAGTGCGCCTGAGTTCTTAATCTGTGTAACAAAAACAAGATAAATCCCAGCATTCCACCAATTTCGATCATCTTCCCCGTTTCTGCAATACTCATACAGAAAAAGGTATGCACACGCTGCTACAATCGGGAGGAGAGTATCCACCATCAGTTCCGTGGTTCGGTTATTAAAAGTCAGGAGAAAATTTGTCACTGCTATGAGAACAGTATAAGAAAAGAAATGGTATTTTTTAATCAACCCGCAGAGAGGCAGAATGCACGCCAGCATGATGTAGGTCTGTGCAAACATCTGTACGGGATCACCATTTCCCACAAATCTTGAAAGATAATAGATAAAAACAGAACTTGCAAGCGGATATCCCTGGAATTCAATATAAACATCAGTAAAATTTGGAAATCTATCATGCAGTAGCATGCCTTTAACAACAACTGCCCAGTGAGTATAGTTATCAATATATGTAAAAATCCTTCCTTGAAAAGAAATCAGGAACATGACACTCATACCCAGTAAAAACAGGAAACCGGGGGTACAGTAATTCTGTATCCATTCTGCCCTTCTTTCCTTCTTTATCAGGGAATAGGCAAAATAAAAAATGCCTAAGAAATAAATCAGATATGCTCCCTCTTTGAGGCAGTTCAGGATTCCTGCAGACAGTAATATGGAAACCTGCCATGCAATCGTCAGACTCGGAATATAGTAAATACCTATTTTTGATCTGACTCGCACAAACTCCCAGGTTCCAACTGTAGATATTGCAAAAAGAAAGAGATTCAGGACATTAACCCATCCCATAGAACTGCCCTCCAAAGGTTTTAAAATACAACATCGAAATAGTTCCACCCATTTTACCATTCCTCTTTTCTAATGGCAATAAAAAAGAGCCCGAAAAGGGCCCTTAATCAGCACGGAATAATTTACTCAAATCGCAGAAACTCGTTATTGATGTATCCTCTGGTTCCGTCCGGTTTTACAACTCCGGTCCATGTTGTCCCATAGTCCGTAACACGAAGTAACTCGGCTTGATTTGCTATTCCGATAATGTTTCCCGTCCGGTTTCCTGCGCTGCGCATATTCACTTTGTCCTTTGTGGTATGCGCAAGCAGGTGGGTTGTACTCACCGGAGCATCCACTGCAGAAAGAGGAACAAACCCCAGTAAATCATTGTCATCACTGTTCAGATCAAGATCCGGCTGACTTCCTGCATTAATAAATGCCCAGTCGCCAAATTTGCCCAGCATATAAACCCGGCTGCCCTTTGCAATGCTCACTTCCGTCGACTGTTTGCTATCCGGCATTGCATAAAGCACGGTATCCTCCAGCATTGTACCTCGCTGCGGAATCGTATTGGATGGAACATTTCCTCCCTCCGATATTACACGAAGACCAGATTTCTTAATGTATCCGCTTATTTTTCCAATGCTGACTTCGGCAAACTCCGTCTGCGTATAGGCAATCAGCCGTATCTGGGCACCGCTTACCAATGCACCCTTTATCGTTCGGGTGCCATCTGTGACAGTGTATACCACATCCGGCATATCCTGATCGTCCACCTGAACCACCCCGACCGTCATCGTATTCGGGCTGGGAATCAGGTCCTCTGTCAATACATAACCATAATCACCAGAGTCGAAGTTCCCCAGACCACCTTCCAGCGTCCTCACGTAAGAGTAATCCCCGCTGGTTCCCAGCCTTTCCACATGCATATCAAAGCCCAGGGTAATGTAAGGTGTATCTTTATTTCCCTTATTTTTATAAAGAAGCGTATCTACACGGGCCATCATGATTTGAGGATAATACGGAACAGACGTCCTCAGCCGATCTCCGATGTCTGTCGTGGTGCTTTCCTTTGTCAGATTCAGCCATCCTGTGACTCCACCGATTCGAACTCTGCGCCAGTTTCCCTCTCCTCTTCCAAAGAGTGATAGACAAGTGGTTCCGCTTTCGACTTCAAGGAGAGATTTCCCTTTCAGAGAAGGGGTTTCATAGAGCGAAATAGTTTTCTGGTCCTCTCCGGTAAAGAGAATGAAGGCTTTTGCCGCACCGGTCTCGGTCAGACGATCCAGAGGAACATAGCCATTCTGCTCAATGCCTTCCATTGATCTGGTAACATACGCCCAGGTTCCGGTAATTCCCCTCAGTTTTACTCGTTCTCCTGCAGGGATCGATGCAAGCTTTTCGGATTTTATGTTATTGCTGGAATAAAGAGGAATTTCGGTCTCCCACATTCCTGCCAAATCCACATCTGCGGGTGCTCCGTCCCAGAAAGCACTTCCATCCGGGTACTTGGCCTTTGCCTCCGATTCGGTTATTAGGAATCGGGATGCCATATAGCCGCTGATTCCACCGATTTCAACATGCACATAATCGTTATTTTCCGGAGCAGGTGCGGAAGCCTCTTCCGGCGTTGCTTCTGCATTTTGTGCCTGAGGTGTTTCCACCACGGTCACCGCGGAACCAGAATAATAAGATGCGATCACCGGATCGCTTGCCGTTGCGCCGCTGCGCATATTGAGCCTGCGGAGCTGGCCATTTTCCCCGTCATGGTTGTCCACATACAGAGTTTCTGCCTGTACACATGCCGCCATGAAAACAAACAGCAGAAGTCCAATGAAAAAAAGTTTTCTCTTCATTCAACATCCCTCCTCATTTATATAACGAATGCCTGATTGAAAAATATCCTGACAGGCATAAAAAATCAAATATCTTCCTCTTGAAGATGCCAACGGAGCGGATCGAAAGCTTCTTTAAGAATTCCCTTTTTTACAATGACAAATTTGATGGGAATGCCTTCCTGTGAAAAGCGTATTTCATGTTCACTTGGATAATTAGGCATAAATCCGCTGGTATGCAGGTCCCATGTTTCATAAACCCGTTCAAATCCGCATACTTCAAAATAAAGCAGCGAATCATGAAACAGTTCCTCGTTATCGGTTTTAAACCAGATTTCTGCCCCGTCCTTCATCATCTCCCGATACTGCAGAAGCTGCCTGGGATGTGTAAGACGCCGTTTGGCGTATTTTTCCCTTTTGGTCCATGGGTTACAAAACTGAATAATAATCCGGTCGACTTCATCCTCCGGTGCAAGGATTCGGTTGATCATAGTAATATCGTAACGTGCAAGCATTGCATTTTGAACGGGCTCATCCCCAAACGCTGCTTTCAGATTTCTTCTTGCATCTCCCAGGACATTACTGGTAATATCAATTGCAATAAAATTCGCATTCTGCTGAGCGTAGATCATCTGGGCAGTAGAAACCCCCTTGCCGCACCCCAGTTCAACATACAATGGCTGATTTTTTACAAACTGCTTTCTCCATATGCCCCGAAATTTTTCTGGATCATCTGTAAAAAACGGGCATACTGACAGTTCCGGTTTTGCCCATTTTTTCGTTCGCATATGCACAATCCATGTCCTCCTCTGTTCTCCGTTCCGCAGTGCGCCAAGGAAGTAACAATCATTTCCCTTCAAATGTAGAAATAACATGCTGGTTTCGTGTATAATAGACGCAGTGCTTTCCCATTCGTACACATTTTACATTTCTCTTATAAACACGTCAACCAAAAAAGCTGACATTCTCAGCATAACAATAGGAGTTTTCCGTGCGTAAACAAACCGTTTTGATTTTCTTGTTCTGTCTTTTCACCGCTTTCCTGGCGCTGCTTATCCCTTCAACCTGTTCTCCTTTGTATGCTACGTCTTTTTGGACAGATACCAATATCTATTTTACAATCGGGAGGGGAATCCGGCATGGTCTGTTGCCCTACCGGGATCTATATGATCATAAAGGCCCCCTGCTATACTGGCTGTATGGTCTTGGCGCGTTCTTCTCTGAAAAGAGCTTTCTTGGCATTTTCCTGCTTGAGGTTCTTTCTTTGGGAACAATGCTCCTCTTGGCCTATCGAATTGTCGACTGTCGGATTCACTCAAAAGCAGCATTGCTCACCATCCCATTAACTGCAATTCTGACCGTTTCCTGTTCTGCTTTTAACCAGGGTGGTTCTGCAGAAGAATTCTGTCTTCCTTTTCTTGCTTATGCTCTTTACTATGCTTTTCGATTTTTCTTCGAAAAACGAAGCTCAGTAATGTATCACCTGGGATTCGGAGCTGCCGCTGCCGGCGTATTTCTCATCAAGTATACGGTTTGTGGGCTTTTCCTGGGGGTAGGAATTGGTATCGCCTTTCTTCTTCTATTTCAGGAAGGGCTATCTTCTGCATTCAAACATATTTTTCTCTGGATCGCGGGCTTTCTTCTTATTCTGTTTCCGACCCTTGCTGTGCTTGCTTTCCAGCGTAGCCTGACCTCCTTCTTTCAGGTATATTTCGTGGATAACCTGACGCTGTACGAGGGAACTCCCCTTTCCCTAACGGGGCATCTTTATAATGCCTTAGCCTATCTGCGCACACAGAGTGCTGCCAATCCTGTTGTCGCCCTGTTTGCCTTTATCGGATGTATCGGAACAGTTTTGGCCGCCTTTTCAGAACACCATAAAGGAATGATTGCAAAGGCATTCCTTCTGCCATTTGCCGCAGGCATGCTCCTCCTCTTTGTCTACTGGGGAGAAATGGCACATCCCTATTATGCCCTTGTTTTCACCTGTCTGATACCTGCAGGAATCCTTTTCCTGTGCCAGGGTATCGCTTTACTGGAATCCCGGAAAAAACGTATTCCATTATCTTCGTGTATCGTCGCCGGAATGGTTTGCATTGTACCTGTCACCTATTTAACCGCTCAGGCGCGTCCTCTGCTTTCAGTAACCAAAGATAAGATGCCCCAGTACCAGTTTGCTTCCATCATGAACGAGAATGCCGGAGCAACACTACTGGATATATGCAGCCTGGACCAGGGCTTTTACCTGGCCTCGGGCATTCTTCCTTCCGTGCGCTACTTTGCGGACAACAATCTAGCCAGTCCGGAAAAAGCAGAAGCATTGAAGGAGTATCTGGATCATGCCGTCACGGAATATGTTGTCACCTGTTATCGCAATCCCGGCGAACATTACCTTCTCATTGCCGAGGCAGATGGCCTTTTCGACCTTGCCGCACAACGTCATTATTACCTTTATCACAAACTTCCCTGAAAACCATTTTTGAAAGGATAATCCATGATTTCTCTTACCTGTAAACGGTGGAGTCTTCTGTCTGCCGGAGGTTTTGTTTTTGTCATCCTGCTCACAGTCGCCATGGTGGTATTTGTAGACCCTTTTGAAATTTATCATCAGGCTACGCTATTCATTCCGCCGATCAATAATACCACTCAAAGCTATTCCAATGCCGGCATCGCAAAAAACTATGATTACGATAGCGTCATTATCGGTTCCTCCATGACGGAAAACTTTCTTCCCAGTGAACTGAATAAGCAGCTGGGGGGTAATTTCGTCAAGCTTTGCATCAATGGAGGGTCTCCTTTCAATCACCGTCAGATGTTGGATATGGCATTCTCTACGCACGATATTAAACAGGTTTTATACTGTATCGATATTGATATGCTGACTTATTTTTATACACAGGCAAAAGCCGATATGCCGGAATATCTCTACGATGATAATCTTTTCAATGATGTTCATTACTGGTTCAATAAAGATGTTCTAGCTACATACATCCCCCGAACGCTGAAAACCTGGGGAAAGCAGGATGCAAGTCAACGAGATACCATGTACTCCTGGGGCAGCCTTTATACCTATGGCAGGGAAGCCGCTCTGCGACACGTCAGCAGCCTTGAAAAAAATGTTCCGCAAAAGGAAGCACCTGACAATTACTCTGTATCCCAGCAAACCAAGCTGAATATCGAGCATAATTATCTTCCTATTATCGAATCGCATCCGGAAACACAGTTCATTTTTTTCTTTCCTCCCTATTCGCTCGTTCGATGGTATGAATTCTACACCTACGGAGATCTTGATTATCATCTCTCTCAGTGTGCTGCAGTAGCAAACGTCCTCCTATCCCATGAAAACGTATCCATATTTGATTTTCGTTCCCGGTTGGACTGGATTTGCAATTTTGACAATTATATTGATTCTTACCACTATGGTCCTTGGATCAACTCCAAAATGGTTTCCTGCATTGCACGAAAGGAAGAACAGATTGTGTCTGCAGAGGAAGTCCAGCAAAACAGTGAAATAATTCAGGATGCTGTTCGCGATCTGCTCGCAACAGACACCTGGCCATCTTATCCGTCTGCCGAATAAAGAGAAAAGCCTTGCTCCCCCCGTTTATGCTCAGAGCAAGGCTTTTCTGTATAATCCGTCTATCTGTTTTTTTCTTTAAGTTGTCTCATATAAAGCATACACAGCAGAATCTGAACCATCGACGAGCACGGTGTTGCCAGACCAATGCGGAAAAGTGAAACAGGTAATATCCTACTCATGACAAAAGCAACTGGTATACGGATGAGGAATGCACCGACGAGTCCCTGTATCATCACAAAATGCGTTTTTTCCAGTCCGTCGAAATAACCTATATAGCAAAAAAGAAAAGAAGTCAGAAGGCAGTCAATCGCATATGCCTTCAGATAATCCGCCCCCGCCAGCGCCACTTCCATTCTGCCAGTGAATATACTGCACAGCGTTCTTCCTCCTGTAAACGTCAGAATAAACATACAGACAGCGAAGATTTCAGAAACCCCAATTCCTATATGCAGCGCCTTTTTTGCCCGTTCCGGCTTTCCTGCTCCCATATTCTGAGCAACGAAGGCGGACATCGCCTGCATAAAAGCAGATGGAACCAGCATAATAAACGCACAAACCTTTTCCGCTACACCGACTCCTGCCGATGCAATTAACCCCAGCGCATTGACAATCGCCAGGATCACTAGAAAGGAAATGCCTACCAGGAAATCCTGCAATGCGATTGGGAAACCGATTTTGATAATCTGGCGAATGATTGTGGTTTTCATGACAATATGTCTGCGTTTCAAAGGAACAATCTGTCGTCTGCGGATAATAATTGCAAATGAAATCAGAACACTGAGCAACTGTGCAATCACTGTCGCTATTGCGGCGCCTGCCGCCCCAAGATGAAATCCTTCCACCAGAAGAAGGTCCAGCATAATATTTGCCGCACAGGCAAACGCTACCGTCATCAACGGTGTCCGTGAATCTCCGAGTCCCCGGAAAATACTGCCAAGTAGATTATAAGCCACCACCGCAATCATGCCTGTACTGCATATTCGGATATAGGTGACTGTTTGCCCGAATGCCTCGTCAGGTGCATGCATGATGATCGCCAGAGCCGGAGAAAAGACAGTCATTAAAACCGAAACGATCAGCGCCATAACGGCAAAAAAAGCAATACCGCTTCCAATTGTTTCAGCTGCCTGCTCCATTTGAGCTTCCCCGATCCTTCTTGCGACAATAACTGTTATTCCCATCGCAAGCCCGGTAATCACAGTAGTCGCCGTCTGCATTATCTGCGATCCTGTAGAAACACCAGAAACATCTGCACTTTCTGCAAATCTTCCGGTAATCATGAGGTCTACTGCTCCGTACATTGCCTGCAGCAGCAGCGCAAACAAAATCGGCAGCATGAAAAGCAATAATCTCTGCAGGATATTTCCTTCTATCAATGTCTGTTTTCTGGACACAAAAATTCCTTCTTTCCTCTGAACATATTGCACCAACTCATCCATGATCCTGTTCCCTGGACAAACCTTTCCTGGAAAGAACACAGTGCTGAGGTTTTGTTTATTCCTTTTTCGTGGCACTTCTGTCTTTCATTAACGACCGAATTCTTTATTCGTTCTCTGCACATACGCTGATATGCAGTTGAACCAGTTTCCACCCGTCCTGACAAAAGCTTTTCTCATTTTCCGGGCAGGAAAGTCAGCATTTCCAATGATTCTCCTAAAACCAGAATGGATCTCGTCTGATTTTTCCGTCAGCAATGAATTTCAAAACAGCGGAGATTTTATCACACTAATGCCAGAAAATCCATTGGTTTTTTCTGCAACGGGCTCTTATCCCGCTTCTGGCTGCCGGTTTCCGTACCGGATAGATAATACAACATCCATTCTCACCTGCATTTTTCCGGAAACCCATGAGGTTTTGTTCCAAACAATCCAGAAGTATATGGCTAATTTTTTCGATATTATTGCAATTTTTTACTAGTTTTACGTAAAACCCGTGCATAATACGGTTACAAGGTGTATGATATCAAAGGATGAATTCCTTCATTCCCATGCCTGCGGATTTCCTTTCTATTTTTCACCAGGTCAGTCTGAACTCTACAACCACGGATATAATAAGGAGGTTTATTATGAAAAAATATCTCGCAGAATTTATTGGTACTGCCACGCTAGTCATACTCGGATGCGGGACCGCCATGTTAGTGGGCTGTAATGCTTCCGCTGGCGGCGGATATATCCTGACATCCATGGCCTTTGGTCTATCCATCGTTGCCATGGCTTATTCGATCGGCAATATTTCCGGCTGTCACATCAATCCCGCTGTCTCTCTAGGAGTTTATCTGAGTGGTAATATGAGCCTTTCTGATTTTATCGGATACGTTATTTCCCAGATTCTTGGCGCAATTTGCGGTTCATGCCTGCTTCTGCTCATTTTCAGCATGGGACAGGTAACAGATTTGACCGGAAGTCTCGGCACCAATGGTCTTGCCGGTGTAGGCGGCAATGCCATGGCAGGTCTGATCGTCGAAATCCTTCTTACTTTTATCTTTGTGCTCTGCATTCTTGGGGTAACCAGTAAAAAAGGAAATCATGGCTCCTTTGCCGGTCTGGTTATCGGTCTCACGCTTACAGGCGTCCACATTCTTGGCATTGGTTTGACTGGTACCTCCGTTAATCCCGCTCGCTCCATCGGGCCCGCACTTGTCGCCGCTTTCACCGGGAATGTCGCTCCCCTTTCCTGCCTCTGGGTCTTCATAGTCGGACCACTGGTCGGCGCTGCTCTCGCAGCCGTTGTGTGCAAAACACTTGAAGCATAAAACCTTCATTCTGCCATGCACAAGCCTGTGCATGCCTCTTCCTTTTCAGGGATATTACTCCTGCAATGGAAAACCAACGCTTTCTGCTCACTCGGAAAGGAGCATCCTATGAATTCTATTTCCCAGACTCCAAATTCTCGTATTCCTGCCTTCGACCTGATGCGTATTATTGCGGCATTCGGCGTTGTCGTTCTACATGTCAATCCCATGGCAAGACTGGATACACCCGTCCTATCCTCAACTTGGCATGTCATGAATATCATGGGTGTCCTTTTTTCCTGCAGTGTTCAGTTGTTTTTCATGATCAGTGGTGCCCTGCTGCTTTCCCCGGAACGTGGCTTCAGCATTGAGCGTCTTTACAGAAAACGTCTTCCTCGTCTGGGAATCATCTTTCTTTTCTGGTCAGCATTGTACGCTGTCACACACTGCCTGCTTTACGGGAAGGGCAAATGGACGTTTCTCAACCAGTTTATCCGCGGTCACTATCATATGTGGTTTCTATTTGCTATTGCTGCCCTTTACTGGATTACACCCCTCCTCAGACAAATCACTGCCAGCCGGGATAGCACGAGATATCTTTTGCTCTCCTGCTTTATGATGTCTTTTGTTTTTCCCCGATTGATGGAATTCCTTCATTTGTTTCCATTGCCTCATATGGATGTTCTGGAATCTCTTCAGTCTGCTATGAATCAGTTAAATCCGTATCGTTCTCTTTCATCCATCTATTATTATGTACTAGGGTATTCCCTGTTTGCCTTTCCCCCTTCCCACAGAAGGAAAACTGTCATCTATCTCTGCAGTATCTTTGGCTTTTTATCCGCATGTTTTCTGAACATCTGGCAGGCATCCCGTGATAATGCCGTATCTTTTACAACCAATACATCCCTCCCCGCCCTAGCCATGGCTGCAGGAGCCTATCTCTTCATTCTGTCACTTGACGTGCATCCTTCTTCTGTAATCACGCATCTTTCGAGAGCTTCTCTCGGCATTTACCTCCTCCATCCTTTTCTTTTGGAGCGCTTCTCTCCCGTCTTCTCTTCGAACCCCATTCTCTTGTCTTTGGGTATTCTGGGCTGGGCATTGCTGTTATTCATATTCTCTGCTGTACTGTCCGTTTTTCTTTCCCGTATTCCCAAGGTCGGCTCCTATTTTGTTTGAAATCCGGTTTGCAAAAGACCTGTCCCGTTTTCTTCGGAACGGATGGCCTTCGGGGAACATTCGCTCCCTTCTCTATGAATACAAATGCCCAATGAATCACCATCCTTCATATGGTAATTCATTGGGTTTGCTTTAATCTTACACCTTTTCCTATAAACTGTACGAATGCTTACATGTCCTGGACTACTGCTCCCAGGCATCCGCAGTGTTTCCTTCTTCAGTAATGAGCACCGCGCAGAACACGTGGATTTCTACCCCGATGCGGCAATACAATGGTTATTTCACCCTGCAGGGAAACAGTGCGGGAGTGCTGTATTATCTCCTATTCCCGGTGAATTCTGATAATTATCACTGCTGCTGTTGTTTCCGGCAGGCGAAAAGTGAGCCTGCCTTTCTCTGTCTGCCAGTCTGTGGCTTCCTTCGGCTCCGGACACGTTAAGGTCATCAGCCTCACATCCGCCGTTTCCTCCTCCCATGCAACAGTTACAGTACCGTGCAGGCCTTTTTCCGATGCGCAAGCCAGTAGAATGCCATCCTGTATTTCAAATAGTCGGACCTGAGAGTTATCCGGTTTGGAAAGAATTCCACTGGTATCCCGGAACGTCCCCCTGCCATATCTTCTGAGCCAGGCACTGCGCAGTGCAGCGATCTGTGTGAGAGCTTCCGTATCTTCAGCATTTTCTCTCCAGTTGTTGTCTTCCTCCAGATCATAGCACCAGAAATATCCACCCATGGTAAATGCATTATGGAGAAGTTCCACGGAATGCCTGGCCACATGTTCTGGCCTCATCGCAGAATGATGCCGTGGATTCATCATGTCCATAAGTCCCTGATCCGGGAAAGTATATTTATATACCTCCGGCATTCGTGCATCAAAAGGACAGTGCAGTTCTGAGATCAACTGCCCGCTTACGCTTTGCCCGAAATAATCATTGCATCCTTCATAAAGCAACGCAATCCCCTCTTCGGGTACAGTTTCCTCCAGTTCCCTGAGCAGATGCTCATATCCCTGATTCCACGCACAGGGATCTCCTGCATGCTCACTGTGTTCCGGATGATAGCATTTCAGAGAAGTTGCCATTGCAAACTGGTCCAGATAAACGCTGTCTGCTCCGATGGTTTTTGTTAAATAGCTGACTGTATCTACCAGCAGCTTTCTCCATTCCTGTTCACCAATGCAGAGGGAAGCAAATGAAAAAGCAGCAGCCCCATATTTTTCGATCCACAGCGATCCGTCTTTCTGCATAACGGCGCTTCTGGCAATTCTATGCTTCTGATCCTCAAAGCCGGTATTGCAAAGCCGTGCATTCACATAAAAACTGACATGTCCTCCCATATTTCTTGCCTGAAGCACTGCATTTCTCAATTCCTCCGGTGTTCCCAGGGAGGGGTTGGGCGTATAATGCGGGAATCCATAATCAAATCCGTCTGTATTCCACCCGGAAATCAGCAAATGGTTGAACCCCATTTCCATCGCCCGAGCCATAAGTGCAGGAATATCGGCAAAACGGTGAACAATACCGCCCATCTGATACTGGAAATCGTAATGCGCAATCAGTCCGGGGCTTTCATCATACCAGGAAGGATGCAGCAGCTTATTGTTCACGTGAGGCAATGCCATAAACCATGCCCGATACTCATCGGCCGCCCAGTGCCAGTCCCCCTCATGAAAAGCAACAACACATTCATCACTGGTCCAGGATCCTTTATTGAGCGCAGGCCGATGGAGGATAGCCAAGCCAGTTCCCGGGTTGCCTTCACCGAAGGATTCCATACGCAGTGCGCTCATTCTGTGTTTTTCATTCCGAACTGTGATGTAAATTCCCGTGTTTTCAGACGGATCCATCAGATCCATCCACAGCATGCTTGCATCACCGGAATAATTGAGCCGCCGGACGTATGCACCACGTTCGTCCTTTGTTCCCGTATCCTGTCCCATATGGAAACGGTACAGATATTCCTGCCATTTCCAGGTAATAAACTTGGGGCAGCTTGCCAGCTGAACCGTGGGATTATCCATGCGGCATCCCGCAAAATGCGGATAGATCAGCACATCGTCAGAATAGTTTTCCCCCAGCCAGATGCCATCGATCGCAGGGAATGCGACATCGTCAATCTCTGCATCGGTACGGTTCTGCAGTTTTAACTGAAAGACGGCACGACAGTCCTCCGGATGAAGATGGATGATTATCTCCGCCCCTATATCTACCCGTTTCCCTTCTGACACCAGGAAAGGGTACTGCAGATATAGTGCCGCTTCCTCTCCCTGCTGATCCGACCGGATAACCGGCTGAAGACTTTCATCCTGTCTTATTTCTTCAAAACGCGGCACATGAAATCTTCTCGAGCCTGTTTCCTCCAATAGCATGCCATCAAGCAGGGACCAGGTTTCACGAATATGATTCTTAATCGCATTATCTCCTGTGCTTTCACGGATCAATTCCAAAAGCTCCCCATTGAGAGCATCTACACCGATTGTCACAAGGCCATTGGTAATACGAATTCTCGAATGATACATGTTCTGCCTCCTCTGTCAGATTGCATAGGAAATACCGGGCACTTCCCCCCTGTCCCACACATACCGGCAGGTTTTCATCAAGGCTAGGGAAGCATCCATGTCTTTACGTTCAAATAGTTCCGTTATTCCTAATTGTTTTGCATCCCGTCCAAAGTCATCGACCCTTTGGCTGTGGCCTGAAGTCCCATTTTCTTCACGAGTCAGCATAGCGTACCGGATGGAAAGCATTTCCCGTTGAATACGCTCTGTATATACCGCCTGCCCGTCAGCTGCTTTCAGTCCTGCTTCGAGAAGGTCCATGGATTTCCGCAAAAGGTCCTCTGTAAGGTAATTTGCATCGGGCATGTCATAGATGCCTGCATGTTCCTCCCCTGCAGCATTCTGCCAGACTGCTACATAAGAGCGCATGGCTTTCTCTGCCGGGCCGTAATAGCCGCGGACAAAATCGGATATGAGATCTTCCATATCCTCATAAGGGTTCCAGAGCAGTTTTGCCAGGAGGTACGTCTTGAGCTGTCCCAACGCGGATGTCTTTCCCAGAGAGAAGTTTCCCTGTTCAAAAACTCCGCGAATACCATTGCGGTGAAAGAGCTGCAAGTTAGGCTGTAATACCATCAGATTCGGAAAGGGCAGAAGATAATTTGCATAATTGGTGGTATAGTCCCAGATAAAAAGGTTTTCCGTGACAGCCGCCCATCCCTTCATATCTGCCAGGAAAGACTCACCCGTGTTGCTGCCGTCGCTGAAGTTTGCTGCCGATCCATACTGTACATCAATGCCTCCCCGTTCCCGTCTGCATTCTCCAAGGGGATGGCTGAAACAGCATTCAATGGAGCAAAGGCGCACAATGACGTTTTTCCGCGGCTTTACTCTCCGTGGAGGTTTGCGGCAGTACAGGTAAGCGAAGGTATGAATCATGGTATCCGGGGCAACTTTCTCCAGTTCCTCTGCTACCGCATTGACAAACCGGATCACAGTTCCCGCATGACTCCCTTCTTCTTCATCCACCTTTCTGCATTCCGGACACTCACAGCAGTTATACCAGTCATTCATGGAAACGGAAAAAATATTACAGTCCGGATGTTCCTGTTTCCATTTTTTTACTCCGGTAATGCACAGTTGCAATACTTCCGGATTTGTCAGACAAAGCTGCGTCCGCTCCCTCAAACGCTTTCCGTTCCTCATGGAAAAGTATTCCGGATGAATGTCAAACCACTTTTCGACAGGCACCAGCTTGTCAAAGGTATGACTGAACTGATAAAACATCAGTTTTCCTCCCTGACGGGGCGTGATGGTGGAACGTGCGGAATTCAGCTTCAGTCTTACGGCAAAAGCTCCGTCCATGGCATCCCGCCAGAACAGCTCCCTTGCAGCAAAGGCTGGTGTTTCAATATTGATTCCCGATTCCGGAATCAGTATTATCTCCGGGATGATCTCACAGTCCGATGTCAAAAAACGAAATCCCATCTTCTCCAGTAAAGCAAAAGCTCCATATACAACCCCGCATCCCTCCGAGGAAGCAATCTCTATTTCCTTCTCTGACACGGTATGCCGAAAAGCACCACCGGGAAGACCTGATACATCCGAGCGGAGGCGGATGATCATCCGCCCTTGACTGCTGACAGCTACTCCTGCTTTATGCAGATAGTGCTGCAACTGTTCCGCTGCATAAGCTACCGGCTCCGGGCTTCCCTTTTCCATACGAATCTGGCAGCTCGTTATCTTCATATGGTTCTCCTCCTAGAGTGACCTTTTCATCTGTGCAAAAGTTCGCCTCACCGTGAATCCTGCCCGTTTATAGATCTTCTGTGCCGGGTTGTTTTCCCCGGTAAAAAGCGTGCTGAATTCTGCTCCTTCTTCGATAAATTCCTGCATCAGAAGATTAAACAGCACAGAGGCTATTCCCTTCCGCTCATATGTCGGGTCGGTAAATATACCGCAAAACCATCCTCTGCCGCTTTCCTGCTTATCCACCGGGCCAGTAAAAGCAACAATATGACGATCGTGGGTTGCCACCAGCATCGGCCGGGGACCGGCAGGAACTTTCCCGTTCGGAATAAAACGGATGTCCTTATTCGGTCGCTGTTCTCTGTAACATGCCAGTTCGGAGCGAATTACGCTTCTCCAGTATTCCGAACCTACCCGATCACAGAGAGTATCATAGTCATAATTCAACTCCGGATCATACCTGCCTGTGAAAATACCATTTTCAGCCAGCATCTGTCTTCTGCTCTCCAGTTCCACCCAAGGCTGATACTTTTTAAGGTCCAGATACATGGCAATTTCCCTCGCCGTCTCTTCAAACCCCAAAGCCTTGAAAAAGGGCAGGCCGGTACCATCCACATCCACACCCGGTGCGTTGTTATGATCATGCCCAGGTGTACCTGGTATATGCCAGTCCAGATTCACAGGATTATCATTGTTTAAAACTACCGTGCTCTTTCCTGCATCTCTGAACCGCTCCAGAAGTGCTTCCGTCAGCTGTCTTCCGATCCCCTTTCCCCGCATCGATGTGGAAACAAACAGACAGGTAATGTAACCGGGCGTATTCTCATTTGTTTCAAGGTCGAGAAATACTTTCTTGGATATTCCGGAAATAAAGCCTGCCATCTGACCATTTTCTTCTGCAACCAGTGAATACTGCGGATCATAGTTGGGATCGTTCAGAAATTTCCGTTCAAAATATGCGGGAGTCATCTCAAAATACAGCACATCCTTCTGCCGAACGCACATGTTCCATAGGGCGCACACATCGGGGATGTCTTTCATTGTCATTGTTCTGATCATTTTATTCCTCCAACCCAAGAATACACACAACTGCTGCCAGGTCAGGCAGCGCATCCAGTATTCTCCCTTCCTCATTCATTAAAACAACGCCGCCAGCTTTCTGATTCGCCACCAGCATCTGCCTTTCCTCCAGCCAAAGGTCCCTGGGAAAACTTCCTCTGCAGGAAATCTCGGAATTCCATCTTGGAATTCCATCTTTTAAAGTAAAGCGGGCAATGCTGTTATGTCCCCGATTCGTTACCAAAAGATCGTTCCCTCTTCTGCGAATGGCTGCCGCTGTATTATCCGGAGCATGAATATCATCGGGCAGCGTGGAAATACATTCCATCACTTCAAAGGATCCATTCTTCTCCTCGCAGGTCATCAGCCAGCCTCCCAGTTCTCCAACCAGGAAAAACCTCCCCGAACCATCAAAAAGAAGGTGTCTGGGACCAGTGCCAGCCGGACAGAGTACCTCATCCTTTTCTGTCAGCGTGCCTTCTGCTTCAATGGCATAGATTCGTACTCTGTCCGCACCGAGATCACAGACAAACAATTCGTTTCCGCCCGGACGGATAACACATTCATGTGCGTGATGTCCTTCCTGTCTTCTCGGGTTTGGTCCAAGTGGCCCTGACAGAGTCACATGCTGCCGCTCGGGCAGCACATCGCCGTCCGCATCCAACGGGAAAACCGAAATGGATCCATCCACATAATTAGCACTGTAAAGGGTTTGATGCACTGCATCAAAACATAAATGACATCCTTCCCTGCCTCCGGTTTTCTGGATAGCCTTCAGTTGAAGCCCATTCTCAACCTTATAGCTGGCAACCGTTCCCTGCCCGTTCAAGGAACCAACAGCATAAAGTCTTTTCTTACCGCTGTTCATGGTCAGCCAGATCGGGTCATCCATTTCTGCAGAAGAGCTGCCTTTTCGCAGTTTCCCATTGCTTGCCACAATCTCTGTGATTCCATGTCCTCCCTGCGTCGTATAGCTCCCTATCAGATAGCGTCTTTCTTCGCCCAATTGTTCCACCTCCTTTTCCATTTGCTGTTATCCGTTATTATAGCATAATGCAGTCCTGGCATACATCCTCAACTATCCGGATTATTTCCTTCCTTTTTATATCAAAAAGGCGCCCAACTCCCTGTTGAGCGCCTGGCGTATAGTAAACTGAACCGGAATGCAGAAGCCTGTCCTTTCGGTTTCAGCTGCCAATTTACGGGATTATTTGATTTTTCCACACCGTCTCTGACAGTTGGCGCAGGCCTTCCTTTTATGAGAACCCCGCATTGGTCACCTTCTTTTACATATGGGCGAGTTACGTCTGCATGATACTGCTATGATCCGAAGTCTATGCCCTTGTTCAACAGATTCCGTCCCCCGCCTATCAATGCGGGGTGGAATTGTCTGCTCATGGCGTAATGAATGTACAATTTTCACCGTTGCTTTTTCATTTTCTTCCGTACCACATGAATGATAACGAAAATGACCACCGCAATAAGAATAAAGGGAATCGACGCTATCAGGAAAAGAACCATATCCTGCAGCCATTCCGTAAAGCTTTCCAGTCCCATCTGAAAAGCCGCCAGTATCCGTTCCCCAAAGGTGACATTGGATACCACGGTGTCTTCCTTGCGCTCCTCCCGCAGATTTATGCTTACCGTAGAATAACTTACCTTGCGGTCCGTCGATTTGAGGCTCTGCTGCAGGGAGTCAATCGTATATTGGGTATCCGCAATCTGCGACTCCAGTTCCAGCAGGTCCGAAAGCTTCGCCGCAGTAGTAACCAGGGACTGGAGGCGTTCCATCAGCGCCTGTTGTGTGGCAAGCCTCGTCTGTGTATCCCGATAGGATTCGGTAACATCATCCGCAGTTTCCTCGCGGCTGGTTACCCTGCCAAATTCTCCGCTGCCGGATAGAAATGCATCAAGATTTTCCTGAGGAATCCGAAGTGTCATGCTTGCTCTCTGCAGATTACCGGATCCGGTACTGACGCTCATCCAGCTGACCCACCCATTGAGCTCCTTGCAAAGCGCTGTCAATGCATCAAGGCTTTCATCAAAGGATTTCGTCATGATCGTCAGGCTTGCTGTCCGGATAATCTTCTTCTCCTCGGGAATACTGTTTTCTGCCATTTTTGCTTCAGCAACGCCACCATATACGTTTCCCGTATCCATGGAATCTTCGGAAGCATATGCCATCTCCGCTTCCATATCCTCTATCATGGCGTTGGAATCTCCGTAAGCTGGCACAGACCTGGCCATTAAATAGGGACTCCCTGCTTCTTCACTTACCACCGATTTACTGGTTCTGGCCGGAAGTGTATCCCTTGTCATTATTGTGCCGACTACCACAAAGAGAACGGCAGCAGCAACACCCACATACCTCATCCAATTCCAGCTGCGCTTTTTTTCATTCTTTTCCATAAACGGTTCCTCCTCTATTTTCTTCATCCACGCATCATGAAGTCCATCCGGCAAAGGAGGTACTTTTCCCATCTGCGCTTCAATTTTCTCGTCAAGGTCCTTCATGGATTCATGCAAAGCCCTACAGGCTGCACATTCAGAATCATGCTTCTCCATCTCTGCCTGTTCTTCTTCCGTGAGGTTCCCTGCAAGTTCCTTTTCAAGGAGGATTTCATATTCCTGACATGTCATGACTGTCTTCCTCCTTTCATTGTATCTGACGCATTTGAAAAAGAATAGTTCCCATTTTCCATCATCTTTTTTTTGATAGCAATTCTCGCCCTGGCGATTCTGCTTCGTACCGTACCGACTGGAACCTGCAGCAGGTCTGCAATTTCCTCATATGTTTTTTCTTCGAGTACAGAGAGCATCAGGGGAATCCGCTGTTCCTCCGGCAGTGCTGCCACTGCCTGACCGAGTGTTTCCATTTCCTCTTTTCTTTCCAGAATTTCGCTCTGGCCGAGAGAATGATCCGGAAAATCCAGCCCTTTTTCCCTCAAGGCGTCCACAGACTCTGTCTCCCGGATTCTCTTCTTCCGAAGCGCATCCAGACAACAGGAAACACCAACGCGATAGAGCCATGTTCCAAATCCCGATTCTCCGCGGTAGGATACAATGCTGCGCCACGCTTTGAACATTGTCTCCTGCAATGCATCTTTCGCGTCTGCTTCATTGCCCATCATGTGAAAGCAAAGCCTCCAGATCATTTGTTCATGCGGTGCAACAAGCTTCTCAAAAGACTTTGACTCTCCTTTTTTTGCTTTTCGCAGAAGCAGTTCATTTTCCACGTCTGAAAACCTCCTCCTTTTCCAGAATTTCCTCATGCTTATGGACGCACGTCACGGCCAAAAGTTCCCTATGATTCATTAACCAGTTTTCCACTCAAATGCTCCGGTACCAGCCTGAAAAACAGTGTTGTATTCATCAGTCTCTGGATTTCAGCATCAATATAGAAACGATCATCCGTGAATTTTTCAGATAGCTTTCTTATCATCCGATCCGCAAGTTCCACATCCTCTACAACCTGCAATCGGCCGAAGACAATGACGCTCCGGATATTCAATGCCCATTCGCCGGGATTTCTGTATCCCTCATCAAAAACACAAAACGAAGCCTTGTCATGTCTTTTCATTGCCTCCATACGGTGTCCCTTTTTGTTTCCATGAAAATACAGGCAGCCATCTTCTTCATTATACACATGATTAACAGGGGTCCCATATGGATAATCCTCATCTCCAAGAACCGACAATACCCCTCGCTTCTGCTGACGAAGTACTTCCACACATTCATCCATGCTCAGCTGCTGTTTTTTTCGGACCATCTCACGGAACATATTCAGCGTTCCTCCTGTCATTTTCTCAGTTCATTGTAGCATTCTTTATCCCATACGACAAACATTTCCCACAAATTCCTTTTTATTTTCTATACTAATCCATAGCGATTTTACCTTTGCAATTCCGGAGCATCATCTTTATTCGGCATTGCTGCGTCCCGCTATTGTGTCCTTATGCCGGGAAAGGCAAAAACTTGTACTTCTTTCTCTTTCTTCTGCAGTAAGCAGCGATTACGGAACCCTCCAAAGAAAAAGACGGTCCCATGGACCGCCTTGCTTTCGACAGGATAATCAGTTTTCATCTGCAGAGGCACGATCAAACAACGCCTCGACTTCCCTGTCTGGTTTAGCTGTGCACAGAGCAGTGATTACTGCCGCTACTATTCCGCATATCGTGCCGGGAATGATTTCATAGATTCCTGTATTTGAAAGGAAAACCAGCCACAGAATATCTACCGTGGCACCGACCACAATACCCGCTACGGCTCCGGGAAAATTAAAACGTTTCCAGAAGAGTGACAGCATGATTGCAGGACCAAAGGCCGCTCCAAAGACACCCCAGGCGTTGGATACCAGGCTCATAATACTTCCTGCATTGGGATTTGACGCTATCAGTAAAGCAATCACAGCGATTGCAAGCACCACAATCCTGCCTGCCCACAGCATTTCCTTATCCGTGGTTTTGTTCTTTCGGATAATGGGGCGATAGACATCGCTGGCAAAAGCAGAGGCAGCAGAAAGAAGCTGACTGTCTGCAGTGGACATGGAAGCCGCCAGTATGGCAGAAAGAAGGATTCCGGAAAGAATGCCCGGGAATATTCTTCGTACCATGGTGATAAATACTAAAGAGTTCTGGTCAATGTGCGCATCATATCCGAGGAACATTCGTCCGACAACCCCTACAAGCACCGCAAAAAAGATAATGAGAGTTGTCCAGGTAATTCCTATATTTGCTGACTTTTTCAATGACTTCTGTGATTCTACTGACATAAAGCGAATAATAATATGCGGCATTCCAAAGTAACCCAGTCCCCACCCAAGGCCTGAAACAATATCCTTCCAGCTGGCGAATGCATTAAAGAACTGCGGAGTTTCCATCGTGATCGTCTCTGTGTTTATACCTTTCAGCATAGAAGCTGCAAATAGCGGTGCAATAAGCAGCGCCCCGAGCATAAGGAGCCCTTGAAAGAAGTCTGTCCAGCATACGGCAGAAAAACCGCCCAGAAACGTATATCCTATGATTATCGCTGCCGCCAGATACATTGCCACTGTCTCATTCATACCGATTACCGTATGGAAAAGCGTTCCGCATGCCTTGATGCTGGAAGCTGCATAAATGGTGTACGCCACCAGGAAAATAACTGCGCAGATCACCTGCAGGGCATATGACTTCGACAGGAACCGGTTTGTCAGGTACTGCGGGATTGTAATGGAGTCATTTGCCTCTATGGAAAACTTTCTCAGTTTCGGAGCTTCCAAAATCCAGCTGACAGCATAGCCTATTGCCAGGCCGACAGCAATCCACATCTGTCCGAGCCCCAGTGCATATACAGAGGCAGGAAGTCCCATCAGAACCCAGGCGCTCATATCAGAGGCCCCGGCAGAGAGCGCGGAAACCCATGGTCCCATTTCCCGATTGCCCAGAAAATATGCCTTTTCACCGGAATTGCGGTTTTTGATAAAGAAATAAACACCTACACTGAGCATGAATACCAGGTAAAAGACGAAGATTACAATTTCTGAGATATTCATAAAAAACCTTCCATTCTTGCTGAAATCATTACGCAGGAGTATAACAGACAAAAAATAATACGGCAATACAGAATTGATTATAGAATTCATTCTATATTATGCCGCATGTAATATTTTATTTTTCTTTTTATTTTCATATTAATAAGCAAGAATATCCTATTTACTTTTTCTGGTACAATTATAAGAATTTATTATTCTTTCTCCCGCAGAAGAAAGCCGCTCAGCATCATCGGCATCATGGATGCGGCATACTTGGTCAGTGAGTAGCTGCCATTGTTAAGACACCAGTCATACATCAGTGCCCTTTCAAACATCGCATAGGCAGTAACGATTTCATTGACGCTCATATCGTTACGTAGCTCCTTTTTCTCCTGCCCTGCCTTCACGATTCGGTGAAGCATTTTGAAATAAGTTCTGTTGCGGTCCATCAGAGACCGTTCTCCATGGATTACAAGCTGTGAAGACAGGAGACGTGCCAGCAGTTCCGTAGAAACGCTGTTATCTATCATCTGGAAAAGCTCCCTGTTCATCTGCAGCAAGGCATCCATTGCCTTCTGTTCGGGATCCATCGTTTCCCGCAATTCCTCATATTTTTCATCAAAGACCATGGAGAGCGATCCCAGCAGGGCATCCTTACCATCAAAGTAATGATAAAAAGAACCTTTGGAGGTATGAGACTCCTCGACAATGTCTTCAATTGTCGTCTCTTCATAACCCTGTTCATAAAAAAGCTTCCATGCTGATGAAACAATTTTTCCCTTTGTATTTTTTCCATTTTTTCTGGGCATACTTCATTCTCCTCGCATGTAATCCGTTCATTTCATCATTTTATACTATTTCAGGCAAATAGTCCAAGCCCGTTTCATCCGACTCTTTTTCAGAAAACGGTTTTGTGCATCAGACACTATCCTTCTGCCCATCGGTTCATCGCTATGTGGATGAAGAAAACCTCAGATTTAACTTCCGCAAGTCCGCATCAGAAACCTTTTTCCGTTTTCATGAAGGTTCCTTCGGATTCCGAAGGTACCTCCCATCGTGTAACAGTGCCTTCATCCTATGAAGGATTCGATTTTGGGGCATAATTTCTGCAAATTTTCACTCTTGTAAATTAACATCCATCTGATAAACTGAACCTATAAACCATTATTTCTGAAGGAGGATCTGTTATGCTTAATTGTCATGTGAGGGATTACGGCGCTATCGGAGACGGCAATACTATGGATACTGCTGCCATCCAGCGTGCCATTGATGACTGTGCTGCCCATCACGGTGGACGTGTATCCCTTTCCGACGGATGTTATCTTAGCGGACGCATTAACATGAAAAGCGGTGTGGAATTACATATCGAACGGGATGCTGTCCTGCTTGGATCCACAAATGGCTGTGATTTTCCCGAAATAGAAACGGATTTCTGGCATACCGAGTATGCCCCACGTTTTAACCGCAGATGCTTTATTTATGCAGAAGGCTGCGAGGATATCGCCATTACAGGAAGGGGTGCCATAGACTGTCAGGGTGAAGCCTATATGGAACCTCTCCCCGAAAAAACGGCAAATGTATCCTACTGGCCATATATGCGAAAGGCATTTCCCTCCGGATTTGAGGATCTGGGGTCTATGCATCTGAATCCTGAACAGCGAAAGCTTTGCAGCCTGAGTCCTGCACGGGTGGTGTTCTTCATTGGATGCAAAAACATCGTCATCGAGGATGTCACCATGCGCAACCAGCCTGCCGGCTGGAGCTACTGGATCTGTGACTGTGACAACGTTCATTTCCATCGGGTTCAGATTCTGGCATCTGTTTTATATCCCAACAATGACGGAATTCATATCAACTGCAGCAGGAACGTAACCGTTTCTGACTGCAATATTACCTGCGGCGATGATGGTATTGTAGTACGCGCCTATTCCGCACCGATGGGGCATCCGGTCGCATGTGAAAAAGTAAGCGTCACCAACTGCAATATTACCAGTCATTCCGGCGGAATCCGCATCGGGTGGTACGATGATGGCATTATTCGAAACTGCACATTTTCCAATCTGAATATCACGGATTCCACCGTTGGCATTGACATCCGTCTCATCGATACCCCCGAAGGATATCGTGGAAGCGATCAGGGAATTGAGGACACACTCATTGAAAATCTAAATTTTTCAAACATCAATATCGACCGCAATTTCTTTGAGCCTTTCTTCATCCATATCTGTGACCGTAACCGCTGCGCTGGTATTCGTAACCTCTATTTTTCTAATATCCACAGCTATTCCGTACACATGCCCACCATCATCGGCAGAGCCAACTGCCACGTTCAGAATATTTACATGACCAGCTGTCATTTTACTCAAATCACAAGGGATTCCATTCCTGATAATCATCTTGGTTCTCACAGCGAAGACAGGGATTTTTCGCTTCTTCCCTGCTTCCGTCGGGTAGACAATCTTGTTCTGAATAATACCGTATTCAATGTTCTATAATAATGCATTGCCTTCACAAACGACCCAGGATGCCTTGAATCGACATGCACCGTCCGTTTTCCGTTATGCAGACCGCATTCGGAAATGGCCTCTGAACTCTTCTTTTTTCATATAAAACAACAGACTGTCAGTCGATCTGACAGTCTGTTTTGTTCAATTACACCTTCCGGTCCTGAAGAACATCTTCACAGTCAACCAGACGCTCCAGCGTATTTACATACATATCGTGGAAAACGATCATTTTCTCCTTGTCAAATAATCCTTCTGCATATTCCATTTCTGAATCAAATGCACCGTCTCCATACTCATTTTCCAGCAGTTCAAGCTCCAATCGTGCACCTGCTGCGGTGAATTCATCCTCCAATGTTATCAATGTCGGTTCCAGTACATCCATTTCGTCGCCATTGATTCCCAGCTGAAGGTTTACTTCCATGCAGTCATCCAGATATGCCTGATAATGCTCTGACATAAAGTCATAGGTACTATGGGCAATGCCCTCTGCCACCTGCTCTTTTACGGAAGCAAGCAATTCCCGCACATTTGCATAGTCTTCCATTCGCAGGGCAACGGGCAGGTTCTTGATCAGCATGCCCACTGAAGCTTCTGCCTCCGGAGAAAGACGGTTATTGAAAATCCAGTTTGTAATTACATGCGGTTTGCCTGTAAACCGGGAGAGTGTGATCAGCGCTGCCGCAATTGCCATCACGGAATGAGTCACTCCCCAATGGTTCTCAGCAGCAGCAACCTGCTCTGCTCTGAATCCCAGCCGCTTTTCACGGGATGCCTGATTAATTCCATCCGAAGCCTTTTCTGCAGGAGGAATATTGCACCAGTCCATATCCCCGTAATGTTCAGCAAACCATTCGCGGTCTTTTTCCCTGTTACCTGCTGCAATCCTCTTCTCTTCTTCTGCAAGTATTGCAAAATAGTAATCCTTTTTCAGTTCTTTCCCAAAGTAGGCATTAACAATATCTGCCAGAAGAACTCCCAGTGACCCCCCATCCATAAGGATATGATGGACATCCATAAACAGATACAGATGACTGGGAGAGCGATAGAGTCCGACACGGCAAAGGCAGGCATTCAATATCTGCTGGAAGGGAAGAACCAGAACTGCCGGAAGCATTTCCGCTGTTTTCTCCTGGATTGTCTTTATCTTTACTTCCGGCAGAAGTCCCGGTATATATTGCTGCTCCAGCTCATAATCATCATTGAAGCGGAAAGCTGTCGACAATGCAGGATGATTCTGAATCGCCTGGTTAACAGCCCTGCAGAATCTTTCCGGATCAATTTTCTGGAGGTCAAATCGCACCAGGAAGTGCATATTGGACCACATGGTAGAGTGCGGACGGAACAACTGAGTGTCAATCATCTGGATCTGAAGCGGAGTCAGGGAATGCGGAACCTTTCTTGCTTCCATTTCCCGCTCTTCCAGACTGCCCTCACCTATGCGCTCATGCAGGACTTCCAGAATTGCATTCGGAGTTCGTTTCTGGAAGATATCGGCCGCACCGAGCCCTTCCAGATGCGCCTCCGTAAGGGCTACCATGGCTTTCAGGGAATCACCGCCCAGTTCAAAGAAATCATCCTGAAGTCCCACCTGGTCCTCCGGCAGTCCAAGCGCTATTGCAAAAGCGTGGCAGAGTGCCCGTTCTTCTTCTGTTTCCGGTGCAATGTATTCCGCCCGCAGAGCGCTGAAGTCCGGAAGCGGGAGAGCTTTGCGGTCTACTTTTCCACTGCTGGTCATGGGCATTTTATCCAATGCTAACAGAACGGCTGGAACCATGTATTCCGGTAGTTTCTCCTGAATATACTGTTTCAGCTTCTCCGGAGAAATGCTCGTCTGGGAAGTATAATATCCTACCAGATACTCCGCACCGTTGTTCTTCTGTACTGCTACGGTACCAGTCTTTACTCCAGGGAATTCCGTAATCACCTTTTCAATCTCATCCAGTTCAATACGGAAGCCTCTGAGCTTGATCTGATTATCTACACGGCCAAAGATTCTGATTGTACCTTCCGGCGTCCAGGATGCAAGATCTCCGCTGTGATAGGCACGTTGTCCATTATGCTGGAAAAATGCCTTTCTGGTCTTGTCCGGCATATTGATATATCCGCGTCCGACCTGATCCCCGCAGATGATCAGTTCCCCTCGGATGCCGACCGGCAGTTCGTTTCCAAAGGTATCTGAAACATAGAATGTTGTATTGGCTATGGGCGGTCCAACTGTAACGTCGGCATTCCCATTCATGAGTTCTGCCGCGCACCCCATGGTCGCTTCCGTCGGCCCATAAACATTCAGTATAACACTGTCCTCCCGTAATTCCCGCAGACGATTGTACAGCCGTGCCGGGAAAGCTTCCGCTCCGATATCAAAGAATGTAAGCCCGCGAATGGCTTCCCTCGTCTCTTCAATATCCAGCAGGTTCAGAAGATAGGTGGGTGTACACGTAATGCCGTCTACCCCTTCACTTTCGATGAGTTTTGCCAGAAGACCCGGAGTGTGAATCTCCTCTTCGCTGGCAAGAACAACCCGGTTTCCATTGCAAAGCGGCACAAAGCATTCGACAACGGAAACATCAAATGAAAAGGACGCCAGCGCCAGGCAGACACGGCCAGGCTCAGCATAATGCATGATCTCCAGGGACTTTTCATTACGGTTCACATAATTTGCGATATTGCCATGCTCAATCATGACTCCCTTCGGTCGTCCCGTGGTTCCGGAGGTATAGATGCAGTAAGCCAGATCTGAAGCTGCTGTTTCTACCTTTTCCGGTTTTCCTGCTTCTTCCTGCAGCAGCTGCTCCACCGTCACAATTTCATATGGTCTGTCCTGGAAGTTCCGTTCCTGCTTTATCCGTTCACTGGTCAGAAGCAGGCCGATTTTTCCATCTTCCATACAGAAATCAATCCGTTCGTCCGGATAGTCAGGAATGAAGGGAACAAATGCACCGCCGGCTTTCAGGATACCAATCTCTGACACATAGGCGTAGACTTCCCTGTCCATCAAAACACCGACAAGTACATCCCGTCCGATCCCGCGTTTCTGGAGTCTGACTGCCACCTGATCTGAAAGCTGATTCAGTTCTCCGAAAGTCAGGTGTTTTCCTGAAGCTGCCACCGCCAGCCTGTCTGGAGTTTTATCTGCCCATCTGCGAATCTGCTCATGAACCGGCACAAATCCGAAGTCAATTGCTGTATCGTTGAATCTGGCAAGACATGCCAGATCTTTTTTATTCAGCATCCGGATATCTCCGATATGCTCCTCCTTCAGAAGCCCTTCCGCGATAATAAACAGATTCTCAGCAAAACGTCGCACCCATTCTGCCGAAAACTTTTCATTTCGGTATTCCAGCGTCATGTTGTACAGGCCATTCGTTGCGAAGAACTGGATGGACATGCATCCGGTAACCATTCCGGTGTGGTAATGCTCCATAAACCAGGCATCACCTTCAAGAAGCGTCTCCCCTGCTGCCGTACCCATCTGGTCCGTAAACAGATCTCCCTGATAAATAAACTCTATATCTTCATTGACAGGGCAGTTCTTAAGCACCTCGTCAAAAGAGAAGATATCATGGCTCATGGTAGCAAGGGTCTGGCGGCTCATTCCCCTCAGAAAATCACCCACCGTCAGATTGGCAGACAAATCCCCGTAAACAGGAATACGCTTGATCAGTGTGCCAAATGTATCCGACATTTCGGAGCGCGCCCTGCCGTTATATACGGTGGAAAAGGAAACATGACTGCTGTTGAGATATTTCCCAAGCATAAGCGCCATTGCTCCCATAAAGAAGCTGCTTTCGGTAATCTGATTGCGTTCGCAGAACGCCCTGACCTGCCCCGTTGTGAGTGTTCCCGGTTCAAAGCGCATATTCTCACTAACACCCGGGGTCAGCGGTCCCTCCAAATCCCCTGCCAGAGGTGGTATATCTTCCATTGCGTGGAACAGATCCTCATGGTATTTCCTTGCTGTTTCATAAGTTCCGTCACGCATCATCTGCTCCTCAAGCATGCCAACCTGCTGGATGGTGCATTCTTCTTTGGTCAGTGGCATGCCTTTAAGTGCTCGATTCAATTCAGCAATCAGCAGACTGATGGATGTACCATCAAAGAAGATCAGATGGCTCTTAATGGCCAGATAACATCTTTCAGGCGTCCGATAGACAGCAAAATGGAACAGAAGTTCGTCAGTAACCGGCACTACCGGAATAAAGCGTTTCATAAATTCCAGTCGGTCTTCTTCAGTACCATCGATGACCGGAACGGTCACCTTTGCCATTGGTTCCATGAACATGTGTGGCATGCTGTCTGCCCCAACCCGAATAATGTACTTCATGGAGGGATGAGCAGATACCACCGTCTGAACTGCAGCAATCAGCTGTTCCGCAGTCAGAGAAGGGTCTGCCCTCATCAGATATGGGCAGGAATACGTTTCCGCATTTCCTCCGGTCATCCCTTCCAGATAGATGCCCATCTGTGTCTTGGTCAGCGGATAAAAATCACGGTCCATGGGAGGTATCCCATTTTCTTGTTCCACGTCTTCCTGCAGGTAAGCTGCCAGTGCCCTCGGCGTAGGATGATTCGACACATCCTGGAAAGAAAGCCCGCTCTTCAAATCACTCAATTCGGAAATCAGGATAGATACACTCAGGGATGTACCTCCCAGATCAAAGAAATCGGACAGAACGCTTACCCGCTGAAGTCCAAGCACTTCTGCAAACGCCTTGCACACACGCTCCTCCAGCGGAGTTTCCGGAGCACGGTAGTTCGTTTCTTCTACCGGCGGCTCCATGGCTTTCAATGCCAGATAATTGACCTTATTGCGCTCATTGCGCGGCAGCTCTTCCATCCATACAAAGTAATCGGGCACCATATATTCCGTAAGATAGTCAGACACATAGTTCCGAAGCTCTTCCGGCGTATGCTCTTCCCCCGTATAATAACAGCACAGCTTATCCGCGCTGCCAACCGAAACCGCCACACAGGCTGCCTCTTTAATCTCATCTTTTCGGATCAGGACATTCTCAATCTCTCCCAGTTCGACCCGGTAGCCACGGATTTTCACCATCCGGTCCTTCCTTCCATGGAAAAGAAGATTGGCATCCTCATCGTAGGCCATAAAATCCCCGGTTTTATACATTATCTGTCCGGGTTCAAATGGGCACTCTACAAACCTGTCTGCGGTTTCTTCCGGAAGATTGTTGTAACCCATGGCAAGCCAGGGACTGACAATGCCCAGTTCCCCTATCTCTCCGGCATTTTCAATGATGGCGCCTTCTTCATTCAACAGGTAGACGCGGGCGCCGCCTCCAGCTTTGCCCAGCATGCGGACATCCTCTTTTCCTTTCCAATGGATCAGTACACATGCTGTTTCCGAAGTTCCATATACTTCAATCAGATTACCATCTTCAGAAAAATCTTCCCGGGATTTTTCTCCTGCCATCAGGACATATTTCAGAGGAAGGCGTCCGTACAGGGATCGCATGACGGCATACATCTGAGGCGGCAGATACATTCCCGTAATATGTCTCTTCTGGATGATCCCATATAGTTTATCCACATTCTTGCGTTCGATCTCATCCGCAATATAGACATTTCCGCCTGCCATCAATGCAGGGATAAGGTCCTGAACCGCAGCAATAAAGGGAAATCCTGCCATGCAGCACAAAGTATCTTCTTCCGTAAAAGGATGGAAATCCTGAAGCAGATCATAACCACAGTTAAAAATGTACTGCCGGTGAATAACTCCTTTAGGCTTTCCGGTAGATCCGGAAGTAAAGATAAGCAGACCCTCAATATCTGCATCCGAGAGATTGAGAGAAGTATCTGCTTCTGCCTTTTCCTCCCCTTCCATTACCTTTTCAAGCAGCAGGGACGCTTTCCCTTCTGCCTTATCGAGGAGACCCTCGCTAGTGAGACAGAAGACAGCTCCCGCATCTTCCAGAACGGTCTGAACACGTTCCCGCGGATATTCGGCATCCATCGGAATGATCGCACAACCTGCACGTACAACTGCAAGAAGTGCCGTCAGGTATTCTCTGGTTCTAGGCAAAAGCAATGCGATTCTGACCCCGTTTTTTCCTTCTTTACGGAGCCTGCGGACATCATAACCTGAACTGCTTAAATAGTTCAGAATCTTCTCTGCCAGATATGCCGATTTATGGTTCAGACGTGAATACGTGTCTGCACCCAAATAATCCATAACTGCCGGCTTGTCCGGATATCTTCTGGCCACTTCAAGAAAAGCATCAACAAATGTGTTCATCCGAGTTAGTCCTCTCTATTGATTCTTTGTCTGGTCTTATTTTGTCAGATTATTTCTCTCTTTCGATACTTTCCGTAAAAAAGAAGTACACATATTATTGCCGCCACCTCAGCAAGAGGGGTTACTAGCCAGATGCCCATTCTGCCCAGAAAACGGGGCAATATCAAAAGTGCCACCAATGGGAATGCGAAACTTCGGGTTCCTGCCACTGCGAGTGAAGCCGTTCCGTCTCCCATTCCGGTAAAATATGCCGATGCAAACATCGCAATACCACTTAGAAGAAATGCAGTTGAAATAATTCTCAGTGCTTCTATACTCATTTCCATCAGAGAAGAATCGTAACCCACAAACAAAGCCGAAATTGCCGGAGCCAATACAATACTCAGAACCGACATGAGTAAACCGATCCCCCCCATCAGAAGGATACCATCTTTCCAGAGTCTGCGAAGCTCCTCCCGGTTGTTTTCTCCCTTATGATAACCTACAACCGGGTTTATGCTCATGGAAATGCCGTAGAAGATTGCAACAAAAATGCCGGTCACATATTCTGATACGGCATAGGATGCCACTCCTTTTTCGCCTGCATACCGGAGCAGCATACTGTTAAACAGAATGGCGATCAGCGCATAGGAAATGGCTTCCAGCATTTCAGACGATCCGTTGTAGCATGCATGCGCCATGGATTTTCCGTCCCATTGCGGAAGTACAAAATGCATAGAATTAGACTTATTCATAAAAAACAGCAGCGGAATCATAGCACTGATGGCCCACGACAGGCCGGTTGCCAGTGCTGCTCCTTTCAGCCCCAGGCCAAATACGGCAATCAGAATCCAGTCCATTACAATATTGCTCACTGCATTGATAATGGATACAGCCAGGCCAAGTCCCGGTCTCTCTGCCACAATAAGAATGGAATGAAACGCACTGTTCAACAGCATGAAGGGCATGCAAATTGCCAGAATCCTTCCGTATTCAACACAATAGGGAAGAAGTACTTCATCTGCCCCGACCGCTCTGGCAATCATCGGCATACCAAAGAAAAGCAGAATAGAAAGCAGAATACTTACTCCCGTAAGACAGCTGACTGCAAGGGAAAGCAGATTGTTTGCCCCTTTCTGATCCCCTTCACCGATGTGCTGGGAAATCAACGCGGTAGCTCCGCTTCCAAACATCAGACCTACTCCTACAATCACCGAGAGAGGAGGAAAAATCAGATTCTCCGCGGCAAAGGCTGAACTACCGATGTAGTTTGAAATAAAGAAACCATCTGCTACCTGATAGGTATTGTCTACCAGCTGCATGCCTATACTCGGCAGCGAAAAAAGGAGGATTCCTGAACATGTAAAATGATCTGATAACTGCATCCGTTTCATGATATGATCGCTTTCCTAACATTACGATAGAATTCCGGGTTATTTCTAAGCTGTTTTTTTATTATTCCCATGCATTCCCCATAAAGACAAGGCAATGCATAACGGGACCTCCGAAGAGGCCCGATATGCATTGCCACTTATTCAAATAAAGGGGAATTACTTGATGGAAATACCCTTCAGGATTTCCGTTGCAAATGCCTGATCCTCTTCTGTCAGGTCAGCAAAATGCTCTTCAAAGTGAGCCTGAATAAGTTCCATCTCGACATTCTCAATAACCGTCATGACACTGCGGATATTGCTGGTGCCAAGTCCGATATAGACATTGCCGTCGATTTCCTGGTTCTCAATCGTGTAAGTACCCTCTTCAAACTGTTCTGCCATATAATCGATCAGCATCTGACGATCCTCTTCGGAAGCATCGCGAAGGTTCGCATGAAGTCCCACATCTGCGGGATACACGTCGATTGATACAGGTGCAAAACCAGCACGGCTGACAATTGCGATAAATCCGTCATTTACGTCGTTCTGGATAATATTCATTTCAATCGGCTCTGCAGTAGTCAGGGTGATCTCAACGGTCTGCTCAACCTTTTCACCGTTCTCCTGCTCTTCCACAAAAGTATGCTGCCAGAGTAAAAGAGTCTGCTCTTCTGCAAAAGCTGCAACACAGCTGAGCGAAAGAATAACGCAGAGAACAAAAATCAATTTTTTCATGATAATATCTCCTTACTTTTTGTCATTTTTCACTTCTTCGTCTCAAATGCCAAGCAGCAGGCTCTTCATAATGAAACCTACTTCATTCGTGGCTTCATCGTATACCTGGCACCAGCTGCCGTTTTCCGCCAGAACTCTCAGACGGGTACCATAGTAATAAATCCGGCGAACTTCAGAAGCCTTGCTGGCCTCCCAACGCATGTTAACATATGTATTCTTGGGGTTGACAATCACATAATAGTTCACATTCTTGAAGTTCTTGTAAGAGTTGCTCGTCACGGGAACACTGTTGTTGCTGTTGTTGCCGGAATTGGGCTTGTTGCGGGAGATGTACTTCGTGGAGATGTAAAGATTGCCCATGCTTCCCCATACCACTTCTGCCCAACCGTTACCAGTCCAGACAACATCAATGGCATGTCCATAGCTGACATGATCAGCAATTTCGTAATCCGTTCCGGGGCCAACACGAAGGCGTACGTTGTTGCCCGTCACATAATACGTTGTTGCCGATGCAACAGCACAGAGTGCAACCATAATTGCAACTGCCAGCAGCATCATTCCGAGTTTCCTGGTCATAGTAAATTCCTCCTCTTTGCTTAAAAAATAATTCGAAAGACAGCCTGCCGTTATTATATGGACAGCATCTGCCTCATCGTCGAACAAACCATGTAGCGGTCACCTGTCAAAAGACCGGCTTTCCTCATCTGCATTTCTTTGGATACAGTTTTCAGTATTTCTCAAAGTGAAATACTGAATCCATTTCGATAGTATCCAAATTACATTATACTACAATGGCGTTCAAAATCGTTTCAAATTCTGATCTTTTCAGAAAGAATTTTTTACATTTTTCTAAACTCCAGCATACCTTTCGTAGTTTCCGCCCAGGAATACTGCTCCATATACTGGCCCCGGAACAGTTTTGCTGTACACGAGTCTCCTCTCAGCATGCGGTAATAATCGCAATCCAGGCATTCAGGATTGATAGCTATGCTGCTGCCTTGACGAACCAATGCTTTTCCCATCCCGATTTTCCCCAAAGTTGTTTTGAGATCATTCACAAGGTTGCGCAGATTCTGTTTTGCCATTTTCATTTTTTCTGCACTGGTCTCTTCATATAATGCAGCGATTACTTCCTCTGCCGTTACCGTTCCACCAACATGGTCCACCAGAAAAGCCAGCAGTTCTTTTGTCCTGCTTCTGCCGAAAAAAATCGGTTTGTCCTGCCAGAAAACTTCAAAGTAGCCAAAGCAGCGAACCTGTATTTTATCTGCGTTCTCTATGATCTCAGGAAAAATCTGCTGGATTTCTTCCCGAATCCGCTCCGCTTCGACCGGCTTCAATACATACCCTCTGGCATGAAGTCGGTAAGCGTCCAATGCATATTCTTTATGCTGCGTTACAAAGATGACCGGGATATTAGGAATCAATGTCTTCAAACGCTCTGTAAACTCCAGGCCATTTGGAGAAGGCATCTCTATATCTGAAAAGATCAAATCCGGCTTTTCTCCTGCAGCCACAGCATCCAGTGCATCCGAGGCAAGAAAAAAATCGGAAATACCGGCATCCGGCAACACCTCTGCGATTGCCCGATGTAAAAGCCTCTGCATTTCTGGTTCATCATCAATAGCAAAGATCTGCATATCTTTTCTCCCGTTACTCTTTCTTAATTCTTCAGCATCTGCTGCTCCCTTTTCCCTTGCGCAGCAATTCTCTTTTCAAGGGTTCCCGTCTCGGGTCATCTGGAATAAGGTTGCATTCTTTTTCCCCACTGCCAACATTATTCCGTACAGATTTCCGTCATCTATCAAAACAGTGCAAAAAAGATCGTCGCGCCTTCAGAATACAGCCTCCGAAATGGCTCCTTTATTTTTCCTCTCATTTCCAGAAGCTTCTGCTATAAAATCTGTATCAGGAACAAAATCCTTACAGAATCCTGATAATACTGTTTTCCCGTTGCCACCGGAAAGCAAGGCGTTTCAGAAAAAAATAAGCGAGCAATACTATTTTCTTGTCCTTCCTGTTTCAGAACGCTGGGATTCGCTTTAATCCGAATGCTGTGTTTTTTCCTTATCCTTCTCTGCTTTCTTCGACTTCTCTGATATCTCCCGAAGGCGCCCCATCGCCATGCCGGACAGGGTAAAGAAATAGACCAGCAGAATCGGCTGTGTCACATTGACCAGCAGCAGCACCAGATAGCCAAGCCAGGCAGCCAGGAGCGTGCAAAGTACCGCATCCCCATCGCAATGGCGGTAGAGCAGAACAAGCACCGTCAGATAAAAAGCGACAAATCCTCCAGCTCCCAAGAAACCTGTCGTGATTAGAAGCTGCAAGGGCTGGCTGTGGGCATCCGTATAGACGCCCCCGCTGAGCAGTTCTTCCTGAGGATTATCGATATATGGCCTCGTTATCCGTTTTGTCAGTTCCATCCCTCTTCCAAATAGTTTTTCCATCGGGCCATAATCTCCATAAGCTCTCAAAACCCTCGCATAAATGTATCCTCTGCGGCTACCCCAGTTATCATCCATTCGAAAGAAATGCTCAAATCCGCCAAGGGTTTGTTCCGGCAGAAAAAAGGTGAATGTAATCATCAGGACCAGAACCAAAAGAATCCCTCCGAGCAGCAGCCTTGCCCCCCACTGCTTTCCCTGCTGCTGTGTCCATGAATGCCCCGTCTTTCCAGCAAGACAGGAAAGCCCAAAGAAAACTGCAGCCAGAACATATGGTACGGGGCCTTTCCCCAATAACGGATAGATTCCGCCAAACCGAATACTGAAGCTGGAAAAACGGGTTACAAAAAGTACGGTCAGCGGGCAGAGAAGAAAAACCATTCCCCACAGAAAAAATGCAGTACTCAGCCTTCGCACATCACCGAAACTCAAAAACAGGAAAGTAAAGGAAGTCAGATGCAACCCAATAAAAACAGATTCTGTCCTTGCCGCATATGCTCCTGCTATTGTCAGCAGAGCAAACGGGATAAATAAGCGTTTTCTGCCGAAAAGTACTATCCCGCCAGCCATGCCAAAGATGAGTACCATTACCGTACCGTAAAAATCATAGTGTCCGATGGTAGAAAGGAAAACCACTTCCTGTCCTTTCTTGATTCTTGTATAAAAACCAAGCGGATCTATACCAAACACATTCAATATTCCAAGGATGGCAATGACCAAACCGGCCAAAACCGGAGGCCAGAGCCATGCGTCCGACGGGACTCCACAGACTGCCGGAACAAAAAAGGCACAGGAACATGCCAGCATAAAGTAGAGACCTGCATATCTTCCTTCATTTCCTTTGAGAACCGCACTTTCAAAACCGGTACGTGCACAGGATATCACGCAGGAAAGAAGAAATAAGGCAAGAAAAAGGTAGCTCAGAGCACTTTCTCGTCCTCGCGGCAAAGGATTTCTTTCCGAAAAAACAAGTATCGGAAACATTGCCGCAAAGATACAGGGCATCAGGCGAACCACCAGATCCACCTTGCAGCGGTTAATATCAAAAAAAGCATCATGAAAAAAAAGTGGAACCACGCAGAGCATAAAGACAACTGCTCCAAAGGAAAGCCCCCAGGGAAGCCGGCAACGGATAGTATTCATTTTATCTTTGATCTCCATGGTTCCTCCTTGACTCACAACGCTTTACTTCCAATACATGAGGTCGTATAATTCACTGAATGATAACGAGAGGTTTCTGTCAGTTGCCTCACAGACAGTACTTTTCCTGCAGTATTGGTGATGTATCTTCTGTCATGAAGCAAGAATGCGTCAGAATCCAGCTCCGGCTGCTTCCAATACACGGGACTTCTCGCACATCCCAAGGACAGTGGGTTTCTGTCTGCGACAACCGATAGGTTTAAGCTTATGAAAAAATTGGTTTTCCTTCTGTGTCTTTTCTGTTCGCTCTGTTCTGTCACTCTGGCAGAACCTATGCGCATAATGGTCGCGAATGACCTCCATTTTCTATCTCCCGAACTGACTGACAACGGTCCCGCCTTCCTCCGACTTATCTCTCAAGGCGACGGAAAGGTAATGAGGTATATCAGTGAGCTGACGGATGCCTTCATTGAGAGAGTTAAGGAGGTAAATCCCGATGTCCTCCTTCTAGCAGGAGACCTTACTTTCAATGGAGAAACCGCCAGTCACAGAGAATTGGCGAGGCGCCTTTCCGGGCTGGAAATCCCAGTCTATGTGATTCCGGGCAATCACGACATTCTCTATCCCTATGCAGCCAGTTTTTCCGGGGAAAAATACCACTTTATCTCCTCTCCCACTTCGGCTGAATTTGCCGAAATCTGGCATGACTTTGGTTATGCAGATGCCCTGAGCAGGGACCCCTCTTCCCTCAGTTATGCTGCTGTTCTGCAGGATGACCTGCTCCTTCTCATGTTGGACGTCAACGGGAACAGTGTTCCCGGGAGCGTATCCGAGGAAACTCTTTCCTGGGCGTCAGCCGTGCTGAAGCAGGCGGCAGAATCCTCAATGCAGGTGCTGGCTGTGTCCCATCAGACCCTAATGCCACACAATCTGCTGTTCGCACAGGGCTTTCAGATGGGCAACGCAGAACCTCTGGCGCAGTTATACAATACCGGAGACGTGCTATGCAACCTGTCCGGTCATATGCATATTCAGCACTTTAATACCACATTGTCCTTCCCCGAGCTGGTAACCTCTGCCCTGTCCGTTTATCCGCATCACTACGGTTTGCTGACCTTGGAACCAGAGGAAGCCATCTATGAAACCGAATCCATAGATATGGCTGCTTATGCTCACTCCCATAAACTGACAAACCCGGACCTTCTGAATTTTGACAGCTATAGTTCCGGTTTCTTTAACCTCAGCATGAGTAAGGGCACTGACAGCTCTGTTCCCGATGAGCTTCTGGACTATGTTCAGCGGCTGAATGCGGCTTATTTTGAGGGCAATCTCTCCGCTTTTTCCGCCGATGATTCAGAGTGGAAAAAAATAAACAGCCTCTCCTCCGCATGGCAGGTTTACTTTCTGTCCATTCGGAGTGATCTTGGGAAGAATTATAACATGCTTTGCTGGGAAAGGAAGAAATCCAAATGATAGGTCTGGGAACAGTCATCAATGCTTCTCTGGTCATACTGGGAGGCTTGCTCGGAATTCTTTTCGGGAGAAAAATCAAGAACAGTTTTAGGGAAATCATGACCGTTGCCTGTGGGCTTTCCACGGTATTCATCGGAGCCTCTGGGGCGTTGTCAAGAATGTTCACCCTTTCCGCAGATGGCACGATTTCTGCAGGCTCCTCCATGCTCCTGATCGTATCCCTGGTGGTCGGCGGCCTTGCCGGTGAGGCTATTGACATTGAGCAAAAAACCGAACGTTTCGGTGCTTGGCTGCGTCTTAAAAGTCACAGTGAACAGGACAAGCAATTCATTGAAGGCTTCATGGATGCAAGTCTGACCATCTGCATCGGTGCAATGGCCATCATCGGACCGATGAGCGATGCATTGTACCATGACTATTCCATTCTCATCACCAAAGGCATCCTTGACTGTATCATTGTCATGGCAATGTCAGCTTCGCTCGGCAAAGGCGCTGTTTTTTCGGTCATCCCCCTGTTTCTCTGGCAGGAAGCAATGACCCTGCTTGCAGCCTTCATCGGGCCGCTGCTGCCAGAGGGTTCCCTTGCTGCAATCTCTCTGGTAGGCAACACGCTCATATTCTGCGTCGGTCTCAATCTCATGGTTGGCACACTTCATATCCGCGTTGCCAATCTGCTGCCTTCCCTCATCATTGCCGCACTGTGGGGTGCTTTTTAAGAAAGGGGCTGCTGAAGCAGCCCCTTCTTATTTTATGAAGCGAAATCTCCATTTCCCGGGATTTCGGACCTTTACTCTACGTGGTCCACCAGATCAATACTGTATTCCCGGTTCAACTTCTGACAGATAGCCACAAACTGGTCCAGAGGCAGAACCATCTTCTTATTGCCGCGTACGGTAACTGCCACCGTACGTTCAGCAGCTTCCCTGTCGCCAAGTACAACGATGTACGGATCATGATACTGATGGAAAGTCTTGATCTTTTCCTTCATATTCTTATCTGCGTAATCGACCTCAGCGCGGATGCCGGCTTTCCGCAGGGTCGCCACAACTTCCTTCGCATAATCATTATGTTCAGGGCGGATCGGGACTACGCCAACCTGATAAGGCGTCAGCCAGAAGGGGAAAGAACCTTTGAAATGTTCTGTAATAATGCCGATAAAGCGCTCGAAAGATCCGAAAATAGCACGGTGAATCATGACCGGCGTCTTCAGGCTGCCATCCGGAGCAACATATTTGCAATCAAAATTCATCGGCAGCTGGAAATCAAGCTGGATGGTGCCCATCTGCCATTCACGTCCCAGGCAGTCCTTCATCTTGAGGTCGATCTTCGGGCCATAGAATGCGCCGTCTCCCTCATTGATTTCGTATTTTCCTGCACCATACTTGCTGTCCAGAATCTTCTTGAGATTTGCCTCTGCCTGATTCCATACTTCGATGTCACCCATAAAATCATCCGGACGGGTGGACAGCTCAGCAATATAGGAAAGACCAAAGGTTCCATAAATCTGGCCCGCGATGTTCATGATGTCATCAATTTCTGATGCAATCTGCTCTTCCGTAACGAGAATATGAGCATCATCCTGGCGGAACTCCTGTACCCGGAACAGACCGTTAAGTTCGCCGGACTTTTCCTTCCGATGAATAACGTCCACCTGATTAAAGCGCAGCGGCAGTTCTTTATAAGAACGCAGGGAACGCTTGTATACCATGATCGCATTCGGGCAGTTCATAGGCTTTGCCGCATACGTATCTGCCGCCTCGATATCTCCGCCTTCACCGGGTACCAGGAACATATTATCCCGATAATGGCCCCAGTGACCGGAAGTCACCCACAGTTTCTTGTTGTTAATAACCGGTGCAGAGATCTCCTGATAACCATGTTCTTCATGAATACCGCGCCAGAAATCGAGCAGTGCATTGTAAAGCTTCCAGCCCCGCGGCAGCCAATAGGGCATACCAGGTGCTGTTTCATCAAACATGAACATGTCCAGCTGCGGTCCCAGTTTCTTATGATCGCGCTCCATTGCTTCCTTAACCCACTGCAGGTGTTCTTTGAGTCCCTGCTTGTCCTTGAAAGCATATACATAGATACGCGTCAGCTGATCCCGGTGTTCATCGCCACGCCAGTAGGAACCTGAAACAGATTTAATCTGGAACGCACAGTTCATAAGTTCCTGAGAGTTGCTGATGTGCGGCCCCCTGCAGAGATCCACAAAGTCTTCGCCGGTGCGGTAAATCGTGATTACTTCATCCTCCGGGAGATCTTCAATCAGCTCTTTTTTGAACTTCTGATTTGCAAAAAGCGCAAGTGCCTCATCTTTGGATACTTCCATTCTTTCCCACGGCTCTTTCCGCTTAATGATTTCATGCATCTTGTTCTCGATGGTCTTGAAATCATCATTCGTAAGATTCCTGGGCAGGAGGAAATCATAATAAAGGCCATCTGCAATCTGAGGCCCAATGGCGTACTGTACCTTATCCGCACCAAATACCTCAATCACGGCCTTGGCAAGGATATGCGCCAGGGAGTGCCGGTAAACGCTTTCAAAATAGGCCTGGTATTCTTCTTTGTTACTCATGATTGATCATTCATCCTTTCTACTTTTCCGTGCAAGGAAAAATCCCCTGCACTGCCAATTGCAATGCAAGGGACGCTAATTCACGTGGTTCCACCCTGCTTGCCGCATTTTCTGCGGCCACTTCATTTCTGATATTAACGGTATCACCGTGCCTGTTCTCAGGCCTCTCAGGGGCGGTCTTCCGAATGCAAACGCAAAATGCTTCCAGCCATGGCATTTCTCTCTGTCGTGTTCCTGCAGACGTACTCTTCCCCGTCATCAATTTAGGCGTATTATAATCCGAATTCCTTTCCCTGTAAAGGGGATTTTGGACATTTCCGTCTTCAGAAGGACTGCCTTTTTTCACAGCTGCTTTTTATCTCCGAGCCGTTCATAATAACGGAGGAAATTTAATCCCGCAATTCCTGCAACAGCCTCTTCACTATAGCCCCTAGCCCGGAGTTCCTCAAAGATATTGGGTACCTCTGCAGGAGAAGACACCCCGACTGGTGTATGGTTGATACCGTCAAAATCACTGCCAAGTCCCACGTTTCCTGCGGCTCCCAACTGGCACATGTGATCAATATGGTCGCACAGCGTACTGACCGTTGCTTTTCCGTCCTCACTCAGAAATGCCGGGCAGAAATTGACGCCTATCCACCCCCCGCGGGAAGCCAGTTTCCTAATTTGATCATCTGTCAGGTTTCTGTAATGACCGCAGAGTGCCTTTGCACAGGAATGGGATGCCATTGGTGGCTGACTATGATGATCAATGAGATCATAAAAGCCGGCCTCATTCAGATGACTGGTATCTGCAGCAATATGCAGTTCTGCCATCTTCCGGAGCAGTTTCCAGCCTTCTTCCTTGATTCCTGCATCGGTATCATCACATGCAGGACTGCCGATCTCATTTTCCCGATTCCATGTAAGGGCAATCATCCGGATACCATATTCCGCAAATTCCTCCAGCCGGAGGATGCTGCCCTCGAGTACTTCGCCCCCTTCGATGCTTAGCATTGTCCTGACTTTTCCCTCTTCTGCTTCCAGAGGAGAATGCACCTGATCCCAACCCTCATGATCCCGCAGATGCCGATAGATTTCCAGCTGACGCATTCCTGTCTGATAGGGATTTTTTGCCGCCTCCCTTGTACCGGAAAACAGCGCACACGTCTGCAGACTGATGCCGCCCTTCTGCATATTATCCATGGTCACACAGGGCGTGCATTCCGGTTCAAACCCGCGCATCCAGAGTACATCACAGTGCGTATCACAAATAATCATAGGATAAATACCTCATAAAAAAGTCCCCGCATGCGGGGACTCTGTTATTAACGAATAACGTCCTTGCCACCCATGTACATCCGAAGCGGTTCCGGAATACGAACAGATCCATCCTCGTTCAGATTGTTTTCCAAGAAAGCAATGAGCATTCTTGGGGGAGCAACACAGGTATTATTGAGCGTATGTGCAAAATACTTGTTTCCATCCTTGGTCTTCACCCGGATACCCAGACGTCTAGCCTGTGCATCGCCGAGTGTAGAGCAGCTGCCCACCTCAAAATACTTCTTCTGGCGGGGACTCCAGGCCTCTACGTCACAGCTCTTCACCTTCAGGTCTGCAAGGTCTCCGGAACAGCATTCCAGTGTACGGACCGGAATATCCAGGGAACGGAAAAAGTCCACAGTATTCTGCCACAGCTGATTATACCACTTCATGGAATCCTCGGGCTTGCAGACAACAATCATTTCCTGCTTTTCAAACTGATGGATCCTGTAAACGCCACGCTCTTCGATGCCATGAGCACCTACTTCCTTGCGGAAGCACGGAGAATAACTGGTAAGGCACTGGGGCAGTTCTTCCTCCTTAAGAATGGTGTCCTTGAAACGGCCAATCATGGAATGTTCCGATGTGCCAATCAGGTAGAGATCCTCTCCTTCAATCTTGTACATCATGTTTTCCATCTCTGAAAAACTCATAACTCCATTGACCACATCACTGCGGATCATGTAAGGCGGAATAAAATAAGTAAAGCCGCGATCAATCATAAAGTCCCGTGCATAAGTCAGGACTGCACTGTGAAGCCTTGCAATATCGCCCTTCAGATAATAAAAGCCGTTACCAGAGGTTCTTCTCGCAGAATCAATATCAATCCCGTTGAGTTTCTCCATAATGTCCACATGATAGGGAATCTCAAAATCCGGGACAAACGGTTCGCCAAAGCGCTCATTCTCCACGTTTTCAGAATCATCCTTGCCCACAGGAACGCTCTCGTCAATAATCTGGGGGATAACCATCATACGCTTGCGAACTTCCTCTGCGTAAGTCTCCTCCATCTTCTCGAGCTCCACGAGCTCTTCGGCGATGGCAGCTACTTTTGCTTTGGTCGCAGCAGCTTCTTCCTTCTTCCCCTGCTTCATCAGACTTCCGATTTCATTTGAAAGCACCTTGCGCTGATTGCGCAGGCTGTCCGCCTTCTGAATCGCTTCCCTGTTCTTTTTATCGAAATCGATGATTTCGTCAACCAATGGCAGCTTGCTGTCCTGGAACTTCTTCTTAATGTTCTCTCTGACCACATCCGGTGTTTTCCGGATCAGATTAATATCAATCATAGTATTGCTCCTTCATTTTTCTCCGAGTCATGCGCCGGTCATTATAGACCAAACTTCTTCTTTTGGCAATACATAGCTGAAGATATTGCATGATTTGAACGGGATTTTTCTTCAATGTGCTTCCTTCGTTTCTCCAGCCCTTCCGTGCTGCAGCAGCCACCCTTCCTTCGCCGGCAAACACTCTCTGAAGGTCTTTTTTCTTCTTTCAATTGACATATTTTCTTTTTCTCTGTAGAATACGGACATTCGTATATTTCAGGAGGCAAAAAATGAGCGGATTCCGCAACAGTGAAGACAAACGCATGGAAAAAGATGGCATCACCTACTATGATCGGGGCATCATCGCAGGGAAAGACGGCCGTCGCTATCAGCGTTATGCTATACAGACCCATTTCGTTAAACCCGGAGAAGACAAAAGCGCCCTTGTTTCTCAGTATGTTCTTCCCCTGTTTCAGCCTGGTGACTGTCTGTCATTTACCGCAAAGGTCATGGGCATGTGCACCAATAATGTCCGGACTATGGAAGATACGCATCCCGGTTTCTGGGCTCGGAAGCTGGCTCCTTTTGCAGGGCACAATTCCACCGGCATCGGTATGCACCAGCCTTATAAGATGCAGCTGGTCATCGAAATCTGCGGACTGCCCCGGGTGCTTTTTGCAGCAGCAGTTTCTGCCATCACCCGTCCTTTCGGCATTCACGGTCTCTTCTACAAAATCTGCGGGCATGATGTTGCAGGCATAGACGGCTTCTACCCGGATTCTTCCTTTGAAATCTATCATACCATGGGAGTTATCAACCCGGAACACTCTCCCCAGCTGTGTGATGAAATTTTCGAATCCACCGGTGTTCCCACAGTTGTTATGGATGCTAACGATTTCGATCAGAATCAGCTTGGCAAGGGCAGCCAGTTCCCATTGACGGACGACCAGATTCAGGATGCCATGAAGGACAATCCTTCCGGCCAGGGTGATGAACTCACCCCTTTCATTCTGATCCGTCCTCTTTCCTGACATTCCTGTTTACAGCGGAAGCTTATGCTTCCGTTTTTTTATTGCAGTTTCTTTGAACGGAAGGGATTTCCGCCCTTCTCCGTTCCTTCTTCTTTCATCATTTTCCTCATCAAGATTCTTTTCTTCCGGACGTGCCCGTCTTCCATTTCATGCTTCTGAAATGGATTTCCTATATGTTCTGCAATATACCTCGAACAATTACATAAATGCAGAGATACTCTTTCTAAATATCAGAGAAGAAGGAGGATCTTTTCTGGCCTTCCTCAGGAAGCACCAGTTCTTTTCCTCACGCATTTTCTACACGATCCAATTCCCTGAATCAGAACCTTTTTCCAACCGCAATGAATCCGTTTCCTTCTCTCCCCTGACAGACTTGTCTTTGCTGATTTCAACAATCAGTCGCCGCCACCCGTAAAACGGGTGGTTCGGTCTAGGGCTATAAGCCCTTATTG
>CAMVHE010000011.1 GCA_947167215.1 uncultured Clostridia bacterium
ACTACCTTCGGTTTCATTTATCGTGGTACCCCATTTGTGGGGCATGTGCATTTAGATAATAACCATCTCCGGGAAAAAAATGCTCTGACAGCATTGAATCGAAACGCTGTCAGAGCATTTAGTTTATTACTCTCTGGTCCTCGAAAACTCGGCTGTCAAACCAATGAAGAGGTGAGATGATTGAACCATTCAATCGTCTCACCTTTTCTTATAAAAATCGCCTTTTCCATCATTTGTTTTGCTTATCTTTTCTTCTCCTCAGTGCTGCAATAATATCGCTAACGTTGTCTGAGTTGATCACGCCTGGTTTTTCATCCTGATATTCCATCAGGTTTTCTTTGTTTTCTGCCTCTGCCTGGCGAACTCTGTTATATATCATTTCATAATTGCCATCGTCGATAGCACGCTCTATGAACTGCCTCACACTATGTGTCAGCACATCGTATGAGCCATAAAGTTCAATAACCGCCTGCTTTATGCTGTTTAACGTCAATGGCTCTCCTCGTTTTTCATGTTCCCAGAGAATTCCTATTACATCCGATCTGTCGTATTTGTACTCTCGTCCGGATCTGAGTTTCATGGCAATCAGATATTCCCCAGAAACTGTACGAAACGTCAGGACGTTTGAATATGTCCGATAATACCTGGAAAATGTTGCTATTTTGGGTGTGTAGGAATCCGTCCTCATGAATTCATCGTTCATCCAGCCACTTGGAAGATCGAATTTATCCCCCACATAATTGATTGCATCTTTCATGGATGACGCAGCGTTTATAATCGCGTCCATATCATATGTCATCTCACGAAATCCATAATTTATCAAGACGGCTGCCCCACCGATCAGTATGATTTCTGCCGGGACTGTCTTTCCATTTCGTTTTCTGTATTCTCGTGCCAGCTCCTTCAGATACTGGTCAAGATTCGATTTTGTGAAGGGCCGATCAGACAACATCCCTCACCTCATTCTCGATGATATTGAAACGTCTGAATTCTGGGATTGCCTCCTGCTCCGCCCTGCGTTTCGGCTCTTCAGATTGTAATACGGCACACGTCGTAATTATACCCGCCGGATATACAGGTTTAGTCAGTCTGCGTGTTCGGATGTCATCATATTTCGTGCAGACCGGAATATTGTTTTCCCTGGACAGATAATCCAGCATTGCCAGCAGATACAGTGCCTCCGGATACCATTTCCGATTATATAGTGTTCTGATCTCATCTGACTCCAACAGCTGTATCATGAAATCCACATCGCCGAGGTCCTTTACATGATGGCACGTGTTGCTTTTAAACGTTTCAAATGAGGTACGATACTCTGCGGCTGCAGATTCCAGGATTTCTTCTATGGTTACCCCCAGGACATTTGCCAATCGATAGAGTGTGCCTGCACAGCATTTTTCCAAATCTGCCCTGCCGCTGCAAATGTCGTTTATCGTAGTCTGAGGCACGCCGCTCATCCTGCTAAGTTGGTATTTCGTCATTTGTTTTTTTTCCAACTGTTCCGTGATCAACATCAGCATATACCTCCTCCACAATCTGCTAGAACTAATTATAACGGTCCACCGAAGTATTTTCAAGTCTGACCGTTCTCAAATTGAAAAACGAGGACCCGGCGTTCTGCCGAGTCCATATTATTACTTGATTTCAATCAGAAAACGGAAAGACATATCTTCTTTCGCGGGATGCTGGAATTCCGGCATGATGGCAGGACCACATGCTCCGGTACCGATGCCCATCTGGAACGCCTGGATGGTCACGTAGGTTCCGGTACGGATTTCATCCTTCCGATGCTTCATGGTAAACAGCGCATGATCCGTATAGGGCTTTATCCCCAGCTCGAACGGATGGTCCACGGCAGTGAAAAGCACCCTGGATTTTCCGTCGCTGATGCTGGCCATGGTGCAGTCGCAACGGTTGCCGCTTTCCTGCGGCTTGATGTTCGGTTCTGTCATATCGCTGACACGGCAGGATACCGTTCCGATGGGGAACTGGTCCTTCATATCGCAGTAGCTTTCCCCGGTTCTGCCGGTATATTCCACCAGATCAAAGCAATCGTCGAGCCGGAATGTTTTTCCGAACCTGGGCAGAATGCCCCCTCCCCGTGTGCAGTGGATCCTGCTGGTAACCAGCAGTCCCCTCTCGGTAGCCGTATATTCATCCGTTACCAGGAAAGTCGCTTTACGGTTTCCGACCTCGGTGACCACCCTGAAACCATTCTTAAGCGTTTCCGTCGATATGAGCCGCTCATGCTGGGAGGCATAGGGCTTCATGGTGTTCTGGAAGAACGGGTTCGTATCATTATCCGTTGCAGCCCGGTAAAGGATGGTATATTCGTCTGCTGAGCGGAGCACTTTTCCATTCCGGAGCCGAACCGTCAGCCGTCCGTCCTCAATCTGCCATTCCGGGTTCCAGGCCGCCTCAGCAGGTGCTGCCGGCAGCTGCTGGCGGATCACCAGCTGCTCTTCGGAAACCACCCGGCCGGTCCTCGTATCCGTGGTTTCCACAATCACGCTGAGGTTCCCGTCCACCTCCTGGCCCAGTGGCAGCTCGAGCCGCACCCGGGAAAGCGGTGCTGCCGGTGCTTCCATGGTCTGACAGCTTCCGTCATTCCAGCAGAATTTCAGCTGATACCGGGAGCCCTCCGAGAATGCCGTGGTATTGAACACTTCGAAATACTGTTCCGAAATATGGCTGACACGGATGGGACGATAGATAAAACGCATGATCTTCGCCCCGGTAGAGGGCGTCCTGTCCGGATAGAACATGCCGTCTACGCAGAAATTCCGGTCGTGCTCCCATTCGCCGTGATCCCCGCCATAGGTGTAGCTGCCGTCGGGATGGAGCACCGCATGGTCCACCATTTCCCAGACACAGCCGCCCATGAGGTTGTCATAGCGGTACACTTCCTGCCAGTATGCCTCGGTGTTTCCCGGGCCCACGCCCATGGCGTGAGCATACTCACACATGAAATACGGCCGGTCATTCAGCCGCTTCTGCTTCCGGCAATGTTCGCCCACGTCATGCACCATCTGCACGCTGGGATACATTTCACTGCCCACATCATACGCTTCCCGTTTGCAGTGAATGGCACTTTCATAATGCACCGGCAGCGGCGAATGCGATTTCAGGTAGTCATACATGGCATCGGTATTCCTGTAGCCGCCGGCTTCATTTCCCAGTGACCACATGACGATGGAGGTATTGGCATGGATCTTGTCCCGCTGGTACAGCCTCGTGATCCGGTCCACATAATGCTCCTGCCACTTCCTGTCGTGGGAGATGGAATTATACGTGGGCGGGATCTGCATGGCAAAAGTGCCATGGGTTTCCAGGTCATTTTCATCAACGATATAAAGTCCCATCTCATCTGCCAGTTCCAGCAGAAGCGGATCCGGCGGGTAATGGGAGGTGCGGATCATATCGATGTTGTATTCCTTGCACAGCCGTACATCCCGCTCAATCTCATCCGGGGTCATTGTATACCCGTTCGTGGGGCTGGTGTCGTGATGGTTGACCCCGTGGAACTTGATCTTCCGTCCATTGACCAGGAACACATCTCCCTGAATCGTAACGGTCTTAAAGCCGATCTTCTCCTTCACGCAGGAGGTGACCGTCTCATAATAGAGGTTATAGAGAACCGGGTCTTCCGCATTCCATTTCTGAACCGGAAGCCGGTCAAAGGAGGCTTCCGCATGGCCGTTCTGCGCCTCCACCGTTCTGGATTCCCGGATGCCGTTTCCTTCAATGGTAAAGGTAACTGCGGTATCCGAAAGGGTATCAGCCTTCATGATCAGGCGGTATCCGTCCTGCATCTTTTCGGTGGATGCGTCAATATCAGCAAAATCCGTATTCTCGGAAATGCGCAGCAGCACATCCCGGAAAAGGCCGTTGTTCCGGAACATGTCCTGGCTTTCCAGATAGGTTCCGGTGCACCAGCGATGGACCACCACCAGAATTTCGTTGTCTCCGGCTGACAGTTTTCCGCTCAGGTCAAACTCCGCAATGTTGTGGGCTCCTTCCGAATAGCCTACAAATTCCCCGTTCAGATACAGGTCCATGCAGCTGGCAACTCCCATGAAGGAAATCACGGTATGCTTGGACGGGTCGGTAATCGGAAGGATCCTGCGATAAATGCCAACGAAGTTATATTCCTCTCCGGGATCCTTGTAACGCAGGGAAATGCCCTGGTCGCATCCCAGCCAGGAGAAAACCTTCCCTGCTTTCTCCGTGGTGGGAATACGGGGAGGCTTATAGGGAAACTGATACCGGATGTTCACATAGAAAGGCCGGTCGATTCCCCGGAACTGCCAGCAGGCAGGGACTTCCATGGAATCAAAGGAAAGTTTGCCGGTATCCAGCTCTTCCGGTATTTCTGCAGGCCGCGGATAGAAAAGGAAATCCCATTTGCCGTTCAGGCAGAGGACTTTCGGGGAATGATAACGCTTTTCCTTGGGCGTTACTGCATCCGCGGAAGCTCTGTCCGGATATGGAATGAAATAGGTTCTTCCCGGCATCTTATTGACTTCAAACACTGAAAAGTCTGCATAATTCTTCAGATTCAGATGATACTGCATGTATCCCACTCTCCTAGCGCGTTAAAAATGAATGGAGGGCCGCAAGTCCTGACACCAGCTCCTCTTCATCGCAGGCGTAACCCATGCGGAAGCTGTGCGTCTCCATAAAACAGTCTCCCGGCGTCACGAATGCACCGGTTTCGTCATACAGCCGTTTGCAGAAATCATAGGACGGCTCTTCCCCGTCATAATAGATGAGTGCTGTGGTACCTGCCTCCGGCTTCTGCCAGTGAAGCCGGGGCTCTCCGGCCATCCATTCCGAGAGGATGGACAGGTTCCGACGTACCAGCGCGCGGTTGCGGGCAAGCAGCTTGTCGGCATGTTTCAGCGCAACGCCGGCAACAGCCTCATCAAACATGCCGCAGCTGATGTGATTATAATCCCGGTGCGACAGCAGGGACCTCTTCAGCTCCGCATCATGGGTTGCGATCCATCCGAGCCGCAGCCCTGCCAGGGAGAAAACCTTCGACATGCTGCTGACGGAAATGCCCTTTTCATAGAGATCCACAATGGAGGGAATCCAGGTTTCCTCCTGGGTCAGATGCCGGTAAACTTCATCACAAAGGACATAGGCACCCGCGTCTCTGGCGATTTCCACAATCTCCCGCAGTTCCTTTTCGTGCATCAGGGCGCCGGTGGGATTGTTCGGGTTGTTGATGCAGATCAGTTTTGTCCCGGGAACTGCAAGGCGCTTCAGCTCCTCGGGGTCCGGCAGATATCCGTGTTCCCTGGTAAGGTGCATCACATGCAGATCCGCAAGGTATGCCTCCGGAATGGAAGTCAGCTGCTGGTAGGTCGGGGTAATGGAAATGACCCGGTCCCCCGGCTCCACCAGGGAATAGTACACATGATGGTTCGCTCCTGCCGCGCCATGGGTGGTAACAATCTCCTCCGGCCGTACCGTCCGGTAAAGGCTGCAGATCCCGGAAAGAAATGCCGGGGCACCTTCGATATCTCCATAGGTAAGCCGGCGCCTGCTGAACGCTTCCAGAAAGGCCGGAAGGTCTTCTCCGCACAGGGAGAAGAGTTCCTCCAGGCTCACGGAATCCACACAGGTCTCTGCAATATTGTACTTTGCCCCGGTTTCATAGGCGTTCATCCACTCTTCTACCGCAAAAGGCTGTATTTTCACAGGTTAATCCTCCTAATCGTGACGCACCCAGTCCCGCGCACGCTCCACGGCCCGGTGCCAGTCTGCCATCCGGCTGTTCCTCTCGGAAGAAGACATGACCGGTTCAAAAATCGCATCCCTGCGCCAGAGCGAATGGAGTTCCTCCATGCTGCTGTATACGCCGGTGGCAAGGCCCGCCATCATGGCCGTACCGAATGCGGTGGTTTCCCGGACGGCAGAACGCCATACGGGAATGCCGAGAATATCTGCCTGGAACTGCATCAGGAAGCTGTTGCTGCTTGCACCGCCGTCCACCTGCAGGGCATGGGTCTCTCCCTTCCAGTCTGCCCGCATGGCATTGAGCAGGTCTGCCGTCTGGTAAGCAATGGATTCGAGGGACGCACGGATGATCTCTTCCCTTCCGGTTCCCCGTGTCATGCCGATCAGCATGCCCCGGCTGTACATATCCCACCAGGGAGCCCCCAGTCCCGTGAAAGCAGGAACCAGGAAGACTCCGCCGGTATCCGGTATGCTGCGGGCAATGGCTTCGCTGTCCGGAACATGGTCGAGGATCTTCAGTTCATCGCGCAGCCACTGCATGACCGCGCCTCCCATGAACACGCTGCCTTCCAGTGCATAGGTGGTTTTTCCGTTCATGCGCCAGGCCTGCGTCGTCACAATGCCGTGGGTGCTTGCAACCGGAGTGCTTCCGGTGTTCATCAGCATGAAGCATCCGGTACCGTAGGTGTTTTTGACGGCTCCCGCTTCAAAGGCGGTCTGACCGAAAAGCGCAGCATGCTGGTCTCCCAGAATGGAGGCAACCGGGATCTCCCTGCCGAGGATATCCGGGCGCAGCATGCCCACCACGCCGCAGGAATCCACCACTCGGGGCAGGCATTCCTTCGGAATCTGCAGCATTTTCAGCAGTTCCTCGTCCCACTTCTGCTCGTGGATATTGTAAAGCATCGTACGTCCGGCATTGGTGGCATCCGAAACGTGGGGCTGTCCTTCCACCATCTGGTAAATCAGGAAGGAATCAATGGTTCCGAAGCATACCTCTCCCCGTTCCGCCTTCCCCTGCAGATTGTACTGGTCCAGCATCCAGCGGAGTTTTGTGCCGGAAAAGTATGCATCCGGCACCAGGCCGGTCTTGGCGGTGATCATCTCCCCGTAGCCGTCCGCCACCAGCTTTTCCACCATCTGCGCCGTTCTGCGGCACTGCCATACGATGGCATTTCCAACCGGCTGGCCGCTTCCGCGGTCCCACAGCACGGTGGTTTCCCGCTGATTGGTGATGCCGATGGCTGCAATCTCACTGACGTTGATGCCCGATTTGCGCACCGCTTCCTGCAGTGCTTCCACCTGGGTGTTCAGAATCTCCAGAGGGTCATGCTCAACCCAGCCGGGCTGAGGATAAATCTGCGTAAACTCGATTGCATGTACGCCTGCCACCGTTCCCTGACGGTCGAAGATTACCGCGCGGGAGCTGGTTGTCCCCTGGTCCAGCGCAATCAAATAAGGTCCTTTCATGGTATTTCCTTCCTTTTATTTCATATTTTCCCCAGCAGCCTGCCGGCTGAGGAGATCATAGACTTCCTGTGGAAAAATGTCACTGACCCCCTGGGAGACCCGGACGGCGTGACGGTCCGTCTCTTTTGCACCGCGTCCCGGGATCCTTTCCGGGTCCGTTTTCCTGCCATGGCGCGCATCCTCCAGGATTTCACATGCCGTGATGCAGTCCTCACACTGCCGCTGCAGCAGGATAAGCTGCCTGCTGCACTCTGAAAGAACCGCTTCCGGAAGGCATTCCTGCAGTCTTTTCACGGAGCAGCAAAGCCCGCTGAGGGAAGCCCGGAGCGCAGCGGTCTCCCCTCCCTGAAGGACGCGGTCCATCTGCTCCCGCAGCGCTGTGCCGTCCGGCCAGCCCACCATTCCGGTCAGCCCGTCCTCATCCCTCCAGGTGGTCTCCAGATGCTGCGACTGGGCCGCAAACGCCATCATATCCTCCGCCAGGTCCCCATACTGCTTCCGGATCACCGTACGCCAGGTTTCCTCCGGCTGATAGGCCGCAGGATCCCGCGCATAGGCCGCCCCGGTGGCGATGGCAATCCTCGAAAGCCATGGGTATTTCATGGGATTGATGAAAAACGCCGGAGGAAGGCAGCTTTTCGGAAGGTCCGATACCGGCCCCAATGCCAGCTTGCCTTCCGCATAATCATTGACGGGATAGTTCCACCAGATGGATGGCGTTCTGCCCATCAGTTCTGCCGTTTCCGCCATCTCCGCGTCGGAAATTCCCGGACAGACCACACCGTTTCCCGTGTACAGCAGCAGCACGTCCGGGGAAAGGGTGCCATGAAATCCGTCCGCATACGCGGAGCGCATGCCGGCATGTTCCATGGATTTGCGCCAGTAGGTTTTCGAAACCGTAATCAGGGGCAGGGTGCGGAAGGCCTCCGTTTCCCTTGCAATCCGGTTGACAAACGCCGCCTGTCCGGCACCGTCATCATCTTCAATATCATCAAAGAACACCGCATAATTCAGGATGCCGGCTTCCTGCACAGCGTGCAGCTTGTGGATCATGAAGGCGACGTCCTCTTCCACTTTCTCTCCGTGCAGATGCACGTCCAGCCCCGGAGAAACCGCGAAGATGCAGTGCACCCCGTTTTTACGGCATTCCGAGGCAAGCTCCCGGAGCTCACTGAGTTTCTCCTCCGGGTAGGGATGCCGCCACTGTGCCCGATGATATGGATCATCCTTCGGCGCGTAAATATAGGCATTCATCTGCTCCCCTGCCAGGAACGGAATCATCGCCATCCGCGTCTCATGCGTCCATGGCGTGCCGTAAAAGCCTTCCACAATTCCCCGGATGCCAATGCCGGAATTCAAATTCTTCATCCCCTTCCCATGTCCGTATGCGTTTCGTTTATCATACACAATTTTCAACTTCTATTTCAATAGTTTCGCTCAAAAAAAGAAAAAACATCTCCGGACATGCAGGCGTTAGGGACTAAAAGGCCTATTATAAGCCATTCAAACAAATTAATCCAATTAATTAAAAGAAAAATTATGCATTTTTTCTATATTTCCAGACCCCTGTCCTTAATCCAAAAACATACAAGGACACTATATGGTGCGTGTCTTTCCTTCATTTAGTTGATTAGTCTTTTATATTCGTACGTATCATGTGATATGTATTGTATTTAATTTCACTGGAAGGGCATTTGGATATTTCAAAAAAAAGATGTATATTTGATATATAACACTTTGAACAGTTCGTTTAAGAAGGTGAAACAATGGTTGAATTCGGTAAACGCCTCAAAATCGCAAGAACCGCGCGCCATCTCAGTCAGCAGGAACTCGCTGATCTCATGGGAAAAAGTCTGAACACGGCCTCGCTTTATGAACGTGGATTACGTCAGCCCAGTCTGGAAACACTGTCACTTCTGGCAGATGCGCTGGATGTTTCCGTCGATTACCTCTTAGGCCGAACTGATGACATGAAATCCATGAATACGCAAAAAAATCCCCAGGAGGATTTTTCCCGGCGTCTTCAAAGGATTGAAGAAATCTTAGGCATTCAGAATGCCGATTAATTTCACCGGCTCGAAAGCCCTCCGCCATTCCGGCGGAAGGGCTTTTTTCCTTTTCCCCGGAAAGCCCGGCTCCGCAATAAAAAAGAACCCGGATGTGCAATCCGGATTCTGGACGGTTCTGTTGTCTTTTTCTCAGCCAATGGCTTCGCGTACTTTTGCCTTCACCTTTTCCATGTTCTCGGTGGGCTCAAAGCGTGCAACCACATTGCCTTCCCGGTCTACCAGGAACTTGGTGAAATTCCACTTGATGGCAGGATTGTGCTTGTAATCCTTGTCAATGGTCTTGAGCATGGCACTCATGGCAATGCCTGCCGGGCTCATTCCAAATCCTTCAAAGCCCTTCTGGCTCTTCAGATAGGTATAGAGCGGAAGCTCGTTTTCGCCGTTCACGTCAGATTTCTTCATCTGCGGGAACTGGGTGTTGTACTTGAGCGTGCAGAACTCATGAATTTCATCATCCGTTCCCGGGGTCTGTCCGGCAAACTGGTTGCAGGGAATGTCGATGATCTCCAGTCCCTTGTCATGGAATTCTTCGTAAAGGCTCTCCAGGTCCTTGTACTGCGGCGTAAATCCGCAGCCGGTAGCCGTATTGACAATGAGCATTACCTTGCCCTTGAAATCCGCCAGGGAAACATTCTCCCCCTTGCCGCTGAGCAGAGAAAAATCATAAACCGATGCCATAACCATGAATCCTCCTTTATGATTCTAAAATCATTGATTACAATTAAATTGTATCAAATCTATTTTTGCCTGTCAAGCACTTTTCTTGACTTTTTCTGCCAATGCAATACAATGCATTCAGAACAAAAGAGGGAGGATGGTTTCATGGAGGTCACGCGCACCGTATCCGCCGGGGAAGCAGGATGGTCCCTGCAGCAGTTTCTGCGGGAAGCCATGCGTTTTTCCTACCGGGAAACCCTCCTGCTCAAGAAAGCGGATGCCATCCGGGTCGACGGGTCCTTTGCCTACAGCAATCTTTCCCTGTCGCCCGGGCAGCAGGTTTCCGTCATCCTGACCGAATACCCTGCATCCGCAGTTTCCCTGCCAGCCCTTCCGGTCCCGGAAATCCTTTACCTGGACGACGCGGTCCTTGCCGCATACAAGCCCCATGACCTGCAGGTGCATCCTTCCCGCAGCCGTTCTGCCGCAAGCGATACGCTGATGACCCGCGTGCAGAAGCACGTGGATCCCCTGGCCCGCCCCATCCACCGGCTGGATGCCGAAACTGCCGGGATTGTCCTCTTCGCCCGTTTTCCCCATGTCCAGTCCGTGCTGCAGGAAGACATGCAGCTCGGACGGTTCCGAAAGACCTACGAAGCCCTCGTCTGCGGAAAGCCGGAAGCATCCGAAGGGCTGCTCTGCTGTCCCATCGCCCGGATTGCGCCGGACAGCTTCACCCGGGCCGTCTCTCTGGACGGTCAGCCCGCGGAAACCCGGTACTGCTGTCTTTCCACCCTTCAGTATCAGGGAAGCCCGTATTCCCATCTGCGGCTCATCCCGCTCACCGGCAGAACCCACCAGCTGCGTGTGCACATGCAGCATCTGGGCTGTCCCATTCTGGGCGATCCGCGCTACTTCAGCGATGCTTCCCGGTCCCTTGCCGCTGCCATGGGGATTTCCTTCCTCCAGCTGTGTGCCGTGGACCTCACCTTTACCCATCCCATTACGGGGAAGGTCATTGCCCTCCACCGGGACGCAGACCTCCTGCTCCGGCCTTGATGCATCTGGGAGGTGATTCCGATCAAAACCACGACCTATGTCCTGAAAGCTCCGTTTTCCCTGTCCCTGGCCGTGCTTTCCGACATGCATAACCGCCCGGTTCCCATGGACGGGCTCCGTTCGGACCCTCCGGACCTGTTTCTCCTTCCGGGGGACGTCATTGACCGCAGCTTCGCCGACGGGGACCAGCTGATTCTCGACCGCAATCCCCTGGTGCTGCCTTTTCTTCAGGAATGCGCCCGTATTGCACCGACGTACCTTTCCCTGGGCAACCATGAATACAAGCTTGCCCCGGAGGATCTCTCCCTCATCCGGGATACCGGGGTCACCCTGCTGGACGATGCCTTCGTCCGCCATGGGAATGCGGTCATCGGCGGGCTCACTTCCGGCGCCGTGCACCAGTACCGTTTCTTCCGCAGCCGTTCCGGGTCCGCAGAGCGTTATCCCACCTTTCCGGACGAATACCGGAAAACCTCCCTGAAACAGCCCCGGCTCGACTGGCTTTCCGCCTATGAGGCCGAGGAAGGCTATCATATTCTCCTGTGCCATCATCCGGATTACTGGGAGCCTTTCCTTTCCTCCCGTCCCATTGACCTGACCGTTTCCGGCCATGCCCACGGCGGACAGGTCCGGCTGTTCGGGCGCGGGCTGTTTGCCCCGGACCAGGGCTTTTTCCCCCGCTACACCTCCGGCCTGGAAACGGGTTCTGCCGGAGGCACGCTGCTGATCTCCCGCGGTCTTTCCAATCCCGTCCTCCTGCCAAGGCTTTTCAACCCCCGGGAGATTGTCCGCGTCCGGCTCTCTCCCTGAGCTTCCAGAACTTTCCAAAAAACGACAGGACGGCACAGTGCAGATCACTGTGCCGTCCTCTTATTTACTTTTCCGTGCCCGATGCTGCCTGTTTTTCCTGTTTCATGAACTGGGTGCGGTAGAGCTCATAATAGGCGCCCCTGGCCGCCAGCAGGGATTCATGGGTTCCCTGCTCCACAATTCTGCCCTTGTCAATCACCAGGATAAGGTCCGCATGCCGGATGGTGGACAGCCGGTGCGCAATCACGAAGCTGGTCGTATCCTTCATCAGGGTTTCCGTCGCCTGCTGGATCCAGCCTTCGGTGACCGTATCCACGGAACTGGTCGCCTCATCCAGCACAAAGATCGCCGGCCGGCTCAGCAGTGCCCTGGCAAAGGACAGGATCTGTTTTTCCCCCGTCGAGAGTCGGTCTCCGCATTCGCCCACATCGGTCTGATACCCTTTCGGAAGCTTGTCCACAATGCGGTCGGCATGGACGGTTTTCGCCGCTTCCATGACTTCCTCATCCGTGGCGTCCGGCCTGCCGTAGCGGATATTCTCCATGACGGAGCCCGAAAACAGATGCGGGCTCTGGAGCACATAGCCCGTGTGGCTGTGCAGCCAGAGCTGGCTCCGCTCCCGTACATCCTTTCCGTCGATCAGCACACGGCCGCCGGTGGGCTCGTAGAAGCGGCAGACCAGGTTCACCAGCGTGCTCTTGCCGGCACCGGTTTCCCCGACGATGGCCACGGTGCTCCCGGCCGGGACATGCAGGGAAAAGTGCGAGAGCACTTCCTCCCCGCCGTCCGGGTAGGTAAAGGAAACGTCTTCAAAATCCACCTCGCCCCGCATGGGCTCCCAGTTCTCCATGCGGGGATGGAACACATCCCCGTACCGGGCTTCCACCTCCGGGGTGTCCACCACCGTCGGCTTTTCATAGATCAGGTCGGTAACCCTTTCCACGTTCGCCTGCAGGGAAATCATGGCGGAAATCCGGTTGGCCTGCTGCCGGAAGGTTTCAAACAGTCCCAGGGCATAGGTCATGAAGGCGCTCAGCACTCCCAGGGAAAGGGAGCCAGACAGCACCTCGCTGCCTCCCAGGCCCAGCGTCGCACTGGCCCCCAGCATTCCGCAGAGCACCATCAGGGGCACATACAGGGCGCGCATCCGGGCATGACGGATGCCGGCCGCGGCAGATTCCCCGGTCACGTCCTCGAACTCATGGACCAGCCGGTGTTCAATGGCCAGCGCCTTTGCGGTCTTGGCGCCCATGATGCCCTCATTATATCCGGAAGTAACCTTCGAATGGGCGGCGCGCACTGCGCGGTTGAGCACAATCATCCTCCGCTGGAAGAAAACGGTAAGGAGCACCGCCAGCGGGGCAATCAGCAGCATGATCCACGCCAGCCGCCTGGAAAGGCGGAACATGGCAAAATAGACGGAAATCAGGTAGGCAAAGCCCCAGATGATATCCGGCAGCGACCATCCCATCTGTCCGGCAATCCGGTCCGTATCGCTCATGATGCGGGAAAGGAGATTGCCGGCGCTGTTGGTGGCATAATAATCAAGGCTGAGGCGCTGCAGGTTTTCAAAGCAGCGGTTCTTGAGCCGTTCTGCCGTGCGCATTTCCACGCGGAAGCAGGCACGGATAAAAATCCTCAGGAGCAGGATCTGCAGCAGGGCTGCCCCGATATAGGTTGCCGCAAAGGCCGGAAGACCTGTAAGGGTGCCCCGGGTGATGAAACGGTCCACCACCAGGCTCTCCAGGTAAGGAATGAAGGCATCCAGGAACGCCATGAGGATATTGGAGGCAATGGCCAGAATTACGGAAAAGCGCTCCTCCATCACCACCGGAAGCAGGCGCTGCCATGGCTTTCTCGAGAAGGTGGGCTTCTTATCCGACATTGTCCTCATCTCCTCTCTGCATTCTGGCAACCCGGGCATACTGCCCGTCTTCTGCCATCAGGCTCTCATGGGTCCCTTCCTCCACCAGGCGCCCCTGCTCCAGCACCAGAATATGGTCGGCCTTCATCAGGGTGGAAACCCGGTGGGCGATCAACACCAGGGTGGCAGAGCCAGCGGCTTCCCGCATCTTCTCGCGGATCGCCGCATCCGTCTTGGCATCCACGGCCGAGAGGGCATCGTCAAATACCATGATGGCCGGCTGCTGCAGAAGGCTGCGGGCAATGGCCGTCCGCTGCTTCTGTCCGCCGGAAAGCGTTACGCCGCGCTCGCCCACCACCGTGTCATAGCCGTCGTGGAATCCTTCCACGGAAGCATTGAGGCAGGCCTCTTCCGCCACGCGCTCGATCTCCTCCCGGGATGCGTCCGGCTTTGTCATGGCAATGTTTTCCGCAACGGTGCGGGAAAAAAGGAACGGTTCCTGCAGGACGATGGAAATATTCTCCCTGAGCGCATGCAGGGGCATCTCCCGGATATCCACCCCGTCAATGGTAATGCGGCCCTGGTCCGGGTCATACAGCCGGGAAAGCAGCAGCGCAATGGTGCTCTTGCCGCTTCCGGTTTCTCCCAGGATGCCGAGGGTGCTGCCGCCGGGAATGGTAAAGCTGACGTCCTGCAGCACCGGGGTTTTGTCATAGGCGAAGGTCACATGCTCAAAGGCAATATCACCGTGCATGTTCGCCGTCAGCTTTCCTGCCTTCTCCTCCTCCGGCTTTGCGTCCATGATCATATAGACGCGGTCGATGCTGACCCCGGCCTTGCTCATCTCCGTAATGACCCGCCCGAGGGCGCGCACCGGCCAGTTCAGCTGCCGGGTATAGCTGACGAACGCCAGATAGGTTCCCAGCGTAATGCGTCCGGATACCGCGGAATGAACGCCCACCAGGATGACGGAAAGGATCTGCAGCATGGAGATGGCGTCTCCGGTGCTCCAGAAATTGTTCAGCATCCGCCCGATGGACAGCCATTTATCCGTATAGAACCGGGTCTTTTCCTCAAAGCGCTTCATTTCATCCCGTTCGCGGCCGAAGGCCCGCACCACCCGCACGCCCGTGATGTTTTCCTGGGCTGCCGCCGATACGGCCGCCTCTGCTTCATCCGCCTCCGCATACCTTCTGCTGATCTTTCCATAGAAGACCATGGAATAGATCAGAACCACGGGGATGAACAGGAAGGCGATGACCGACAGGCGCACATCCATGGTGAACATGAAAACGGAATAGATCACCAGCATGAAGCAGGTGGTAATCAGCTCCACCATCTGGTCGGCAATAAACGTGCGGATGATCTCCACGTCCGTCGTGCACCGGGAGATGATGTCTCCGGTGGCATGATCCTGATGCCAGGAATACGGAAGCTGCTCAATCTGACGGAACAGCCGGTCCCGGAGTGCCTTGACAAAGCGCTCCGCCCCCTTGGCCAGATGGCTGTCCTCCACGTACCCCGCCGCAAAGCGGAGGACGGAGAGAAGCACCGCCACCAGAACCGGAAACAGGAGGGCTTTTGCTTCCACCGCTCTGAGGAGCACGTCATCGACGGTAAAGCGGATCACCTGCGTGAATCCCGTTCTGGCCAGGATATTGACCAGCGAGGCCGCAAAGCCGATGACGAATGCCGGAATGGCAGGCCGCAGCGCGTGAAGCATCATCTCCCGCTTCTTCTGCTGCTCTGCTTTTTCTTCTCGTGTTTTCCTCATGACTCCTCCAACGACAAAAAATCTTTTCAAGGAAAACGCCCATGAAGTGGCCGAGCCACAGGATGGGCATTTCACCATGCAATATTCTGTTCATGCGGCAGGGGAAACTGCAGCGAGGTCCCCTCTGCCTGTGTCACCGGAACAGGCTTTACGCTTCCGCATAATGCACTTCTCCCGGCGAAACCGTGGCATAGATCAGCGGCGGAACCGGGCGGGCAGCCTCTTCAATGGTAATGGCAGCCTGCATTTTCCGGATGGCCTCTTCTGCCTGCGCTTCACTCCGCAGGTGCAGCTCGCACAGGGCATCCCCTGCCTTCACGCGGTCCCCCAGACGCCTGCACATGACCAGGCCGACGGCCGGGTCGATGATATCCGTCTTCTGCTTGCGCCCGGCTCCCAGGTCCTGGGTGCAGTACCCGATGGCCGTGGTGTCCATGGCGGTGATATAGCCGCTCCGGGGTGCCGGGACCGGCACCCGCACCGGTGCCTGCGGCAGCAGGTTCACGTCGTCGCAGACTGCGGGATTTCCTCCCTGCATGCGGATCATTTCCCTGAGCTTCTGAAGTCCCGCGCCGCTGGCGATGGCCGCCTTCATCTGACGGATTCCGTCCTCCACGTCCTCTGCAATGCCGGAGGCGATCAGCATCCGGGGGCCCAGCTCCAGGGAAACGGTCAGCAGGTCCCCGGTGGTCCGTCCGGAAAGGGTATGGATGGCTTCCTTGACTTCGAGCGCGTTGCCCACATGGGTTCCCAGGGGCTGGTCCATTCCGGTTACCAGCGCCAGCACCGGTTTTCCGGCTTTCGCTCCGATTTCCACCATGGTCCTCGAAAGGTCCACAGCAGCATCCAGGGTCTGCATCAGCGCCCCGCTGCCGGTTTTCACATCCAGAACGATGGCATCCGCGCCGCTTGCCAGCTTCTTTGACAGAATGCTGGAGGCAATGAGCGGAATGCTTCCCACGGTTGCCGTCACATCCCGCAGGGCATACAGAGCCTTGTCGGCAGGACACAGGTCCCGGGTCTGGCCCATCACGCAGACGCCGATCTCCTTCACCTGGCGGATGAACTGCTCTTCCGTCAGGGAAACGGTGCAGCCGGGAATGCTCTCGATCTTGTCAAGGGTTCCGCCGGTATGGCCCAGGCCTCTCCCCGACATCTTGGCCACCTTTGCCCCGCAGGCCGCTGCCAGCGGTGCCAGCACCAGGGTCGTGGTATCGCCCACGCCGCCGGTGCTGTGCTTGTCCACGCAGATTCCGCCGATCCCGGAAAGGTCCATCACGTCTCCGGAATGCATCATCTCCAGGGTCAGGCAGGTGGTTTCCTCGGCATTCATGCCCTGAAAGCAGATCGCCATGAGCAGGGCGGACAGCTGGTAATCCGGAACGCTTCCGGTGGCCGCACCCTGTACAAAGCAATGAATCTCTTCCCGGGAGAGTGCCATTCCTTTTTTCTTCTTCTCGATAATCTCCACAAAATTCATATTCATTTCGAGGGAAACGGGTCCCTGCTCCTCCTTCTTTTTCACTTGCGCAGCGCCTCACTCAGCGCTGATTTCCATGCTTCTTCTTTCCGGGAATAAGGGATCGTGTAGGCCGGGCTGGTGCTCGGCATGCGAAGGACGCACCGGTCCTTTCCCGCGCCGGACTTTCGAAACAGCGTAAATGCCGTATTCCCGTTGCACAGCACCGTACGGATGTCCGGATACTGCTGCAGAAACACATCCAGCGGGTTATAGACCACGCACTTCATGTCCGCATCCAGGCTTCCTTCCCGGATGCACGACCGGGCCACGTCCCACAGTGCCAGTTCCTGTTCCCGGATAAGCCGGCACCTTGTTTCATAATCCTGCGAAAAAGGCCTGTCAAAAGCGGCAAATAGAATAGGCCAGAAGGCATTCCGGGGATGGGCATAGTACTGCCCGGCATTCAGGGAAGCCACCCCCGGCATGGAGCCGAGGATCAGCACCCGGGGATGCTCCGAAACCAACGGTGCAAAGCTCTGGCAGATCATAGGTCCACGATATCAAAGGCTGCTGCCCGTCCCATCCGGTTCATGACGGCAAGCCCGATGCCTCCTTCTTCCGTCGCGGCGCAGAAGGCATGGGTCACATCCGTTTCATCCAGCCGGCGGAGCGCTGCAAACAGCCGCTGCGCTGCATCCTCCGGGTGGTGAAAGCTTCCCAGAGAAAGAACCCGGCGTCCGCCGTAGGCAGCCCCGTCAAATCCCAGGATTGCTGGGACCTCGCCCTTTTTCTCCGCTTCATCATACGCCCTGCAGAGCGCAGAAGCAAGCTTTTCTTCTTCCCCGCACCGGAGAATGGTAACCTTTGCCACCGGCGCATAATGCCGGTACTTCATTCCCGGGGACCGGACCTTCTCCCCCGCCTCCGCTGCTTTCATGACATGTTCGTCCAGCCGGACATCCCCGCAGACGGAGCGCACCATTTCAGGCGTTATTCCGCCGGGCCGGAGGATCACCGGCACAGGTCCCCTCGCGTCGATGACCGAGCTTTCCACGCCTACCTGGCAGGGGCCGCCGTCAAGGATCAGGGGGATCCTGCCCGCCATATCCCGCAGCACATGCTCCGCCGTGGTGGGGCTGGGCTTTCCGCTGCGGTTGGCAGACGGGGCCGCAATGGGCCGTCCGGAGGCGGCGATCATCTGCCGGGCCGCAAGGCTCCCCGGCATGCGGATGCCGACCGTATCCAGGCCCGCGCTCACTTCCATGGGGATGCAGTCCGCCTTGGGGAAAATGAGCGTCATGGGCCCCGGCCAGAAAGCCTCCGCCAGCTGCAGGGCCGCAGGCGGCACTTCCTTCACCAGGGGATAAAGCTCCTCCATGGCGCTGATATGGACGATCAGGGGATTGTCCTGAGGCCGCCCTTTGGCCTTAAAGATTCTGCTTACCGCTTCCGGGTTCAGCGCATCTGCGGCCAGGCCGTACACCGTTTCCGTGGGCATTCCCACCAGCTCCCCGCGGCGGATCCAGTCTCCTGCTTCCGCCAGGGATGCCTCCGTCACCGGAAGGACCCGGGTATCATACTGTTTATCCATGATTGGCCTCCAGCCCCATGCGCTTCAGCTGTTCCTGCCGGTCTGCATCGATGAGCGGCTGCAGGATGCAGTCAATATCTCCGTCCACAAAGGAGTCAATGGTATAGATGGAAAGACCCAGGCGGTGATCCGTCACCCGGCCTTCATTGAAGTTGTAGGTGCGGATGCGTTCGCTGCGGTCTCCCGTTCCGACCTGGCTGCGGCGGTCCTCCGCCTCCTGGCTCTGCTTTTCCTCCAGTGCCCGTTCATACAGCCTCGACCGCAGGACCCGCATGGCCTTTTCCTTGTTCTTCAGCTGGCTTTTTTCATCCTGGCAGGTCACCACCACGCCCGTGGGCAGGTGCGTAATGCGGACGGCGCTGTCCGTCCGGTTGATGTACTGACCGCCATGGCCGCTGGCACGGTATGTATCAATCCGCAGGTCCTCGGGATCGATCTCCACGTCCACCTCTTCCGCCTCCGGCATCACCGCAACCGTCGCCGTACTGGTCTGACGCTTGCCGTTGCTTTCGGTGACCGGAACCCGCTGGACGCGGTGGACCCCGCTCTCATACCGGAGACGGCTGAACGCCCCGTCGCCCGCAATGCCGAATACCGCTTCCTTGATGCCTCCGAGCTCCGTGGGCGAGATATCCATCATCTCCACCCGGTACCCTCTGCGCTCCGCATAGCGCTGATACATCCGCATCAGCATGGCGGCAAAAAGCGCAGCTTCCTCTCCGCCGGCACCGGCACGGATCTCCATGACCACATTGCGGTCCGCATTGGGATCCGGCGGAAGCAGCAGCAGACGGATCTGGTCCTCACAGGCGGAAATCTCCTGCTCCAGTACCGCCGCTTCTTCCCTGGCCATTTCCGCCATGGCGGGGTCCGACAGCATGATTTCGCTTTCTTCCTTTTCCCGGAGCAGCTTTTCCATTTTCTGCACTGCCGCATCCAGCGGCTCCAGGCGGGCATGCTCCTTCATGAGGCTCTGCCAGCGCTTCTGGTCCGCCACCACGCCGGGCTCGGACAGCAGCATGCCCAGCTCTTCCAGCCGGGGATGCACCCAGTCCAGTTTTTCTATCATCGTTTCTTCATCCTTCACTTTTCCCGGCGGGCAGTTTTTCCTCCACCGGGCTTCCAACGGTATCGCTGCAGGCATCCTGCAGCCTTTTTTCTATCCGATCGTGTGGCAGGCACCGACCACCCGCCACTGTCCGCCATAGTCCCGCAGCGCAAACGGTTCCCCGATGCGCTCCCGGAGCAGTGCGCAGACGGCATCCTTCTGACGGTACCCGATCTCAAACAGCAGGAGTCCGTCCTTTTCAAGATGCACCGGTGCTTCCTTCACGATTTTTTCATAACAGGCCAGACCGTCATGGTCTGCAAAAAGGGCCAGCTCCGGCTCCTGCTGCACTTCCGGCATCAGGTCCGGCTGCTCCGCACGGGCGATGTACGGCGGGTTCGAAAGAATGGCCTCAAAGCTTTCCCCGGCCACCGGTTCAAACCAGTCCCCCTGCAGGAAACGGACGCGGGCGCCGTTCGCTCCGGCATTCCTCTGCGCCACCCGGAGCGCCTCCCCGGAAAGATCCACCGCACTGACCTGAAGGTCCGGGCGCAGCACGGCAAGGCTCACCGCAATGCAGCCGGAACCCGTTCCCAGGTCCAGCACGCGGGCGCCCCGGGGGATCCTGCGCATCGCTTCCTCCACGAGGATCTCGGTATCCGGCCGGGGAACCAGCACATGCGCATTGACCTCAAAATCCAGTCCCATGAACCCGGTACTGCCAAGGATCCACTGCAGCGGCTCCCGGGCCGCCCTGCGGTTCACGCAGACATTAAGCCGCGCCTGTTCCTCCCCGGTAAGCTCCCGCTCCGTCTGAAGAAACAGCTGCAGCGGAGATGCCGAAAGGATCTCCGCCAGCAGTCTCCGCGCATCCCCCGCCGCATCCGGAACCCCGGAAGAAGCGAGCTTCGCCTCCGCGGATTTCAGCGCTTCCCGGACCGTGATCATGCATTCTCCCCTGCCTGGTACACATAGACGCCGGGATCCAGGTTCTCCCCGTAATGGGCATAGCCGGCCTTGGCAGCCTTCATGGAAGCAATGGCCACTTCCAGCATCTCATCATCCGGCTCGCGGGTGGTCAGGTACTGGAGCATCAGGCCCGGCCAGCGGAGGATGCGGACGATCAGGCTGTTACCGGCATGGGCAAGGCCCTTCAGCACTTCATAGCTGACGCCCGCCACCAGCGGCAGGATGCAGATGCTGCGCAGGATCCTTCCCACGAAGCTCAGCTTTGCAACGCCGAAGAGCAGGAACAGCAACTGGTCAATGACCGATCCGATCAGGATGGAAATAAACATGACCAGGAACAGGAAGGCCGTGCCGCAGCGCGGATGGAGCCTCGAGAACTTCCGGGCATTTTCCGGCGTCAGGGGCTGGTCCGCCTCATTGCAGTACACTGTCTTGTGCTCCGCGCCGTGGTACTGAAAGACGCGCTTGATGTCCGGCACAAATCCGATGGCAACCATGTATCCGATGAGGATGGCAATGCGCACGCAGCCGGAGATCAGGTTGAGCAGGAGCCTGCTGCTGATGAACTTCCCGAGGGCCGTTGCCACCGCGGAAGGAATCATGACAAAGAGGAACATGCTGAGGGCCACCGCAAGGACCATGGCAACCGCCATGACCACCTTGTCAATGCTCGCTCCCAGCTTCTTGGAGAGCCAGATTTCGAAACGGCTGGGCTCCTCGTCCGTAATGCCGAGCATCTGGGTTGCCTCGTCCAGGGTGGACATGCCCATCTTCAGCATGGTCACCATGTTGACGCAGCCCCGGATAAAAGGCTTCCCCATCCAGGGATGCTTCTTGGAGAGCGGCTCCCGATGCTTGCAGGTCACCAGGATCCTGCCGTCCGGCTTTCGAACCGCAATCGCCTGGGATTCATCCTGGGGGCTCTGCATCATGACGCCTTCCATGACCGCCTGGCCGCCGATATCCTTGTAAATGGGACAAGCCCTGTTTTTCTTATTCATAGATGGTACTTCCTTTCTTTTCAGACATCTTCTTCAAGCTCTTCTTCCAGCTTGCGTTGTTCCTTTTCCACTATCATCATGAGCAGGGACAGCAGCCCCATGGCCACAAGCACGGTCCCCGCGCCGAGCAGCACCGCTTTCAGCACGCTGCCGGTCATGGCACCGGCAAGCAGGCCCACCCCTGCGCCGCAGAGCAGGGCGTACTTTGCGTTGTCCCGCCAGTCCGGCCGGGCATCCGCGTCCCAGATGCCGTGCTTGGCATAGAGAACGATCAGGGTGAAAACGGTGATCACCAGGACCACGCTCTCCCCGGTCACCTGCTGCATCCCGGATCCCAGGAGCAGCTGCAGCACGATCGCCGCCACCAGCAGGACAATCACCAGATTCAGTCCCAGATGGTCGATCCTGTACATCTCCTGCATTTCCCGCTCATCCAGTACGGTCCGCGGTTTACGCATCCGAATCCGCCTCCTCCCAGAACAAAGCATCCAGCGTTGTCCCCAGTTCCTTGCATATGGACACGCAGAGAGCCAGCGAAGGGTTGAATCTCCCTGCCTCAATCATGCCAATGGTCTGCCTCGTCACGCCCACGAGTTTTGCCAGATCCTCCTGCGACAGATCAAGCCTGGCTCTTGCCGCCTTCATCCGCAGGTTTTTCAATACCGATCCACCTCCCGCACAAATCCGTAACGGCTTTCTTTAATGCAGGCACAGTATACGCTTCCGGGAAGGCAATGTCAACTATATTTGTCATTTTGATGACTATGGTTTTGCATTTTCAGATGTCAAAAAAAGAAAAGAACGACTTGCGTCGTTCTTCTTATTGCGTTTCTTACAGACCATAGCGCTTTTTGAAACGATCCACGCGTCCGCCGGTATCAACCAGCTTCTGCTTTCCTGTATAGAAGGGATGGCACTTGGAGCAAATTTCAACGCGCAGATCCTTTTTGGTGGAACCGGTGGTGAATGTATTGCCGCAAACACACGTTACGGTAGCCTTCTGATACTTAGGATGAATGCCTTCTTTCATCGTTTTCACCTCTTTCCCGCACCTGTATCGCATGAAAGACATATCCAGGATGTCTTCTCATACGCCTTAACGGACCTGCATAGTATAATGCCTCCGGTGATAAAAAGCAATACCATTTTTGGTCTTATTTTCCTGTGAAATTATGACAAAGTGTGTCGCAATCCTCTCCTGCCGCTCCCGGAGGAAGGTTCCGTCCCACTGCCCCCTTTCCTCCCTCCGGACGGTTCCCTGCTCCGTGTACTGAAAGCAGCGGCTTTCTCCTCCGCGTCCCGATCCCTGCCCGGCAGCGCATTTCCTTCCTTTTTTGTGTGGTTTTTCTGCTTTTTCCTGTCATGTGCATGCTGTTATCCAAACATTTGACACCACATTACAGTACATGTATACTTGTATACAGAGATGCATTGAAAGAGGTGATATGCATGCTGGAAATTTCTAGCAAGACCAATCTGCTGGAGCAGAAGAATTACCGCTATTCCCTGCAGGATGTGGAAAATCCCAATCTGTACCGGGATATCTATGATTATGAAAGCATTCCAAAGATTCCCTTCAACCATCGCCGTGTGCCGATGGGCATGCCGGAGGAAATCTGGATTACCGATACTTCATTCCGTGACGGACAGCAGGCCATCAACCCCTACACGGTGGATCAGATCGTGGATCTGTACAAGCTGATGAACAAGCTGGGCGGCCCCTACGGCATCATCCGGCAGACCGAGTTCTTCGCCTATTCCGAGAAGGACCGGGAAGCCATCCGCAGGTGCCAGGAGCTGGGACTGCGCTTTCCGGAGATCACCACCTGGATCCGGGCAAATAAAAAGGATTTCCAGCTGGTCAAGGACCTGGGCATCCGGGAAACCGGCATCCTGGTCAGCTGCTCCGACTACCATATCTTCAAAAAGATGAAGATGACGCGCAGCCAGGCAATGCGGCAGTATCTCGATACGGTTGCCATGGCCTTTGAAGCCGGCGTCATGCCGCGGTGCCACCTGGAAGACATCACCCGGGCGGATTTCTACGGCTTCGTGGTTCCCTTTGTCTGCGAGCTCACCAAGATGAGCCAGGAAGCCCAGATCCCCATCCGCATCCGCGCCTGCGATACCATGGGCTATGGCGTTCCCTATACCGAGGTTGCCCTTCCCCGTTCCGTACCGGGCATTGTCTACGGTCTGCAGCACTATGCCGATGTGGAAAGCAATTATCTCGAATGGCACGGCCACAACGACTTCTACAAAGCAGTGACCAACGCGTCTACCGCCTGGCTCTACGGCGCCAGTGCCGTCAACTGCACCCTGATGGGAATCGGCGAGCGCACCGGCAATGTGCCGCTGGAGGCCATGTGCATTGAGTATGCCTCCCTGCGCGGTTCCCTCGACGGCATGGACCTGACCGTCATCACGGAGATTGCCGATTATTACAAGAACGTGATCGGATACGATATTCCGCCCATGACGCCCTTCGTGGGCCGCTCCTTCAATGAGACCCGGGCGGGAATCCACGCGGACGGCCTCATGAAGGATGAGGAGATCTACAACATCTTCAATACGAAGAAGCTGCTGAACAAGCCCGCCAGCGTCATGATCGGGCAGAACAGCGGCCTTGCCGGAATCGCCTACTGGATCAATGACAATTACCAGCTGCCGGCTACCTCCGCCGTACAGAAGACGGATCCGCTGGTGGTCGAAATGAAGGCCTGGATCGATGCCCAGTATGCGGCAGGACGGGTTGCAGCCATGAGCGTTGCCGAACTGGAGGCAAAGATTGAAGAGCTGACAGGCGGCACCCTGGCAAGGTTATAAGGAGGCAAAGCATGAACCATCAGATGATTTCTCTGGCAGATCAGGTATTTGAAGTGCTGGAGCATGCCATATTAAGCGGCGAGTACGAGCGCGGACAGCTGCTCACCGAAACCCAGCTTTCCGAGGAGCTGGCGGTTTCCAGGACTCCCATCCGGGAAGCGCTGAAGCGCCTGGCCATGGAGCACATTGTGGAAATGACCAACCGGGGCGCCCGGGTGGTGGGCATTCTTCCGGAAGACATTGATGACATCTACGAGATCCGGGTCCGGGTAGAGGGACTGGTGGTCGCAAGGGCCGCCCTCAACATGACGGACGCGGACATCGAGGAGCTGCAGTCCACCCTGGACCTGCAGGAATTCTACACCCAGAAACAGGATGCGGATAACCTGAAGGACATGGACAGCCGCTTCCACCAGCTCCTGTATGAGCACTGCGGTTCCAATATTCTCCGGGAGCTGCTGGCACCCCTGCACCGGAAGATCATGAAATACCGGAAGGTGTCCATGTCGATCCCCAGCAGGGCCCACGAATCGCTGACGGAGCACCGGGCAATTCTGGATGCCGTCCGGGAACGGGACGCCGCCAAAGCTGAAGCACTGACCATTGAACACATCAAACACGCAAGAGAAAGTGTTCTTTCCACCCAGCATGTATAAAAGAGAAGAGGAAATTCGCCATGGACATCACGAAAATGACGGGGTACTTTGAGGCACTTTTACGGGAACAGCTCCAGCGGGCAGCCCATCTGGCGGAGGATAAGCCGCTGGATTTCACCGCACGGCCGCTGACCATCGGCCTGATTGACGGGGACGGCATCGGTCCCGTCATCATGCAGGAAGCACGGCGTGCACTGGAAGTGCTGCTGGCACAGGAAATCGCAGACGGCTCCATTGTTCTCCGGAACATCGAAGGCCTGACCATTGAGAACCGTCTGGCCAAAGGAGAAAGCATTCCTGCCGACGTGCTTTCGGAAATCCGCAAATGCCCGGTGCTGCTGAAAGGCCCCACCACCACTCCCGGCGGCGGAACCATGACCAGCGCCAATGTGACCCTTCGCAAGGAGCTGGAACTTTTTTCCAACGTCCGCCCCGTTTCCCTGCCCGAAGCAGGCATTGACTGGACTTTCTTCCGGGAAAACACGGAAGGCGAATACGCCATCGGCAGCAGGGGCATCGAAGAAGAGGGGCTCCTTGCCATGGATTTCAAGGTCATTACCGTTGCCGGAACCGAGCGCATTGCCAGAGCGGCCTATGAATTTGCAAGGAATACCGGCAAAAAGCATGTGGCCATTGTCACCAAGGCAAACATCATGAAGAAGACCGACGGTCTTTTCTCCCGCGTCTGCCATGAGATTGCAAAGGATTATCCGGAGATCCAGACCGAAGAATACTATGTGGACATCATGAGCGCCAATCTGCTGAATCCGGCGATCCGCAGCAAATTCCAGGTCATCCTGGCCCCCAACCTTTACGGGGATATCCTGACGGATGAAGCCGCACAGATTCAGGGCGGCGTCGGCACTGCGGGCAGTGCAAATACCGGCAGCCGCTATGCCATGTTTGAAGCCATACACGGTTCTGCCCCCCGAATGATCGAGGAAGGCCTCGGGGATTATGCCAGCCCCGAAAGCATCCTGCAGGCCGCAGCCATGATGCTCGAGCACATCGGAGAAGCGAAAAAAGCCTGCGCCCTGCGTGACGCGGTTGCAGCAGTCAAGGCCTCCGGCATCGTCGCCAGCGGCAGCCGGGAAGGTGCCACCTGCAAAGCCTTCGGAGATGCCCTTCTGGCCCGTCTCCGGTAGCCTTGCATTCCAACGGACTTCTTGCTACAATACACCCATTCTTTTTCAAAGGAGGGATTACCTTGAATTTTGATCTGATCCGTCAGACTGATCCGGAAATCGCCGAAGCCATTGAAGCCGAACTGAACCGCCAGCGGAGCCATATTGAGCTCATCGCTTCTGAGAACTTTGTAAGCCCTGCCGTCATGGCAGCCATGGGAACACCCCTGACCAACAAATATGCCGAGGGCTATCCGGGAAAGCGCTATTACGGCGGATGCGAATGCGTGGATATCGTCGAAAACCTGGCCAGAGACCGGGCATGCCAGATCTTTGGTGCTGACCATGCCAACGTCCAGCCCCATTCCGGAGCACAGGCGAACATGGCGGTCTACTTTGCCATGCTGAATCCCGGTGATACGGTCATGGGAATGAATCTCTCCCACGGCGGCCATCTCACCCATGGTTCTCCGGTGAATATGAGCGGCAAATATTTCAACTTTGTCCCCTACGGCGTCAACGAAGACGGATACATCGATTATGATGAGGTTGCGCGGATTGCCAGGGAATGCAAGCCCCGCATGCTGGTAGCCGGCGCTTCCGCCTATCCCAGGACCATTCATTTTGACAAGCTCCGCGCAATCTGCGACGAAGTGGGTGCCCTGTTCATGGTGGACATGGCGCACATTGCCGGCCTGGTTGCGGCAGGACTCCATCCCTCTCCTGTTCCCTATGCTGACTTTGTCACCACAACCACGCACAAGACCCTGCGCGGTCCCCGCGGCGGCATGATCCTCTGCAGGGAGGAATATGCCAAGGCCATCGACAAGGCGATCTTCCCGGGCACCCAGGGCGGCCCGCTGGAGCACGTGATCGCTGCCAAGGCTGTCTGCTTCAAGGAGGCGCTGTCTCCCGCATTCAAGGAGTACCAGGGACAGATCATCCGCAATGCCAAGGCCCTCGAGGAAGCCTTCCGCAAGGAAGGAATTGAGATGGTCTCCGGCGGCACCGACAACCATCTGATCCTCCTCGACTTCTCCAATACCGAAGTCACCGGCAAGCAGCTGGAAGCCTGGCTGGAAGAAGCCAACATCACGGTAAACAAGAATACCGTTCCGAAGGAAAAGCGCAGCCCCTTCGTCACCAGCGGCGTGCGCGTCGGCACTCCTGCAGTTACCAGCCGCGGATTCAAGGAAGAAGACATGGCCAAGGTCGCTTCCTGGATCGGCAGAGTCGTCCGCGAGGGCGAGAGCTGCCTGCCGGCAGTCAAGGCGGAGGTCGAGGCCTTCATGACCCACTTCCCGCTTTACGCCTGATTCAATCCATCAAAAAAACGAGACCGCAAGGTCTCGCTTTTTTTGTAGTTGTGGGGCATCAGCGTATTTTTCTCGCTTCGAGATAATACCGTTTCTCCTGCGCATGGCCCATGGAGAAGGTCTTGCGGGGCAGGACGCCGTCCGCATTGATGCCGGCAAACAGATCGTGCTTGCCGATGGAAGGCATCAGGAAGCCGATGCTGTCCTCGTCCTGGGAGAGCTCCGCCAGTGCTTCCTCCCCGTGGATATAATCGATGTCCCCGGCCTTTTCTGCCAGATAACGGTCCAGAAAATCCTGGAGGATTGCCACCGGGAGTGAGCCCAGTTTTGGAGAAAGCGTCAGGGTGCCCGTCTGGGTCCCGGAGATCCATTCCACCGGGTATCCCTCTTCTGCACAGATGGATTCTGCCGCAGAAAGCAGGTCCGGTACCGATACCCTGGTCACAATCCGGTGGATGGGCTCGATGCTCTGGGCATCATCCTGGATGTTCTCCAGCTCCACCAGCGCATACCTGGCAGGATGGACCAGCTGCTCCTCCGGAGTAAGGGTCCGGCGGATCTCCTCCCAGCATGCCTTGGCGGTTGCCAGGGAATGATTGCCGTCGCCAACGGCATAGAGCATGGGCGTTTTTCCTTCCGCCTGGGAACGGATTCCCTCCTCATAGGCGGCCAGGTGCTCCGCCACCTTCGCTGCCATTTCCCCTTCCACACGCCAGCCGGACAGATGTCCGCCATGCTGCATCAGGTCAAAATCATAGCAGCGCGGAAGCTGGTCCCTGCAGGCCGTCAGCGGTTCAATGATCTGCTTTTTGTCATCATCGCACAGCAGCAGGACATGGGGCAGCTCCAGCGGCGCATGCTCCCGTATTTTTTTCCGGGGAGGAATACGGCTGACCACCGTCCGCTCCGTTGCCCGGATCGCAGACTGGGCATTGGGCCGGTAGTCATACTGATCCAGGTCAATGCATCCCAGAAGGCCGCGGCGGACCTGCCCGTTCAGCAGCGTCCGCTCCACATAAATGAAGGCATCCGGGATTTCCTCAAAGCGGCCGCCGTCCAGTTCTTCCTGCATGCGCTGATTGATGGCAGGGATCCGGTCTTCATAATGATCCGACAGCCAGATCTCCGGCAGCACCAGCCGCAGCGTCGAAGGGTCGTCCCCGACTTCCTTCGTTACCGCATCCCAGTAGGCAGGCTGCGAGGTAAACTGATCGCAGGCGATAACCGCCCAGGTGCGCATGTTGACTCCCTGAGGCATCAGGATGTTGGCGCGGTCAAACGCTAAGCTCATGGATTTTTCCTCCTTCTTCCTTTCGGAACGCCTGCAGGATCGCTTCCGCCTGCTGTTTGTTGCGCTCCACTTCATGCATCAGGGATTCCATGCTCTCGAAAGCACGTTCTTCCCGGATATGTTGAATAAAGGACAGCTGCATTTCCTTTCCATACAGGGTAGCCGGCGCTGCCTTCAGCAGATGGGCCTCAATGGTCGGCGATCCCTCCGGAGCGGTCGGATGACGCCCCACATTGACCACCGCATCATAGGCGGTTCCTTCAATCCATGCCTGACATGCATATACCCCGTAGGCCGGTATGACCTTTTCTTCGGGAAACGCCAGGTTGGCCGTCGGGAATCCGAACTGCCGCCCCAGATGCTTTCCCTCCGCGATGGTGCCGGAAAGGATGTACGGTCTTCCCAGCATCCTCCGGGCTTTTTCGGCTTCTCCCGCCTGCAGGCATCTGCGGATGCGGGTGGAGGAAACCGCCTCCCCCTCATAGTCCACCGCGTCAATGACCGCGACATCAAAGCCGTATTTCTTTCCGAATGCCTGCATGTCCGCCGCTTTTCCTTCCCCCCTGCAGCCGAAGGAGTAATTAAAGCCGATGACCACCGAAACCGGGTGCAGAGCAGCGACCATCTGCTTCACGTAGGTTTCCGGCGACTGTGCCGCATACTCCCTGGTAAAAGGTTCCAGCAGCAGTGCCCCCACGCCCATGGAAGCAAAGCAGGCTTTCTTCTCTTCCAGCGTCTGAAGGTGCGCCGGCGCCTTTTCCGGGGAAAAGATCGTCATGGGATGGTTGGCGAAGGTATAGACCAGACTGCAGGCGTCCTTTTCGCGTGCATCCTGCATGGCACGATGCACCAGACGCTGGTGTCCCAGATGAACGCCATCGAACTCGCCCAGCGCGATGGCGGTTCTGCCACCCTGCCAGGCGGTGATTTGCGTCAGTATTTGCATGGTTATCTCTCCAGAAGCATGGCATCGATTATGATCTGCTGCTTTTCAGCATGGCCGATGCCACAGAATTCGTCTTGAATATACAGGCACAGCGGGCCCTCCTGCTCCGGGAAGGACACGACTTCCCGCGGCTCCAGCGGAACGCCGTTCATGACAAAGCGCCGTGCCGCCGGCTTTACCGCAATATGCGGCAGGTGGTTCAGGGGGAAATCCATGGGGACCAGATGCTCTTCCATCCAGGAAATTCCCTCGATGGCATCCACGGACACCGCATTCTCCAGGGTAAAGGGGCCGGTCGAAGTCCGGACCAGCTGATCCATCACCGCCACGGTACCCAGGGCCTGCCCGATGTCCCGGCAAAGGGAACGGATATAGGTGCCCCTCCCGCAGACGATACGCAGGCGGAACCTGCCTTCCGGCAGCGTTTCCAGTAGCCGGAGCTGCTCCACGTGCACTTCCCTGGCGGGAATCTCCACCGTTTCTCCGTTTCTGGCATACTGGTACAGCCGCTTTCCATCCTTCTTGAGCGCACTGACCAAGGGCGGCACCTGCTGGATATCTCCCACCAGCTGCGGCAGAACGGCTTCCACCTCTGCACCGGTCAGAGAGACCTCTTCCCGCTGCAGTACCTGTCCGGACATATCTAGGGTGTCCGTCAGAATCCCGGGCACCAGGGTGCATTCATAGCTTTTTTCCTTGTCCGCCATGTAGTCGAAAAGCCTGGTGGCCTTGCCAATGGCGATGGGCAGCACTCCGGAGGCATCCGGATCCAGTGTTCCGGTATGCCCCACCTTGGTGCCTTTGGGCAGAAGCCGCTTTATCCGTGCCACCACCGCCGCACTGGTCATTCCTGCAGGCTTGTTCACAGGCAGAAATCCGTTCATACCTTCTCCTTCAGCGCGGCAAGGATGATATCCGCCGCCTCCTGGAGCGTGGCATGAATGGTGCATCCGGCAGCCTGGGGATGTCCCCCGCCGCCAAAGCGCACTGCAACATCATTGACCGTATCCGGCTCCACCGCCCGCAGGGAAATCTTGATACCGTCCTCCCGCTCGCTGGCCATGAAGGACATGCGTACGCCGTCCACTTCGAGGGCCTTGTTCACCAGCCCGTCCGCTTCCTCAAAGGAGCAGCCGGTGCAGTCGAAGTCTTCCTTGGTCAGGATAATCATTCCGATCTGGTTGTCCGCATGGAAGGACATGGCTTCATAAGCGCGTTTGGTCAGCTTCACCTTGCTCATGGGGAAGGACCGGTACATCTTGCGGCTGATGAGCGAGATCTGTCCTCCGTGTTCCAGCAGGTCCGCAGCGGCCCGCAGCGTTTCCGGCTTGGTTCCGTTGTACTGGAAATGGCCGGTATCGGTGGACAGTCCCAGCAGCAGCTGATTCGCCATCGCCGTATCCAGGGGGATTCCCAGGTCCCGCACGATGACCTTATAGGCCAGCTGGCAGCATGCCGGGGCATTCGATTCCACATAATTGAAATCGCCGAAGGCAGGATTGGTTCCGTGATGGTCCAGTACGATGCGCGTTGCAGCCTTCTCAAAGAGCGGAAGCGCTTCGCCCAGCATGTCCGGGGAGCTCACATCCACGGAAAAAGCCGTATCATAAGGAGCATCGATCTGCTCCGGGGTACGGTAAACGTCGAGGTCCGGAACGATTCCGAACCGGGGCGACGGCGTCCCGTCACAGACCACCTGCACCTGCTTTCCCATCGCAAGGAGTGCCCTGCGGAGGGCCAGCACGGAGCCTACCGTGTCCCCATCCGGATGGATATGGGAAAAGAGCAGCACACTCTGTGACTTTCTGACGGCGTTCAGCCATTCTTCACTGAACGGTACTCTCATCTTCCTCCCCCTTTGCCACATGGTTCAGCAGTTCTGCAATATGCACGCCGTATTCAATGGAGGTATCCAGCTTGAACACCGGTTCCGGAGTATAGCGAAGCATCATATGCTGGCCGAGGGAATGGCGGATAAAGCCGCTGGCGCTTTTCAGGGCGGCCATCATCCCGTCCCTCTTTTCCTCTTCCATGACGCTCACAAAAATCTTCGCATACCGCAGATCCTTCGTCACTTCCACGTGCGTAATGGAAAACATGCAGTCCGTCCGGGGATCGCTTACCTCGTCCCGGATGATCTTCTCCACTTCGCGCATGACTTCCGCGGAAATGCGGTCTGTCCTGTCAAATCCTCTCTGTGTAGCCATTTTCTCACCTCAAAAAAATGCGCCCGGGGAGACCCCGAGCGCACAGGTCCATTATTTCTGTTCAATCTCTTCCATGATAAAGCACTCGATGATATCGCCGTTCTTGATGTCCGAGTAGTTTTCCAGCCCGATGCCGCACTCGTATCCCTCGCCGACTTCACGGACGCTGTCCTTGAAGCGCTGCAGAGAGGAGAGCTTGCCTTCATAGATTACCACATTATCACGCAGCAAACGAACCTGCGCATTGCGCTGAATCTTGCCGTCGGTGACATAACCGCCGCCGATGACGCCAACGCCGGTAATCTTGAAGACATTGCGGATCTCCGCATGACCCAGGAGATTCTCCTTGAATTCCGGTGCCAGCAGGCCTTTCATGGCTTTCTCAATATCTTCAATCGCCTGATAAATAATACGGTAATAACGGATGTCAATGCCGTCGCGGGTTGCCGCTTCCCTGGCCTTTGCGTCAGGACGCACGTTGAAGCCGATGATGATGGCTCCGTCGATGCCGGCAAGCATGACATCGTTCTCGGTGATGCCGCCCACGCCGCTGTGGATCGTGCGCACATGCACCTTATCATTGCTGAGTTTCTCCAGAGACTGCTTGACGGCTTCCACAGATCCCTGAACGTCTGCCTTGATGATGATATTCAGGTTCTGTACCTCGCCCTCCGCCATCTTGCTGTAGAGTTCCTCCAGCGTGGATGCAGAGCTGGTCTTGACACGGGCAGCGCGCTGCTTCGCTTCGCGCTCCTCCACCACCTGGCGGGCAAGCTTCTCATCTTCCACCGCAATGAACTCGTCACCGGCTTCCGGAACAGAACCGAAACCGATGATCTCCACCGGCGTGGAAGGCAGTGCATCCGTCACGCGCTCTCCGCGGTCCGAAATCATGGCGCGGACACGGCCGTAGGAGTTGCCGGCAACGATCATATCGCCGACATGCAGCGTGCCGTTCTGCACCAGTGCGGTGGCAATGGCACCGCGGGCATGGTCGAGCTTGGCTTCCACGATGACGCCTCTGGCCTTCCTGTTGGGATTAGCCTTCAGCTCCATCATGTCTGCCAGCAGCAGGACGTTTTCAAGAAGCGTATCGACGCCCTCGCCGGTCTTGGCGCTGACGGGTACCATGATGGTATCGCCGCCCCACTCTTCCGGAACAAGGTCGTATTTGATCAGTTCCTGCTTCACGGCATCCAGGTTGATGCCGGGCTTGTCAATCTTGTTGATGGCCACGATGATCGGGGTGTTGGCCGCCTTGGCATGGTTGATGGATTCCACCGTCTGGGGCATGACGCCGTCATCGGCTGCCACGACGAGGATCGCGATATCGGTAGCCTGGGTTCCGCGGGCACGCATGGCGGTGAATGCCTCATGTCCGGGCGTATCCAGGAAGGTGATCTGGCTGCCGTTGACCATAACGGTATAGGCGCCGATGGCCTGGGTAATGCCGCCGGCCTCTCCCGCCGTGACCTTGGACTTGCGGATGTAGTCGAGCAGGGAGGTCTTGCCGTGGTCGACGTGGCCCATGATGGTCACTGCCGGCGGACGCGGCTTCAGATTGCTCTCATCGTCTTCCACATTCTCGGCAGAGAGTGCATCTTCTGCTGTCTTATCCAGTTTCTTTTCAAGGGTAACATCAAACTCGGAGGCCACCAGCGCAGCAGTATCGTAATCGAGCTCCTGGTTGATGGTAGCCATGATACCAAGCAGCATGAGCTTCTTGATGATTTCGCCGGCAGGCTTGCCGATGCGCTCCGTCAGGTCGCGCACCGTGATGGTTTCCGCCGTCATGTACGCGGTTTCAATCTTGATCGGCGCCATCTTCTGCTGGGCACTCAGCTGTTTGGTGCCCTTCTTGCGGCGGCCGCGTACGACTTCATCATCGATATCGTTGTAGCCGTTCTCCCTGGCCAGCTGCTTGCGGTTCTTGGCATTGGTATGCTCCGGATCATGCTGCTGCTGACGCTGCCGCATCTTCTTGTTGGGATCGTAATTGGATACCCGTTCCTTCTCGATGGTCGGAATGAGTTCCGGTCCCTTGCTCGGACGCGCATTGCGGTTCGGTCCCTGGCTGCGGTTTCCCTGCGAGGCCATTCCCTTGCCCTGGGGAGCCATGCCGCCCTGCGGACGCGGGCCGCCCTGTACGGGTCCGCGGCCTGCCGGTCCCTGTCCGGGACGCGGTGCAAATCCGGGCTGTCCCTGGCGGGGTCCCTGCATTCCGGGTGCAGGACGGTTCCCCTGCATTCCGGGCTGACCCTGTCTCGGAGCCTGTCCCATCGGGCCCTGCGGACGCATGCCGGGTCTTGCTCCCGGTACACCCTGCATGGGTCTTGCTCCCTGCGGTGCCTGGGGGCGCTGGCCGGCGGGCGTCAGGCGCTGGCCGGGCTGGGGCCTGGGCTGTCCCTGTGCCGGACGCTGCGGAGCCTGAGCAGTCTGACCGGGCTGTACGGGCGACGCTGGGCAGCGGGCTGCTGCTGGCTCTGTGCCGGCGCATTTGCCGCGGCTGCCTCCGGTTTTGCTTCGGTTTTCCCTTCCGGCCTGGCTTCCTGCCCGGTTTCCGCCTTTACTTCCGGCTTCACTTCCGGCTTTTCTTCCCGGACTTCTGCCTTCTCCGGCTTCTTCTCCTCGGCTGCCTTTTCCACCGGCTGCTCGGCCTTCCGGACCTCCGCGGCCTTTTCGGCTGCCGGGGCAGCAGCTGCCTCTGCCTTCGGTTCGCTCTTCTTTTCCATGACGGGAGCTTCTGCCTTGGGAGCTTCCGTCTTCGGTGCTTCCGGCTTTTCGGCTACAGGCTGAGCGGTCTCCTCATCATCGGGCATGGTCCATGCCTTCTGCTGGGATTCCATGGCCTTCTGCTGCTCCTTGCGCAGCTTTTCGGCACGCATTTCCTCCTCCTGCTGATTCAGACTGCGCTCCATGCGGCGCATTTCTGCCAGTATCTTCTCCGCTCTGGTCTTAAGGCCTGTTGCGTCCTTAAGCAGTTCTCCGGACTTGGCGCTCAAGTCCTTGGTGATTTCCTGAATTTTCATTTTGGCCATATTCGCCGTAGCACCCCCAAAATCTTGGTGTCTTTCTTCATTTTTCTTCTGCCGCGCGATCCTCTCGGACCTCCGAGGGATTCCGACCGGTTTCCCCGTCGTTTTTCGGTTCCTTTATGTCAAGTTCCTTTGCCAGAACCCGGAGCCTCTCGCCGAGGGGGCCGGGACGAACCGCTGCCACCATGCAGCCGGGCTTGCCCACGGTCCGGGACAGGATTCCTTCCTCCAGGATCAGGCAGGGAACATCGTAATAAAGTGATTTATCGGAAAAATCCTTCTGCGTTCTTTCCGAAACGCCGCTGTCGAGAAGGATGATGGCTGCATCCCCCCGGCCCAGGCTTCTGTGAACCTGCGGAGTCCCGGTGGTCACCTGTCCTGCCTTTCTGGCAAGTCCAAGCATGTAGGTAAACGCATCAAGCTTCTGCATTCAGCGCCTCCCCAAGAGCAGCATACACGGAAGCATCAATGCGGGTTTCCAGGGCTTTTTCGAGGGAATGTGCTTTCTCCGCCTTTTTCAGGCATTCCACCGAGCGGCAGATATAGGCGCCCCGCCCCGGTGCTTTTCCGATGGGGTCAAATGCGATCTCCCCCTGCTGATTTTTCACGATCCGCAGAAGGGATTTTTTCTCCTTCATCTCTCGACAGCCCACGCACATGCGCATGGGGATTTTTCTTGTCTTCACGCTAATCTACCTCTTACAGCTCTTCATCCAGCCCCGGAATTTCCACCTCGAGCATGTCCTCCGTCAGCGCTTCGGTAAGTTCTTCCTCATGCTGGCTTTCGCTCTTGATGTCAATCTTCCATCCGGTCAGACGGGCCGCCAGGCGGGCATTCTGTCCTTCCTTGCCGATGGCCAGCGACAGCTGATTATCCGGCACGACCACCGCGCAGAGCTTTTCCGCCTCGTTGATCTTGACGCTGACCACGTTGGCAGGATTCAGGGCATTGGCCACAAATTCCGCCGGGTCATTGGACCACTTGATGATATCGATCTTTTCACCCCGCAGCTCGGAAACCACCCGGTCCACGCGCTGTCCCCTCGGGCCAACGCAGGAGCCCACCGGATCCACCTGCGGATCAATGGAATGCACCGCGATTTTCGTCCGGCTTCCGGCTTCCCTTGCGATGCTGCGGATCTGCACGGTACCGCTCTGGATCTCCGGCACCTCCAGCTCAAAGAGCCGTTTCACGAGGCCGGGATGAATGCGGGAAACGCTGACCTGCGGTCCCTTTGCGGCGTTCTTCTGGTTCCTGCTCTCACCGACGACCTCCAGCACATAGACCTTGATCCGCTCGCCGGGAACATAGACATCCGTATTCATCTGCTGGCTCCGCTCGAGCACGCCTGCCGTCTTTCCGAGTTCCACATTGACGGCGCCACTCTCGGGATCCACGCTGTAGACAATGGCGGTCAGGATTTCGTTTTCCTTCTCAATGAAATCCTCGTAAATCTTGCCGCGCTCCGCTTCCCGGATTTTCTGCACAATGACCTGCTTGGCCGTCTGTGCCGCCACCCTGCGGAAATTATTCGGAGTGACCTCCACCTCGACGATATCGTCTTCCTCATAGCTCGGCTGAATCTTCCGGGCATTTTCCAGGGAGATCTCCGTGGCGTCGTCCATGACTTCCTCCACCACGGTCTTTCTGGCATACAGGTGTACCGCACCGGTGACCCGGTCGAGATCCACCCGCACATTGGTATTCACCGGCGCTACGCCGTACTGCTTGCTGAAGTTGTTCTTATATGCACTCTTGAGGGCTTCCTCGATGGCGGTGTAAAGAACTTCCTTGCTGATGTTCTTCTCCTTTGCCAGCAGGCCGATTGCCTCAATCATTTCTTTGTTTTCATTGCGATCCAGCATGATGATCTTTCCTTTCTATCAGGAAGCGTCAGGCTTCCCCATCCTCCGGGATATCGAAATCTGCCTCGGTAAATGTGATCACCGGCCGGCACAGGGAAACATCCCGCATGTCAAATGCCTGTTCCTCCCCATTGACAGAGAGCACGATCTTCTGCTCCACAAGCCCCACCAGGGTGCCTTCCATCTGCTTCGCTCCGTTCAGGGGCTTGTAGAAGTGCACTTCCACCGGCTTGCCTGCAAAGCGGTCAAAGTCTTTCTGCTTTTTGAGGGGACGATCAAGACCCGGCGAACATACCTCGAGAAAGTCATAGTCCACTTCTTCCACCATTGGCATGCACGCATGGTGGTAGGACTCGCAGTCATTCAAGGTAATTCCGCCGGGTTTGTCTATATAAATGCGCAAATAACGACTGGCTCCTTCCCGAACCAGCTCCACATCCACCAGCTCATAGCCGGAATGCGCAGCAAGTTCCGCCAGCCTTGGTTCTACACTTTTCGTAAGATTGCTTTGGGCCATCCGCATGCTCCTTTAATTTCTGAAATCACGAACCCCGTGATCTGATATGTGCGGCAGAGGGCAGATGCTCCTCCGCCTATTCCAAGTCACAATAGAAAAAGTGGGCAAAACCCACTCTCATTCCATGCAACTGTATCATCAAAAACATCATTCATAAAACAAAGGCATTATATCACCGCATTTTTCGAAACACAAGCCCTTTTTACTTTTTTCTTGCTTTTCTAAAAAAATTAACAATTTTCCTCTTCCCTTTTCCGCCCGGAACGCATGCCGGCCTGCTTTTTCCCGCCGACGCCATGCGATTTCTCCGGGCGTTCCTCTGCATTCTGCACGAAAACCGTGCTTACGCTTCCCTTTCCTTCTTCCCCCTTGCAATCCACGGCCGTTTCAGGTAATAGACCGCAAAGAGGCCGGAAGTCAGCAGCCAGGAAACCGGGTAGCTGTACAGCAGCGTCTCAAGCGTATGGAACCGGGGAAGCAGCACCAGCAGCCAGATTACCCTCAGGAAGCAGACCCCGAAGAGCACCATCAGGGTCGGCACCAGGGAGTCCCCCGTTCCACGCAGGGCGCCGGAGAGCACTTCAATCGTCAGATAGGTGAAATAGAAGGGAACCATAAACCGCAGGATGCGGAGGCCTTCCCGCACGACGTCTGCATCCGGTGTGAAGATCCGGTAAAGCGTTTCTCCCAGCAGCAGCATGATGCCGCCCATCACGATGGTGGAAATGACCGTCATCAGCAGACAGGTGCGCACGCTCTGGCGGACCCGGCGGTATTGTCCCGCACCGAAGTTCTGGCCCACAAAGGTCGTAATTGCAATTCCAAAGGCGCTGATGGTCATCCAGTAGAGTCCGTCCAGTTTGCCATAGGCAGTCCAGCCCGCCAGGATGTCGGTGGTAAATCCGTTCATGCAGGCCTGAATGATCACATTCGACAGGGAATACATGACCGACTGCAGGCCCGCCGGAAGCCCGATCCGGAAGATCTTTTTCAGCAGGGACGGTTCGATCCGGATTTTCCGGACCTGCAGCCGGCAGCAGTCCTGCCGGTGAGCCAGGGAAAATACCGTGAGGACTGCGGCAACCGTCTGGGAAACCACCGTGGCAAGGGCTGCCCCGGAGGTGCCTGTCTTCAGGACCGCAATAAACAGGAGGTCCAGCACAATATTGGTAAAGCAGGCCACAATGAGAAAATACAGCGGATGTCTGGAGTCCCCGACGGCCCGGAGGATTCCCGCCCCGATGTTGTATACCAGTACCGGCACCATGCCCATGAAGATGATCCGCATGTAGGACAGCGCATACGGCATGACATCCTCCGGCGTCTGCATGAGGCTCAGCAGCGGCTCCGCGAGCACTACGCCGGATGCGGTGAGTATCACGCCGAAGATCAGGGACAGGGCCACCGCAGTGTGTACGCCCCGGCTGACGTCGCGGTACTGGGATGCCCCGTACAGCTGGGAAATAATCACCGTTGCGCCGCTGGAGAGTCCCACAAAAAAGCCGACAAGCAGATTGATAATGCTCCCGGTCGCTCCTCCGACAGCTGCAAGGGCTTCCTTTCCCACCACATTTCCCACGATCATGGCATCTACGGTATTGTAGAGCTGCTGGAAAAAGGTTCCCAGCAGGATCGGGAAAAAGAATATGAGAAGCTGCTGCCAGATTACCCCTTCCGTAATGGCATTCTCATAATGTTTCATCCGCCTGAACGGGTTATGTAGCATTGCTCTGACCCTCCTTGCCGCGAAGTCTATGTATTATAATCCTCCTGCAGAACAAGTCAACCTTCCCCGAAAATGCCGTCCGGCAAAAAAAGAGCCCGGCGGACCGGACTCTTTCATAATCCTGTACTCAGGGCCATGGCCCCTGTTTCCGGGGCGGCTTCTATCTTTCCTGCCCCTGTTCTTCCATCCAGGTGTGCACTTCCTTCAATTCCTCTTCATAATCCGCATGCCGCAGATCCGGGAAGGCACGGAGAAGACGGCCAATGCCAAAGAAGCGTTCTTTGTGAAGCGCTGCATAAAGCTCTTCTTTCAGCGCATGGACGGAATCCGAAACCCGCTTCTGCACGGCTGCTTCTTTCTCGTGCACCGTCCGGGAAACACCCAGGCTGGTTTCGGCAACGGATTCCTTCAGGACGGCGGTCTTCATCTGAAGCTTTTCGCGGGTTGCCGCCACATTTTCCCGGACTTCCCTTCCGGCCGTCTGCACCCGCTCCCGCTGTTCACCCAGGACCTCCCTGGTCTTATAGGCGCTTCCCCCGATCACCCTCGTCATCCCGTCCGAAACGGTGCGGAGGGATTTCTGCAGCCGATCGATCTCTGCCAGTCTGCGGTTCAGCCGGTTCACGGTAAGCACCGTAACAATGAAGTCCGCCAGATAGACCAGATAACAGGAGATCAGGATCGGCCAGCCGATGCGCTCGGGCACCATGGCGGAGGAAAACTGATCGAAATACGGCTGGATCATGCGCACCACAAAAGCGATGCAAAGCCCCCAGATCAGGCTGAATTCCAGACAGATATAGCCGTGGAAGTTGAAGGGCTTGTCGCTGTAATCCCACCATCTGGCGTGGAACAGCTTGAAAAGAAGCCATCCTCCGAACAGTTCCACCGCCGTGGCAAGTACGGTGCCTCCAAGGAAAAGCTCCCAGAACGGTACCTGATCCATTGCGCTGACGGCTCCGCTCTGGCTCGCGCTGTCAATCAGCGCAAAAACGCTCAAGACGCCGAACCCGTAGATCGGGCAGACGGGACCGTTGAGAAAACCGCGGTTTACGATTTTTCCGACACATACTGCATGGAAAACCACCTCGAGTATCCATCCGCAAACCGAGTATATCAGAAAAAACCATGCCACCTGATAAAACGTCATTCCAAAGAACATACTGAACTTTCTTCCTGTAAAAATGAGATGATAGGAACCCGCGGGCATTCCTCCCGAAAGTCATTCCGGTCCGGAGCGCCGCAGACCGTCCCGTTTCCTGCTCCGGTCAGCCGAAGCAGTCCGCAGCCATCCAGGCTGCCCCTTCAGACGGGGTTCCGCGCGGCTCGATGATATTTACTTCCGGCAGGGCTGCCCGGATCCGCGCGGTGAGCCTGCCCCGGATTACCGGATAGTGCTTGCACATGCTTCCCATCAGAGCAAGTTCCCCGGACTGCATCTGCTTCTTATCCCATGCCGTCAGTACCAGTTCCGCCAGATTATCTGCCGCGTTTTCTGCAATGCTGATGGCGATTTCGTCCCCCGCCTCCGTGGCACGGGGAAGCACCGGCGCCAGGGCCGCCACCTGTTTCTTGACATTCTCCGCACCGTAGAGCCAGGTAATCAGGCTCCCGACGTCCTGGATTCCCAGTCTGGAATACACCAGTTCGGTCAGCATCGTCTGTTTGTTTCTGCCGTCATAGCTGCGGACAATCGCAGAAAGGATATCCCGGCCGACAGCATAGCCGCTTCCTCCGTCATCAATCAGGTATCCGTAGCCGCCGACCCGGAACGTGTTTCCGTCCGGATCCCGTCCGTAGCAGACCGCTCCTGTCCCGGCGATCAGGACCGCACCATACCCGGTAATGGCTCCGTTCAGTGCGATCTCCGGATCTCCTACAATCTTGACATTTCCCTGATAGCCGCATTCTTTCAATGAGGTTCCAACGGTATCCACAAGATTCCGATTGCTCGCCCCCGCCATGCCGATTACCAGACCACGGCAGGCCTCCAGCCCGCCTTCCTGACATTTCATATAGGTGACGCAATCGCAAACAGTCTGTTCAATAGTTGCTTTTGAGGCACCATTCAGATTCAGAAGACCAAAGGAATGTTTATTCAGTACCTTACCTTCTTCGTTGGTCACACAGACCTCGGTCTTCGTGCCTCCTCCATCCCATCCGCAATAAAACAATATTAGCATTCCTTTCCGGCTCATTATTTTGTCTACTTTGTCTGATAACGTCATGCATTATTTGACATTATCATTTTACCATTTCACAGTTTCCCGAGCAACTCCATTTTTTTCTTTTCTTCTTTCTCCCGGAGGATGGCCCGCTTCTGCCTCCGGCAGTGAAATGCCAGGATTCCTCTCTCCTTTTCCCGATTACAGGATACCGGATTCGGGCCCTTCTTCAGCGCAGGAGTCCTCCGTTTTTTTTCCTGCTTTTCCGCCTCCTCTGCCCTTCCGGACGAAGCCTTCCGGCGGCAGGACCTCTTTCTTCTTTTCTGAAGGCATATCCTTTTCCTTATCCTTTAAGAAACATGCCCGCCATTTGCCAGCTTTTCTTCCATATACTATAATAAGTGCAATGCAATCCGGAGTCTTCCGGGCCTGTTCCTTCTGTTTATTTTGCACACTTTCCTGTGTGTTTTTCTTCCATTTTTCAGAAGGATTTTTTCCGCGATCCGGTGCAAGATCCTCCTCTGTTCCAAACGAATCCGGGCAGCCTCCTTTTCCGCAGTTCAAATGCTGTTCTTCTGGCGGTCTGCCTGTCATCCTGTTTTTCCAGACTTCGAAAAGGAGCACTGCTATGATTGACGATGCTTATCTTGCCCGAAAACTTGCAGAAGGAAAAGAAGCCGGCTGCTTTCCTTCTGCGGCGGCAGCCATTGGCGTAAAGGACCGGGTGCTGGCGAAAGCCTTCATCGGTGAGGCTCCCCTGCCGGGCGGCAGTCCGGTAGATGAACATACCAAATACGATATGGCTTCCCTTTCCAAGATTATCGGTCCTACCATGATCGCCCTGCGTGCGCTGGACGATGGTTCGCTCCGCCTGGAGGAAACCCTGTGTGATTTTTTCCCGGACGTTCCTGCAGATAAACAGGGCATTACCGTACGCATGCTCATGACCCATACCGCCGGCTTCGCTCCCAGCTTCCGGCTTGATCATTGTCTGACAGACCCCGGGGATACCGTTTCCTGTATTCTTCAGCACCCCCTGTTCGCGGAGCCCGGAAGCAGCCCCAACTATTCCTGCATGGGCTATATTCTCTTCGGGAAAATGCTGGAAAAGCGCTTTGGAAAGCCCCTCGACCAGCTTGCCCGGGAGCGTGTGTTCTTCCCCCTGGGTTTGAAGGAAACCACCTACTGCCCCGCCGACGCGGATCGCTGTGCTGCGACGGAAGTGGATCCCCTCACCGGAAAGCCGATCATCGGGGTGGTCCATGACGAAAATGCACGGTTCCTCGGCGGTGTTTCCGGAAATGCCGGTGTATTCATGCCCCTCTGCGACGGCATCCGTTTTGCCTCCATGCTGTCGAAAATGGGAAACGGCTTCCTTTCCCGCAAACTGATGGAGGAAGCCATTACCTGCGCCACGCCGGGACAGGAAGAGCACCGCGGGCTGGGCTTTCATCTGGCCGGCACTCCCGACTCCTTCTTCAGCACGGAAGTGCCCTCCCGCTGCTTCGGACATACCGGATTCACCGGCACCAGCCTCCTGGTCGAGCCGGAATCCGGTCTCTGGGTTCTCCTCCTGAGCAACCGTGTCTATCCCACCCGGGAAACCACCGCCCTCTTCCCCTTCCGCAGACATCTTCACGCGGAAGTCTGGAAGATGTTCACTGCCTCCGTTTCCTTCTGAAAGGCTGCATGCACAGGGACTTTTTCCTGGACCTGCTGCTTCGGCTCCGCCCGCACCGGGATTTCTTCCGGAAATGCAGGCTGGATTCAACAACAAGGTTATAAAAGCCAAGAAAGGGCCCGGCGTACTCTGCCGGACCCCTTTTTTCTTTATTGCATGCGACGTCTTCTGCGTGTTCCTTCTTCCTGGACTGCCGCAGGCTGTACTGGAGTCTCCTGCCTTGCAGGACGGACCGGAACCGGTTCCGGCGCGACCTGCTGCGGAACTTTTGCCTGCACCTGCTGTTTCGGCGGGAGCTGCTGGACTCCCATATAGGCATCCGCCTCCCGCTGTGCTTCGGCAAAAATGCGCTGAATCTCTTTCCCGGCCTCTGCGATGGAGCCCGCATGATTCATTCGGACCGTTTGGTTTTTCTCCATCTCCCGGACTTCTTTCAGTGCTTCCTCCAGTTTCTCAATCCGCTTCTGCTGTTTCAGCATCAGCTTCAGGAGTTCCGGTTTTGTCAGCTTTCTCAGTTCTTTATCCGTCATACTCTTTCCTCGGTGCTCAGTCTACCCGGATGGTCAGGGTATCAAAGCATTCTTCATAAATCAGGATGTTCTCTTCATCAACATGTACCGGGCTGAGGCGGAACGTATATTCGCCAGGCTCCAGACCCCGGATAATGCAGGAATCCGTGCTGCTGAATCCTACCAGCTCATCTCCGTGGGAAGCATCATGGACGGCTACCAGTCCCGGAACATGCCAGGTAATCAGCACTTCCTTCTCCCGGATTCTGGCCGTTGCCCTGCTGCCGCTGACAACCCGTTCCTCGACGGCTTCTTCGCCGCTGCGGACATCATAGAAGAAAGCATCACTGTCTTCTTCGGGTTTGGATTCCGCTGCAGGCTGTGCGGTTTCTTCCGTCGTCAATTCCGCTTCCACCGGTTCGGCCGCCGTTGCCTCTTCCGCGTCACCCGCTTCTGCAGGTGCTGCTTCCGCGGTTTCCGCAGGCTGATCCGGTGCCGTTTCTTCCGTTACTTCTTCGGTTGCTTCTTCGGTCTCCTCTTCTGCCGCAACCTCAGGGACTTCTTCCGGAGGAGTTGCATCGCCAAAGTAGACCTCTTCCTCTTCGTGTGTGACTGCAGGCGGCACTGCCGTTTCCTCCGGCAGAACCTCCGGCTCCACTTCCGGCTCTTCTACGATCTGCTCTTCTTCCTGCTCCTCCGGGAAGTCATTAATTCCTTCCCCGACCAGCAGGTCTCCGCGGATCCATCCGGCTACAGCATCTGTCTCCACCGCATACCAGGTTTTTCCGTCCATGCCGTTGGCATAGCCGGTTACCGTCACCGGTGTGCCTTTCTTTTCGAGGACCTGCAGATGGGCGCCGTTTACCGTCGCCTGGCCGCGTACATTGACTTTTCCGATATTCGTCATGGCACGCTTGGGCTCCCGGTACGTTCCGTAGGTGGTAACCTCTTCCATTTCCAGGGTCTGCACGGAATACTGCTGCATCATGTCCTGCATGCTGAAGAATCCGGTGATGGCATCATCCGTCATGTAATACGCCTTTTCGACAACCTGGTTATTGACATTTCCTTCAATGGTCTGAATCAGATTTCCGGAAACGCCTTCAATGATGCCCATATGGCCGCGCACGTTTCCATCGGTTTCCAGGAAGATAATGTCGCCCTTCTTCGGCTCATACTCTCCGGAAAGGTGGAAGGCGCCAAGTCCCCGGGCTGCTTCCATCAGGTATCCTACATTGGCAGAGGCAAATTCGTTTGCAAAAGGAAGCTGGGCATAATGCACGGCGAAGCTCACAAAGGAGGCACACCATTCTGCATAGGGTGCTCCCATGAAGTCGCCATACCTCGTATATCCGTCGAGGGTGCCCTCATCCCCGACGATAAAGTTCTCCGTGCTCTCTGCATACCCGATCTGGGTTCTTGCGATATTGACCAGGTCCCGTGCAAAATCGCCGGTGAGCTCCACCTCTTCCATGGTCCGTTCCCAGCTTGTCCTGCTTTCTCTCTTATTCTGGGTAACTGGCGCAGAGGTTTCGCGTACCGTGACATGTCCGGCGGCGTCTTCCGTGATAACATCCACATGGTATTTGCCGCCCTTGTCGACCACAAAGTTCATCTGATACGGCGGAGTTGCAATGGTTTTCCTTGTAACCTCCTCATCGTTCAGGGAAACAATGAAGGTGACCTTATACGGTCCGATGCCGCCGACGGGTGTTACTTCCAGTCCCACGGTCTCCCCGATATTGAAGATCAGGGCACTCTTGAACAGACGGATGCTCAGTCCCGTTTCCTCCGTTGCTGCAGGCTGTTCCTGCGTTACCGGCTGGGACTGGAGCTCCTGCTCTTGCGGTGTCGGCTGGGACTGGGTCTCCTGCTCCTGCTGTGCCGGCTGGGACTGAGGATTCTGCTCCTGCGGTGTCGGCTGGGACGAAGGATCCTGCTCTACCGTCCCCGGGACATCCGGCGGAGACGCAGGATTATCTTCCCCTGTTCCCGGAACAGAAGGCTGGACTGCTTCCGGCTGCACTGCCGGATTGGTCGGTTCTTCTGTATTTCCCCCGGAAACCGGTTCCGCTTTCGGCTCCGGCTGTGCCGTTTCTCCCGGAACTGCTTCCGGGCTGACAGACGGCGCTTCCGGCTGCTGCTTTGGCTCTTCCTGCGGAGAAGCATTATCCGTGCTTTGCACGCTGCTGTTCACTTCAGCCGTTCCATTTTCCGGCTTTTGCTGCTGCTCTGGCGGCTTTTCCGGTTCCGTCCCGTTTTCCGACTTTGCATTATCTGCATGTTCTGGTGCAGCAGTGAGGACGGTCTGTTTTTCTTCTGCCGGTACAACCGGTTCCTGTCCTTCCTGTCGTACGGAATTTTCGAGAACGATTGTCTCCTCCGGAACGTTATGCGATTCTTCTTCTACACAGGCACCAATCGGCAGACACATCAGACCGATTGCAAGTATCATGGCACAGCCTCTGTGTCCGTTCCGGTTTTTTTCCATGGAATTCATCCCCCTATAGCTGTTCATCCAGCATTCTATTCAATACTTTTTTGCATAACGATAAAAGGACAATCGGTCGCGTTCAGAACCTCCCGGGCATTTTCCCTTCCGGTCTTGCTGCTGCCTCATTCTTTTCCTTAACGCAAAATGTATTTTTTCCCGATTCATTTTATAGCACAAGAACGTTTCTTTTCATTTGCGAAGTTCTTATGTTTTCATGAATAAATCATTACAAATTCGCAACAGTTATCTAAAACATGGTTTTTTTATTTCTGTTTTTTCATTTTTCCTTCAATAGAACTAAACGATATTTCCATCTTTTCATCGTATTATTAGGATTTTTCTGTTCTGTAAACCAGCCGGGGGGACTGTGCTCCCCTGAGCCTCCTGCTTGTCTGTATGTTCCGTTTTTTCCTTCCCTTCCTGTCCCCAGTCCAATTGTGCCCTGTTCGAAGAATTCCCTCGCAGCATTCCATTTTCCCTCTGAAACATCGGTTCATTCTGGCATTCTGTTATTCTTTAAGCCATTTCAGTCCACATACCCGAACCGGTTTGCCCGTCATAAGCGGATTCTTCAAGGAGCAGCGGATGATTCCGGCATACTTTCTCCACCCCCCGAATTCCTGCCTCTATGCTTCCTCTGATCATCACAGAAGAAGCATTTCGTTTCTTGATGACCAAAGAAGACCGATGGTCCCTTTTCCCAGCTTCTGGCCTTACATGGAACAGCACCTATTATGGAGAGCATACGACGACCATTGACGGTAGCGGCCGAGATCCCCGAATGAAAGCTTGTCCCGGAACTTCTGGGATGAAAGTACCGGCTCTACGGATGTTCCATCAGCCTTCGCAGGATAGTACCGGACCTGTCCGGCACTGGTCTCTGCAGTTACTGCCTGCATTGCCCATGCTCCTTTCGTGGATGGTAATTAGCAATACTACCTCAAAATCTTTCTCTCTGCCCTTTCAGCTCGAATACTTCAGGTACTATATTTCAGGTACACGGGTTATCCGGTTCTTTTATTTTTTGACTCCTCCCCGTCTCTTGCGGTCGATGGGTAAAAGAAAAGCACCAAGCAGTCTGATGCTCTCCTGTCCTTCTTTGACAGCTTACAGAATAGCATATGTTGGCCTTGGTGTATCGCGACATTATGTGGCAACGTGTGCCATCTCTTCGTAAGTATTGTGAGGTACTCCTGCTGTACTCTCTGCAGGACACATGATGCTGCATTACCACTGAGACAGCATTATGACATCAGGGCAGCAAAGGACAGAAATGACATGATATGGGATGACTTTTCGGCTGGGTTCGCGGATCGCGGGTGTCTATCGGGAGGATTTCTATGAGCTGCCCATCGACAGCATCCGGGAAATGATCTCCAACGCTGTTTGCCATCGTTCCTACGTTTCTCCCGGTTCCATTCAGGTGGCCATCTATGATGACCGCCTGGAAGTAACGTCTCCCGGCCGGATCAGCCCTGATCTGACCATCGAGCAGCTGAAGGCCGGCAATTCCCGGTTGCGCAACGTTGCTATCGGCGCAGCTTTCCAGTATATGCACATCATTGAAAAATGGGGCACCGGCATTCCGCGAATTCTGAAAGAAGCCGCTGAATATGGGCTGAGAGAGCTGATGCTGAAGGATTTCGGCACTTCGTTCCGGATTGATATCTTCAGAAAGCCTTTTGAGACGGATCCGTTCGGGGTGGTTCAACCTCTGGCGAATGATGCTGAACATCAGAGTTCAGCATCATCTGATGCCAAAGAGGCAGGTTCAGCATCATCTGATGCTAAAGAGGCGATTGAGCTATTGCTTTCCTCCCTGCATGTAAAGAATCGGAATCGGGCGATGTTGATCCTCAACTGCATGCTTCGCAATCCCCATATGACTGCTGTGCAGATTGGAAACGAAATTGGGCTATCGAAGGCCACTGTGCAGCGTGCGATCGACGGGCTGAAAGCAGCAGGGATCGTTTCGCGGCGAGGCAGCAACAATGGCGGCCAATGGGTAATCGCTTCACCACAGCATATCACCGTCCCAACGGAGGAATCGTAATATCCAAGCTGTTTACTTGCCAGATGAGAAGATGGATTCTGACTTTTGCCTTCAGATCCAGAAATGTATGGATGGCATTACAGGGAGATCATCGAGACAGAAGAGTTTTGGGAAATTGAAGACTGCACAAGGATTTGCCTGCTTTTCACTCGGTTGAAAGTCTCCCCGCCTTTCCCGGTCGGCTGCCTGAAACGTATCGGCAGGCGCCTTTTCTTAACTCTGACTTCCATTTTCCATTCCATTTGTATCCATCCTCTGACGATGGATTCATGAGATTGTGCTTTCGCACCATCGATTGGAAAAGTAAAACCATGCGCAAATGATGATGGCGCTGATCGTACCCGTGGGTGTAGAAATGCCGATACCCAGGATTTTCAGGTCCAAAACCCGGACACAGAAATACGCTACAGGGACCCGTGCAACCACAGAGGACACGATGGATGGGATCATGGTAAAAAGAGTATGCCCGGATCCGTTGCACAGGGCGTTGAGCGGAAACACAAAAGCGGTCAGAAGATAATCCAGACTGGTGACGCGCAGATAATCCAGTCCCTGGAGAAGCACCTCTTCTTCATTGGTCAGCAAACCCAGCAGCGGCCTTGTCATCAGCTGTACAATGATAAACAGAACCGAAGCGATCATAAGGGACATCTGAATGGCATTTCTCAGCACTGACCGTGCACGTTCAAAATTCTTACTGCCTACATTCTGCCCAACCATGGAAGATGCTGCTGAACCGATGGCACCGGCAGGCATCTGACAAACATTGTTGATTTTTCCGGCTACTGCCACCCCGGATGCTGCACTGACGCCCAGAGAGTTGGTTAACGCAGACACCATCAGGAAGCCTCCGGAAACCACAAAGCTCTGCACTGCGCCCGGAAGGCCCAGTCTCAGCACGGAAAGTGCTTTTCTTTTATCCAGGCGGAAGGTAGTCGGACGTACATCCACCGCAGAGGAGGTCCGGTGCAGATAGATGGCAAAGCTCAGCATGGACAGTGCCTGGGAAATCATCGTGGCAAAAGCCGCCCCCTCTACCCCCAACTTCAGCGTTCCTACAAACAGAACATCCAGAACGATGTTCAGCAGACAGGAAGCAACGCCGAAGTACATAGGAGTTCTGGAGTCTCCCATTCCCCGAAGCACAGAAGCCATGGCGTTATAACCGAAGATAAAGACCGACCCCGCCGTGCAGATTCGAAAATACGCACATGCATCGTCGAGCACTTCTCCCGGCGTATTCAAAAGCTTCAGCAACGGATCGGCAAGCAGAAGAAACAGCGCCGTGGAAAACACAGCCAGCAAGATCGACATGGAAAACACCGTGCTGATTGTTTCTTTTACATCTTTGCTGCTTTTCCGCCCCACATACTGGGATACCATGATGGCACCGCCATCGCACAGTGCGATGATGCCATAGGTGAGCGACCACGTAAGATTGCCTGCAATGGATGTTGCAGCGATCCCGGGGTTTCCCAGAAACTCTCCCACTACTTTGATGTCAGCTATGTTATACATAGACTGAATCAGACTGGTCAGGAAAAACGGAATCGAAAAATGTATCAGTTCGGTACGTATGTTTCCTTTTGTAAAATCATAATAGCTCATGATCTGCAGCTCCGTTCACTTCTGAGTTTCCTGAAAAAGCTCTGACCGGCTTTTCCGAAATATAATAGCACAATTCTGAGATTATAAGTGTTATTTTTCAAACCGGGAAAAATCTACTCTTTCTTTCATTCGTACAGGCGAAAGAGGCGATCGGCGATGGAACGTACGGAGGTACCGAGCATGCTGCCGGTCCGGAGGATGGAAATGGATACGAGGCTGAAGTTACCGTCTCATCATCCTGGACAGGCATCGCCGACACCCGTAAAAATGAGGGATTCCATCCGAAGCAGATGGAACCTGATTATGCAGATTCCACGCCTTTCCTCCAGCTGAATCCCATCACAAAAAACTGCCAGCCGTTTCCCCGGAAGGGGATGGTTGGCAGTTTCTTATTTTCGGTTTCCGTATCATGCATCTTCACGGCATGGAAAAATGCTTTGCACATGCATCGAAGCAAGGCAGTAAATCCCGCTTGTACGGTCAGCTTCCGGAATCCTTTCCCGCATCCTGCAGGCATCCCTCCGGAAGGCCTGCTGCATTCTTTGCCTTTCACTCGTCAGACCGCAGCAGCCGCAATTTGGGCCTGCCGTTTTCAGAAGCCGGCTCTTTTTTCTCCGGGACAGGCTCTGACTCTGCGATTCCCGTCAACCAGCGGATAAAGTCCTCATCGGTTTCATCCCAGTCCTCTTCTTCGTCGTCTTCATCCCAATCTTCTTCGTCCTCGTCTTCGTCATCTTCCCAGTCTTCCTCATCAAATTCCTCGCTGAGGAACTGCGTGATGGCCTCTTCCAGTTCCTCCGGGGACATTTCCTTCATTTTTGCGATAGCTGCTGCGCTGAATTCGGAGAAATAGGTTTCGAGGATTTCCGAAAAGAATCCCTTCGGCAGTTCCTGATTCAGCCGGTCAATGGGAGAGCCAGCCTCCAGTTCATCGATCGTGTCAAGGTTCTTCAGGAAAATCTCTCCTACCTTTTCCGCACTTTCATTTACATTGTCCATCTGGTCATGCAGCTGCAGTTCCGCGCTCATAAAACCGCAAACCAGTCCCGATACAAAGGACAGTTCCGCCGTCTTACGGACAAGTTCTTTCATCGAACTCTTATATTCTTTTCTGCTAGCCATTCCTGTCCTCCTGATTAGTCAAGCCTACGCTTCCTTCTTTTATTCGCCCGTCATGCGATGAATAATGCTGCTGCCATGCTGTTTGAGCCAGTCGTTCCACTTGTAATAATCCGGATATACCCGCAGTACATGGTAATAAAACCGTGGAGAATGATTCATCTCCAGCAGGTGGCACAGTTCGTGCACCACAACGGAATCAATCACTTCCATCGGGGTCAGCATCAGCAGACAGTTGAAGCTGAGATTCCCCTTGGTGGTACAGGACCCCCATCTTCCTTTCTGATTGCGAATGGTAATCCTGCGGCAGGTAACGCCCAGCCTGGGAGCATAATAGGCAACCCGTTCGGGAATCACCTGCATCGCTTTTTCCGCAAGCTCCTTCAGTTCTTCCGCGGTAAGCCTGGCCTGCCCGCTTTCATCCTGCTTTCGCTCCTTCATCTTCTGAAGGTGCGTGTCAATCCAGTCGAGATGCCGGTTTACGAAATTCTGTATCTCCTGATCCGTGCACCCGAGGGGAGCCCGTACCAGTACGCGGAGCTTCCCGGTGATTTCAACCCCGATGCTCTTCCTTTTGCTCCGTATTACATCATAGTCAGTAAATGTTCTTCTCCGTTCCGTATTCGCCATATACTCCTGCTCGGCGCTCCTCCGTAATCCGGTTTTCCGCATCTGCAACCGTTTTTTTTTGACCGCTTTCATTCTATCACAAAGCAGTCGAATTAATCAAACCGTTCCTGAAATGCCCCGGGACTGGACCTGCGGTACAATGGGCAGCTTCTGCCTTTTCCATTTTCTCCGGGCAGTCTTGCACGCTCCTTTGCAAAGCTGCCGGCATCTGCCCGGTTCAGCGTGTCTTTCTTCTTCCTTTGCTGCTCCTTTTCCGGACAGGGTTCTTCTGCTTTCTGTAGTCGGCGATTTCCGCTTCGATGGTGGTGTAATCCCGTTCAAAGAGCTCATCACAGACCTGCCTGCGAAGCAGTTCCCGGTCGACCCGGTCGCACAGTACTTTGGCAACATAGGCCTTGCTCTTTCCAGGATACCGCGGCAGACCGTTTCTTTCCTGCAGGTGTGCCAGTTCGCGCCGCCAGAGAATGGACATCTTCTGCTCCCATCGGATTTTCGGATTGTCCCCGGGATTTCTCGCCACGTAAAAATCAAGGGAACCGTCCGGCAGTTCTTCCGCCATGATAATCCCCCAGCTTTCCGGAACATGCTCCTCGATATGCAGGGCATGACGGACCCCTGCCACACAGATATTCCGGTCATAGTACCGGTCATAATCCCGGACCTGTCTGGCCAGCCTCGCATAGGTGTCCGCATCGCTCTTGATCTCAATGCCGATCAGGCTGTCCTCCGTCACCAGCACCACATCCGCCCTGGATTTTCCCATCATGTGTTCCTCCAGGATGCGTACCTTTCCGTACCGGTTTTCCAGAAAAGCAAAAAGCGGCTCCCGGATATCCCTGTCATAAAGCATGCTGCGTTCCTCTCCGTCCCCTTTTCCTTTTTCTGCGGATGCGTCCCGTTCAGGGCCGAAGACTGCAAGGAATCCTTTCTCCCGCCCCCATTGACAACGGTACTTTCTACTGTTACGATACCCAAAAAGTCTGAAAGAAGGTTATGACCATGCGCTATGTCCGTTTTGAGTCCTCCCGCGGTCCGCGCTGGGGCCGGCTCCACGGCGAAGAAATCCTGCCCCTGAGCAGCGCTCCCTATCTGTGCCCCGATCCTTCAGGCGAACCGTCCGTCCCGCTTTCCTCTGTCCGGCTTCTGGCTCCGGTGGATCCGGGCAAGATTCTCTGCGTCGGCTTCAACTATCGGGATCATGCCAGAGAACTGGGACGTCCCATTCCTGACGTCCCCAACATTTTCATGAAGCCCCTCACCTGCCTCACCGGGCCGGATTCTCCGATCCTGCTGCCCGCGGAGGAGGGCCACCGCATCGACTATGAAGGGGAACTGGTGGCTGTCATCGGGAAAAAAGCTTTCCACGTTTCCGAAAAAGCGGCGACGGAATACCTCTTTGGCGTTACCTGCGGCAATGACGTCACCGCCAGGGACATGCAGACCCCGTCCAATCAGTGGACTATCTGCAAAGGCATGGACACCTTTGCTCCGGTTGGCCCCTGGATTGAAACGGAAGCGGATCCGGACCGTCTTTCCATCTGCACGAAGGTCAATGGGAAAGTCTGCCAGAGCAGCAACACGGACCAGCTGATTTTCTCGGTCTCTTCCCTTATCGCCTATCTGTCCCGGTACATTACCCTGCTGCCCGGAGACATCCTCTTCACCGGCACGCCCTACGGCGTCGGACCGGTCACTGCCGGGGACAGCACGGAGGTCACCATCGAAAACATCGGAACCCTGCGCAATCCCGTACAGAAAATGCCTTGAATCCGCAGCCCTGCTTACGGGATGCAAAGATAACGGACCGCTGCTCAGGGTTCCGCGATCAGTTCCTTTCTTTTTTCTTGATCATTGTTGCAATCTGCCAGACTGCAAAGACGGGGACGCCCAGGCTGAAGCCGACAAAAGCCTCTGCCAGATGCATCATCAGCACGTCGGAAAGCGTTGCCAGCGGAGCATAGGTAAACGTCGCAGCAGTAACCGGCACCAGCCCGATCAGCCAGCTTCGCAGAAGGCGTTCCTTCCATCCTATATCTTTTTTCATGTTTGATTTTCCTTTTTTCCTTGATTTACAACACACGTACTTTATTCCTTCTTTTACCGGGTTTTGCAAAAAAAAGCTTGCCTTTCTATCCAAAATGTCCTATGCTATTATACAGCATTTTCTCGTATTTCTTCCAGCTTCTTTTTCAGGAAGATCGGGATGCATCAGGTCATCCGGGAGCCTTTCTGCCCGGCATTCCATCCGGCAGCGTGTCCCAGTTCAGATGACCAACATATCGAAGGAGGCATATCATGAAGAATACACCAGACGTAAAGCTCGGCATTATTGCCGTATCCCGTGACTGTTTCCCCATCGGACTGTCCATCGCCCGCAGAGAAGCCATCGTCAAGGCTTATCCCGGCGAACTGTATGAGTGCAAGGTCACCGTGGAAAATGAAAAGGACATGCTGAATGCGGTCGCCGATGTCAATGCAGCCGGATGCAATGCCCTGGTGGTTTTCCTTGGCAACTTTGGTCCGGAGACTCCGGAAACCCTCATTGCAAAGAATTTTGACGGTCCCTGCATGTTTGTTGCCGCAGCAGAAGGCGACGGCGACCTCATCAACGGCCGCGGCGATGCCTACTGCGGCATGCTGAACTGCTCCTACAACCTGGGCATGCGCCATCTGAAGGGCTTCATTCCCAGCTATCCCGTCGGAACCGCAGAAGACATTTCTTCCATGATCACCGAGTTCATCCCGGTTGCCCGTGCAGTCATCGGTCTCCGGAACCTGAAGATCATTACCTTCGGACCGCGTCCCCAGGATTTCTTTGCCTGCAACGCTCCGATCAAGGGCCTCTATGAACTGGGCGTGGAAGTGGAAGAGAACTCCGAGCTTGACCTGCTGGTCTCCTATAAAGCCCATGCCGGCGATCCCCGCATTGAAGATGTCTGCAAGGACATGGCCGAAGAGATGGGCGTCGGTGCCTATTATCCCGAGCTCCTCAGCCGCATGGCGCAGTTTGAGCTGACCCTTCTGGACTGGGCAGAGAACCACAAGGGTGCCCGGAAATATGTTGCCTTTGCCAACAAGTGCTGGCCGGCTTTCCCGGAGCAGTTTGGCTTTGAGCCCTGCTACGTCAATTCCCGCCTGGCTTCCCGCGGCATTCCGGTAGCCTGCGAAGTGGATATTTACGGTGCGCTTTCCGAGTATATCGGCGCCTGCATTTCCGAGGATGCAGTCACGCTGCTGGACATCAACAATTCCGTGCCTGCTTCCATGTGGAAGGAAAGCATCAAGGATCAGTTCGGCTATGCCCTGACGGATACCTTCATGGGATTCCACTGCGGCAACACTCCTGCCTGCAAGATGAGCTCCGGCCGCGCCATCAAATACCAGCTGATTCAGCACCGCCTGCTGGAGCCGGAAGGAAGCGATCCGGACTTCACCCGCGGCACCCTCGAAGGCGATATTGCCGCCTCCCAGATCACCTTCTACCGCCTGCAGTGCGACAGTGAGGGCGTCCTTCGTTCCTACATCGCAGAAGGCGAAGTCCTGCCTGTGGCTACCAAGTCCTTCGGCGGCATCGGCATCTTTGCCATTCCGGAAATGGGCCGCTTCTACCGTCATGTGCTGATTGAAAAACGCTATCCGCATCATGGCGCCGTTGCTTTCGGCCATCACGGAAAGACCCTCTTCAATCTCTTCCGTTTCCTGGGCATCGGAGACATCGCTTACAATCAGCCGAAATCCCTGCCCTATCCCACGGAGAATCCTTTCGCCTGATTTCTTTCAGACTTCAGAAGCCTGCGCACACTGCGCGGGCTTTTTTTTCCCTTCGTGCCTCTCCTGCCCCCTACGGGACGGACCCGGCATGTGTTTACCGGCACTCTTTTGGGGGACAAAGGGAAAAGAACTATCCGGTATCGTATTAGGAAAAAGGAATAGCACCTGCTTGTATCCGGATTATTCGCCCTTCCGAAACACTCCACTGTCCCGGGTGGAATTTGCATTGACTCTTCCTGTTCCTTCCTCTATAATGGCTTCCATGGGGCATGGCATCCGCCCGCTAATATATCATTGATCGGAGGTTTCTATGCATTATTATCATATTCCAGAGAATACGCTGACGGAAAACGTCCGGATTCCTCTGCAGCTTTTCAATAATTCCCAGGCCGTTTTCAACCGGATGGCTGCTGAAATGGCCATTACCATTGAGGCCCATAATACCAGCAATACGCCAACCGTCTTTATCGTCCCGGTGGGGCCCGTAGGGCAGTATCCCATCTTTGTGGAGCTGGTCAATTCCCGCAAAATATCCCTCCGGAATGTCTGGTTCTTCAACATGGACGAATACCTTACGGACGACATGCAGTATATCGACAAAGACAGTCCCCTGAGCTTCCGCGGTTTCATGCAGCATCGCGTTTACGACCTCATTTCCCCGGAGCTGCAGATGCCGGAAGAGCACCGCATCTTTCCGGACCCGCTGCACCCGGAAAAGGGAGACCAGCTGTTGGAACAGCTGGGCGGCCCCGATATCTGCTTCGGCGGCATCGGAATCAACGGGCATGTCGCCTTCAATGAAGCCGACCCCTCCCTGACCCCGGAACAGTTTGCAGCCCTTCCCACCCGTACCCTGGCCATCTCCCGTGAAACGCGGACTGCCAATGCCATCGGCGACCTTGGCGGTGCAATCGAAGCCATGCCCCGTTATGCAGTAACCATCGGCATGAAGCAGATCCTCAGCGCAAAGAAAATCCGCCTCGGCGTCTTCCGCGACTGGCACCGTGCAGTAGTCCGCAGAGCCGCCTTCGGAGACATCTCTGCAGATTTTCCCGTGACTCTTCTGCAGAAACATCCGGATGCCGAAATTTATGTCAACGATGTTGCTGCAAGAGAAGCTTACTGAAAAGAACAAATCTATTCTGAAACGAACCAGAATAGCTTTATTATATTTGGGGGTATGGGAAAACCCCGCCAAGACGGCGAGGTCATTCGGTTTCATTTCAGAGGTCTGCCAGGTACAGTTCGTCTTTCTTGTGGGATCCCTTAATCCGCTTATATTCCCGGATCGCGGCGACCAGTTTTTCACAATTGCCGCCGTAGTAATCCTCGAAGAACTGCGTACTGTTGTCATATCGTTTCCTATTGTATATGATGTTGGCCTTGGCGAAGTCCTTTGGGTCCGTACCGGATTTCACTTTCTCGTATTCCTTAACAAGCCCCTCGGAAATGATCAGAAGCATCTCCAGTTCTGGCATCGTGCAATACTTCTCGATTCCTGTGATCTTCTCCTTGTAATTGGCAGGAATCGTCAGTTTGTCCGTCTGCTTATCCCCCACGCGCATAACAAGCACATCATTCCCGGGATAAAGGTTGAGCGCCGTTCGCACTTGGGTGCTTGACTTGATTTGCCTTGCATGGTAGGCCGACAATCCCAGAAGATCGTCCTCCGTGAAAATCAGAGCGTCATTCTCAAGAAGGATGTTCATGACCTTCAGCTCATTCGGCCCTTCACACATAATCAGCCGCTTCACTTCTTCAGTACCTTCTTCAGCGCCATGAGGTCATCGTAATTCACTGCGGTCCTGAAAGCGTTGTTGTAATACTGCTTGCTCTTGAGCAGCGCAGGCCGGATGTGATAGATCTCATACATATTGGCAAGGTGGATGTGGCTGGTGGCGTTGCAAACCCAGATGTTATCCTGCCGCCCCATCTGATCAAGGACCTCACAGAAGTGCGTGGTAAAGACCAGCGTAGCGTTTTTCCGGTTTACGCCCTTGTCCTTATACAGGCTGATCATGTTTTCCACAAGTGTCTTATGGAAATGGTTCTCCACCTCATCAATCAGCAGGTCGAAGCCCTCTTTGAGCGAAGCTACCATCAGCGTGTAAAGCAGGATTCCCTTTGTTGTACCGCTGGAAAGGAAATACACCAGCTGGTTATCCGACATGATCAACTCCTCATGCTCCGTAACGACACGGTAGTTGTGGTCATCAAGCCTTGTCAGTTCCTTGATGTTCTCATCGAAGATCCGGATGATCTTTGCAAGCACATCCATGCTGATATCGTAATTATTGAGCGCCCTGAACAGCAGCTGGTACGTATCCACGCCTCCGCTGTAACTGTCAAAGAACACTGCCCTCGTCTGCTTCTTCTTCAGGATAAAGAAGATGTTTGATGTGTCCTCCGGGAGATCTCCGAGATTTGTCAGCTCGTCATAATCCTGGTCATCATATATCCCATTCACGTTCGTTTTATAGTAGGCTTTTCTGTAAATATGCTCATTCCGAAACACTGCCTGGTTGCTCATGGTCTTGCCTGCCGCGAGTTCCGCCGTATAACGATATATGAAGCCTTCATGATAGAACGTGATCTCCAGCAGAACATCATCATAGCTGTAGTGCTTATCCTCCAAGCGGAAATCCCCAAGAATAGAATACGCACAGTCCAGAAGCTCTATGGCAGTTGTTTTACCAGATGCGTTCTTTCCGACAAACGCAGTCGTATTAAACGCATACAGCTCCGGCGCAACCTCCTGAAGCTCATACTCCTTGTCCTCTGTAGATTTCCTTGCCTTCGGAGTAAGGTCAATGACAAAATCATCAGCACAGTTTTTGAAATGGCTGGCTTTCACTCGAAGCAGTTTCATCGCCGCACCTCCCATCTGAGATGCCTCTATCTTATCATGTTAGACTGTTTTAATCAAGATTTTTGTTCAAGTCATGACCTCCGGCTCAGCCGGAGGTTTGAATTTAGCCCTATAAGGGCTGTTTTACTTACCCGCCTAAAAGGCTTTACGGTAGCTGTTACTGCCACCGCTCAAAGCGCTACTTTTTTCCTGAATCTTCTTTCTTCGATTCCTCGTACTGTTCTTCGACGTACTTGATGATCGTTTTCTCGTCTACATCGGCTATTGTTGATACAAAGTATCCTCTTGCCCACATAGTCCTGTCGTACCTCGTTGTCAGTTCAGGATGTTTATCGAAAATCTGTAACGCTGACTTGCCTTTTAAGTATCCAACAAAATCGGATACTGATAGTTTTGGCGGTATTGCCACGACCATATGGATATGGTCTGGCATGACATTTCCTGCTACTATTTCCACATTCTTATACTTGCACAATGTGCGCAGTATTTCCCGGACGTCTGTCCGCACTTTCCCATATAATGCCTTGCGTCGATACTTTGGTATCCACACAATATGGTACTCGCATTTCCAGCGGGGTCGGGTAGACGGGCCCCTTGCAAGACCCGCCCCCCACAGATCCGGACTTGCGGCTTTTCCGCATCCGGCTCTTTGCAAAGCTGATACATCACTTCAGTTTCCGTATATACTGAC
>CAMVHE010000012.1 GCA_947167215.1 uncultured Clostridia bacterium
CAATTCCTCCCACGACCTATAGAGGTCGGGGTCTCCTTGCTTACGATTGATGAACGAATTCGTGTCAAACATTGAAAAGAAGATAAAATATTATAAGTTTTTCAAGCTTATCCTCATCATACTGCTTATTTCTGCCATTCCACTGCTCGCAATGCGCCGCACCGGTGCAATCATCTATTTCATCGTTATCGTTTTCTTCGGGCTCATCGGCAGCCATGTTCTCAAGAAACAGTATAAACAGGCATGCATGCAGGCGGAGGTCTGCACCAATGCCAGCGATTTCCTCGGCAGCTATACCTATACCGCCAGTCAGTCTGTTTCCGGCAACCTGACCGAGTCCCTCGGCTTCACCCCTTCCATTCCGGTTGCCAGGGACCAGCGGCTGTTCCATGTGGTCCATGCCGAAATGAACGGCTGTCCTTTCGAGATCGGGGAAACCGCTTTTGTCCGACGTGATACGGGAAACCTCATTGCCGGCGGAACGGTTCTCACCGTTAAGAACTGCCTCCCGCTCCAGGAAGACTTCGTGATCCTTCAGAAAGATGCATTCAAAGGAATTGTCAATCTGAACGAGTATAACCATGCAGGCTGGCAGATTCAGTCAGATCTCCACCCCATCAGCAGGAATAATGCCATCTGCTTTTCCGTCCAGGAACAGCCTTCCCTGCTTCCGCTGTTCTGTACCGGGATTTCCGAAGAAATGCCCGAGGAAGTTCTTGCAGCGGCATCCTATAACGGCAGTCTATCGCTGTTTATCCAGGGAAGGTATTATTCCGATGACCCGGATAAAGTGATTCCCGTTAATGCAGAAAACATTCCGCATCATGATTTCCCCGGACGGAAGCTGGCAGAGCGCATCCTGCAGCTGATCCAGGAACAGAATGACAAAGACCAGACGGTTTGATACCATCTGGCCTTTTTCTTTTACTTTTGCACCGGAGGCGTCCTGAGGTAGGAAAGGAAAGCTTCCACCGAAGGTTCTTCCAGCGTCACAGAAACTTCCGCTTCTGAAATATCCCCGAGATAATGCGCATCGGAAGAATGCAGTACAACCTTTCCTGCCTGCGGGGTATGCGGGCAGGGCAGCAGACGCCAGACCTCCACGGCAGTCAGGTTCAGGTTCGGGGGAATGAATCCCAGATTCATGAGAAGACCATTCGCTCCCCGGTTGATGTGTGCGGGAACCGGAACGCCTCCCACATCACGCACCGCCTTTACCAGTTTCTCGAGGGAAAGATCCGATGCCCCGATCAGAAGACAGTCTTCCTCCGCAATGACTTCATCGTCTTCGTTCATCACCAGCTGGTTTCCGAAAACAGCCGGCGTATTCTTCCCCTTGGGCATATGTCCGCGAAGGAACTCGCCAAAGTCCAGTGCAGTCGGAACATCCGGAAAGTATCCGAGTAGGTGTACTTCCTCACTGGTCGTAATCTCCATGCCCGGAATAAACAGCAGTCCATATGCTTTTGCACAGGCGGCTGCCGCGGGGAGGTTTCTTGCGTTGTTATGATCCGTAACGGCAATCATCTGCAGACCTTTCAGCATTGCCATGCCGCAGATGTTCCCCGGCGTCATATCATCGCTTGCGCAGGGAGATACACAGGAATGAATATGCAGATCGGAAAAGAGTGTAACCATACGCTACGCCCTTCCCGATACGCCCTCCGCTGCCATTCTGCCGCAGATATCAAATGCAGTCAGCGGAGAAGAAAGTACCATCATCCCCTCAGCCTTGGCTTTTTCCAGGCTGTCTCCTTCCATGGTAATTCCCTCCGGGAGGATCACGCATGCCATCTCAGCCAGCACCGCTACAGCAACCACGTTCATATGGGTCTGGACGGTTACCCATGCCATGCCTTCCTCGCCATGGCTCATCACCCAGCTCAGCAGATCACAGCAGTAACCGCAGGTAATCTCCCGGTCAAGAGGAAGTTCGGGGGTCAGGTTGGCGGCTTCAATCAATGTAATCAGATCATTTGCTTTCATGATGTTCTCCTTATTCTCGTTTTGTCTGTGCCAGCTCCAGCATCTGCTGGGCCATATTCTGAATCTTGTTCCGCATGAGATGGATACAGTCAAGCTCTACCGCAAATCCGCGCACAATGTCCTCTGCGAAAGTCGCACAGGTAGGTGAGCCGCAGGAGCCGCAGTCATATCCGGGAAGTCTTTCCAGAATCTCGTTCATGCGCTTCATCTTCCGCATTGCCTCTGCCAGGTTATCATCCAGCTTCACCGCGGGATTGGGAAGAAAAGGCATGTCATTGCGGGTGGGATACTTGTTCAGCATGGAAATGGGGACATCCTGGTCCGGATGCACATCCGGCATCTGGCTGACCATCTTCTTGATGGCATTTTTTGCAACATAGTTATTTTCAAAAGTCAGTGCTCCGCCGACGCAGCCGCCCATGCACGCATTGCCTTCCAGGTAATCCAGGTCCGTAAGCTTTTCGTTTTCCACTTCTTCGAGAACCCGGATAACATTGGGAATGCCGTCCACTGCAAGGCTGTTTCCCGGGCAGACCGCATTCGCCTCGCCGTCCGATGTCGCCCAGGCCACGCCATAACGAGTCGCGGGCACAAAGTCGGGATCAGACATCATTTCCTGAATATGCGGAAGCAGCAGTCCGTAAAGCTCCATCATGGAAATTGCCCCGTTCAGCTCCGATTCATGCTGTCCAAGGGGCGTACGGATGGCTGTCATCTTTGCAGGACAGGGGGTAATGAAAAAGCATCCCACATCTTCCGGCTGGCAGTCATGCTTCTTGCAGAATTCCCTTCTCGCAATGCTAGCAGCAACTTCCATCGGCTGACGGATATCAATGACCTGGTCCAGCAGATCCGGAAAACGGACCTGAATGAGACGTACCACTGCAGGACAGGCCGAAGAAATCATAGGTCTCGGAAGATTCGGCTCCCTTAAACGTTCCCGTATTGCCCTCGTGACCACGTCTGCGCCCCTGGCCACTTCAAAAACATCGTCAAAGCCGATGCGTAGCAGCGCTTCGAGTACAAATTCAGGCCGGGTCATTCCGCGGAACTGCCCGTAAAGCGAAGGTGCCGGCAGCGCGATGCTGTACTTGTATGCCTTGATATTCGAAAGCGCATCGGTGAAAGCAACTTTGGCGTGGTATTCACAGATACGGATACATTCTCCGCAGTCAATACAGAGGTTGTCAAGAATATGCGCTCTCCCGCCGCGCACGCGGATGGCTTCCGTCGGACAGTGATTCAGACAGTTGGTGCATCCTTTGCAGCGTTCCTTATCGAGGCGTACGGAATGGTATCTTCTTTCCTCCATCATCTGTTCCTCCCCCTATGCTTACGCCAGGGTAAAGCGCATCGTGATGGTGGTCCCCACCCCAACCGTGCTCTGAATGTCAAATTCATCTGCATTGCGTTTCATGTTCGGCAGTCCCATTCCTGCACCGAAGCCCAGAGAACGGGCCTCCTCATTCGCAGTGGAATAGCCTTCCCGCATTGCCATTGCCAGATCGGGAATTCCCGGTCCCACATCGGTGGAAACCAGTTCCACCGCTTCCGGATATACCGCCAGACGCAGTTCCCCTCCAAGGGAATGGATGACCAGGTTCAGTTCCACTTCATAGGAAGCAACTGCCACTCTTCTTAAAACGTCGCCCCCTACGCCCAGCTGCTTCAGTCTGCGCTTGATATCCGCGCTGGCTTTTCCGGCACTGACATAGTCCGCCTGTTTGATGGGATAATTCGTTGAAAACAATTCTTCCATCAGTCTTTCCCCTCCGTATCCCATTCAATCGGAACTCCCCTCAGTCCTGCCTCATAAAGCAGACCGCAGGTGGAGAATGCCGTGTACTTCGTTGTCAGCACGACCAGGCCCTGTTCGTCCGCGCTCTCCAGAATATCATCCGTCGGCACCTTTCCTCTGGCAAACACGAGGCACTTCAGATCGAGCATTTCACTGGTTCGTACGACATGAGGGTTCGTGAGGCCTGTAATCAGCACTGTCTTTTCGTTCACGAATGCAAGCACATCACTCATGAGGTCAGAGCAGCATGCGGTATACACGGGTGTATCCAGCTTTTCCTCCCCCAATAACACTTTTGCATTCAGGACTCGTACCATATCCGCAATCGTCATGGAATCACCTCATCGCATTTTGTTGTTTTCCATTTTAGTGGAAAAGGCCCTCATCGTCAATAACTTTTCGCTTCCAATGTACTGCGAAAAACACCGGGGAATGCTGAAGTCCTCCGTACCCCGCCCCGTCCGGCGAAAGGCCCTTTGCAGTCTTCCCGTCTGCTCACCGGAAACCGTACCGGAAATTCTTTCGTCGGATTCCCTGCTTTGCGGACTGCAGTTCATGCTGCCCTCTTGGGGAAAACAAAAATGGTCTACCGAAGCCTTTTTCCGCTGCAAAAAGGCAGGCTCTGTTTCAGAACCTGCCTTCAAGTTACCTGTTTCTCCCTTATTTTCGGGAAAACCATCCCCGTTTTTCCGTAATTCCGGCGTGCTTTTTCAATTGCCGTAGCACTTCATCCTGAACCGGAAGACGCTTGCGGCGGGGAAGCATCCTTTCATAATCCCCGGATAATTCCAGTGCCTCCTCCGGGGAAAGGCTGGAAATCAACGGAAGCACTTCCGCATGCACGGCAGACAGGGTGAAATAGGCATGGGAATCTTCCCTGCCCTGCTGTTCCCATAAGATGCGCCGGACTGCCTCTGCCGCTTTCTCCTTTTCCTCCCATTTGCCGATAATCTCCCGGACAGACAATACCAGCTCCCGATGGCAGGGTGCCTGGCTTACCGTACCGCCAAAGCCAAGGATGCCATCCAGTGGCCCCTGCTTCCGAACGGCTTCATCCAGTGCCCTGTAAAAAGCATCATAGCATTCCGAAAGAGCAGACATCCCGTCCATTTAATCACCATTCCCTTCCGTTAAGCTTTGTGTTCCTTTCGGCAGATGAATCTCCAGCGCTCCCGGGAGGATTCTGTAATGTGCTTCATCCATCTCAATCAGCTCACCGTCGATGTCCATAACCATCCCTGGACAGCGGATGGTGATTTCCCTGCAGCGAAACTCCCTCACGCCTTCCATTCCGACATGCCTGCCGGAAATGAACTTGCCAAGCAGCTGCAGAATCTTCAGCCGTCCAAACTCTTTGGCGATGATTACATCAAAAAGGCCGTCATTGATCCTTGAATGCGGTACGGCTTTCATGCCGCCTCCGAAATAGCTTCCGTTTCCAATGGAAATGAGGGTGACTTTCTGCTTTTCCGTTTTTCCGTCCACGGTCAGAACCACCTGCATGGGCTGAAAATGCCTCAGTGCCGCAAATATTCCCAGCAGATATGGAAGAATTCCCTTGCCGAGGCGTTTGAAAGCCGATGCCCGTTTCAGGACGTCCACATCAAATCCGGTGCCGGAGACATTCAGAAAATGATAATCATTCAGCTGGCCTTCATCAATCCTTACCGGTTTCCCGTCCAGCTGTTCCTGAAATGCCTCTATCGGATCTTTGGAGAGGTTCAGCATCTTGACAAAATCATTTCCTGTCCCGCAGGGAACAAAGTACAGCGATGCGAAGCGTCCGGCAAGTCCGTTGACGATTTCAAAATTGTTTCCGTCGCCGCCCAGACAGACAATATCCGTTTTCCAGCTCTTGCATGCTTCATCAGAGAGCTTTCCAGCATCTCCCGATCCCTTTGTCGTATGAACCTCATACTCGAGGCCACGGTCCTCCAGAACTTTCTTCACCTGTTCCAGCACCCTTGCCCCAAGGCCGCTGCCTGACGTTTCATTGGCGATGATATAGAACATGAACGGAATTCCCCTTTCCATTGCTTCTCCCACGCAGGGACGTCCGCCCTGGTTTCATTCGCAGAAAACCAGAGCTTCTTGCTTTTCCGGGTATGAGGTCCGCTGATTCAGGGCAGGAAGAAAGCCGGTTCTCCCCGGGCAGGGACCTGGCAACATCTGCCGCAAAAAGAAAACTCCGTTTCCGGGATTTCCGAAAACAGAGTTATAGGGTCTACTGTAAAAATTCCGGCATACCGCAGACGCATATCTCGTTAAGGCCGTGCTTCCTGTTGCAGCCCATCTGTCCGAACTGAATATCCACCCCGGGCATTGACTCCAGTTCAGGCATCACTGCCGAGAAGAACCGGGGCATTACTTCCCCCACTTCCTCTTCATCATGAACAACCACCAGAGAGGTTCCATCTTCCCGCTCCTCTTCGCGGACCAGCAGCAGATCGTTTTCAATTCCGTCTGGAGTCTCATGAATGTTCCCCATAACGCGATATACTTTTCTTTCAAATTCAATGGTCGCCAGGTTCATCAGCATCGCTGTGTTGCCATCCTGGTCCTTTACTGCCATCAAATGCGGCGAAATCAAGTCCGATAAATTCATCGCGGAAACCTCCTTTTCCTCAGTTATCTGTCTGCTTTAGATAGGCTTCATAAACCGCAGCCAGTATGTCTTCATCCACAATATCTTCGAGATATTCCTGACCGTCTTCATCCGTCTTGTGTTCCAGAACAAGAAAATCCGTATTCTCCTCTTCTGCTTCTCCGAGCATATTCATCAGGGAATACCGGCGTCCGTGCAATGTTACTTCAGCAACCGGATAAAGATCGTAGGTATTGCCTTCCTCATCCGTCACCGAAACCGTACCGTCATCCTCTTCCGCATCCTCTGCATCATCCTGGATTCTGAAAGTTCCGGCATCCAGAAAAGACTGGAGAATCACCGCTGCTGCCACCATGTCCACTTTGCCTTTCCGGTCATTGCGGCTCACATTTCCTTCCAGAAGCGCACTTTCCGCGATGATCGTTGTCATGCGTTCATCCTGAAAGAGAATGGTAAATCCTGCTTTTTCCAGCTCTGCTGCAAAGGCTTTCGCTTTCTCTGACTGGAATCCTTCTGTGCCATCCATATTTTTCGGCAGGCCGCAGACGATGCGCTTTACATCATAATGGGAAGCGATTTCCCGTATATGCGCCACATCCGGACCATATCCCTTTCGGACGTACGTTTCCAGCGGCTGTGCCGTAATCTGCAGCGGATCGCTGACAGCAATTCCAATTCTTCGGTCTCCTATATCTAGTCCGATAAAACGTTCCATATGTGCCTCACACATTCTTTGAGATGTAAAACTGGACAAGCTCTTCCAGCAGCTCATCCCGGTCAATTCGACAGATAAGGGAACGCGCATTCTGATAGCTTGTAATATATGTTGGATCGCCACTGATCAGGTAACCAACCATCTGTGTTATAGGGTCATATCCCTTATTGGACAGCGCCTGATACACGCTGAGGAGAATCGTCTTGGCGTCCTGTGGATTGTCACTGACAGCCCTGAAATGCTGGGTATCACGACCAGAATCCATTTTGCAGCACTCCCTTCCACATAGTCGCCTTCATTATACACGATTTTAAAAGGTCTTTCAACGCGTATTTCCCATTTATTTGATTTCTCTTTCCTTCCCCCCGGCTGTTTTTCTGCAGGAACCGGCTTTCTGCCCGGTTCACAGGCTGTGCGCCGGGCATTTTTTTGAAATCGCATGCATTATTCTCCGGTTTTCTCCACCCTGGCGTTTCCCTTACGCGGAACATATTCTGTCCGCCTTCCTGAAGATTTGACAGACTGCCCTTTTCCGGCGCAATGCTTTTTAAGGCTTCCGTTCCGCTCCGGAAGAACCCCCATTTCCCCTGTTCCTTCTCCTTCTTGCATTTTTCCCTGTTTTCGGCTACACTCGATTCCATCTTTTCGATAAGGAGATGCTGTATGAAACGCATTCTGCCTCTTTTCCTGTTTCTTCTCTTTTCCTGCGGCCTTGCAGAAAGTCTCTCTTCTCCTCTCCTTCAGAAGATGGAGGATTTCACCGTCCAATGCATCACGGGACAGGACTGGTCGCTTCATGATGCCCTCTCGGAAAAGAAGGGCGTAATGATCTATTTATTTGCCACAAGCTCCTATTCCTGCTTCGAGGATTTTCCGAGAGTGGAAGAAGCCTATCTGGACTATTCCGGGGAAATCGAGGTCCTTGCCCTTTCCGTCGATCCGGAAGATGATGATTCTCTTCTCTCCGATTATGCAAAGGGTCTCTCCCTGTCCTTCAGCCTTGCAGGAACCTCTGCACTGACCCGGGAATCCGGCGTTTCGAAGGAGAGTCTTCCCATGCAGCTGTTCATTGACCGCTTTGGAATGATCATTTTCTCCCACAACGGGCCTATCCCTTCCGCAGGGATTTACCGTAGTCTTTTCGATCACCTCATTGATGAGAATTATACGGAGTCCTATCCATTGCTCTCCCTGCCTCCGGAAAAAATCCCGTATTCGCCGTTTCCGGAGGATACGGTAGCAGCTGCGCTGAATCTTGAAGACCCATGCATCCGCATCCTTCAGGAAGAGGATTATTATCCGTTTCTCCCCTCCGATACATCGGAATTTCCTGGAATCGCTGCCTCCAATACCGGCGCCGACAGTACTGAAGCCCAGATTCTCTTCCGGATCGAAGCCGAATCTCCCGGTGCTTTCAGCGTAAATTATGAGCTTGTCTCGGAGTCCCCCGGTGACTTTCTGGTTTTCGGCCTTGATGGTGTCCGAAAGAAAGCCCTCTCAGGCTCCCGCAGCGGTTCCTATTCCATCCCGCTTTCCGAAGGTACGCATACCATCTCCGTAGCATACCGGAAAGATGCGGAGAATTCCGTATCCGTTGAAACTGCCCGTATCCTCGGCGTTTCCTTTCTGACCGGCGACACAGCCGCTTCCTCGCTGGCCGGAAATCCGTCCTTTCCGTTCTCGGATTACCGCATTTCCATCGCCAATGGCACGCCTCTAACGCTTTCGGATCCGGACGGATTGCTGAAGACGTATTACGGAGATACCCCTCTTTTCAGCATTGTGTCCAGCGACAGCGCCCAGATCATTGTCACTGTCCCGGAAGAAACGGATCCGGACTGTTCCTTTTTCTATGATTTTATGACGAATCAATACCGCTGCCTGGCGGATCTGAAATGGGGCGATCATTTTATCTACACCTCCTCTCTCCATACAGAGGACTCTGACGAATCCGGGTATTCCCTGATCGTTTTCATCCGTGACTACCTGTCCATGGATCTTTCCTATATCATTCTCTTCCCTGACCAGGAGAGTGCGGACTTCTATGCGGAACAGGTTTCCAGGGAATTCGGATATCCTGCCGCCTGGCTCGAACAATAAGAAAAATGCTGTGAAACGGGAACGTCAAGGTTCATTCCCTGTCTCACAGCTTTTCTTTTGAAAGCCCAAAAAATCATGCATCCAAACAGCTTGGATGCATGATGAATTTCAGGCTTACCTTTTTCTTCTGTTCACGCCGTGCTTCTTACTCGGTGTATTCCACCGGTTCCTTATGCGCATCATCGATCTGCATCACCTGAATAACATAATCGCGTACATAGCCGTGTACTTTTCCGGTCTCTGTGCTTACCTCATACCATACTTCTCCCTGGTTCATATACACTCCCAGGATAAAGAGCTTCACGTTTTTGGAAAGCTGACGGACAACCTTGGCATTGGAGACCGGCTTGCTGCGGACATTTGCAGCCCGGTTTGTTGCTGCCCTGCCAATGATTTCTCTGTCCAGAATGGTATTGCTGGGCGGAAGTTCGGAAGAGGAAACGGAATTCTGCGAAGCTTCCGGAGCCGGGGTCGATGTGGGTGCCGCCGTGGGAACGGGAGCAGGAATGACGACTCCTTTATCCAGATTGATCAGGGAAGCAAGGATATACCCCTCGGTTTTGCTGCCGTCCGGGCGTACATGATACCAGATTTTTCCTTTTTTATCGAATTCTGCCCCAAGAATGTTAACCTTTTTGCCTTCGCGCAGCTGGGTCAGAACCGTGCCATTCATAAACTTGCGGAGATTGGCATCATGATTTGTTTTTCCCGTTCCGAGTACGCTCGGATCAATCTCCACCAGCTGAACCTCTTCTGTTCCCGAACTCTCCGGGATTTCCGTCGGTGTCGGCGTATCGATGGGCTTATCCAGCTTGATGCAGTAATCGCGCATGAAACCTTCAAAATGGGAACTGTCCACCGTGATCCGGTACCAGGTGTTTTTGTCTTTATCGATGATCAGTTCATGGATCGTAACTGCTTCACCTTTTTTGATTTCCCGTACTCTTTTCGCCGTAGAAGATGCCGACGCACGCAGGTTGGCATTCCTGTTGGTTGTTCCGGTTCCAAGAACAGGCGTTGGCGTCGGTTCAGGCGTCGGGCTGGGCGTAGGCGTCGGGGTGGGTGTCGGTGTGGGACTGGGCGTGGGCGTATTGGTCAGAATAATCGGGAGCGGCGTCATGGTCGGCTGCGGAGTAGGTGTCGGAACAACCGTCGGCATTGGCGTTGGTGTGGGAGCCACTGTCGGAACCGCCGTTGGCTGTATGGTTATGACAGGTGTCGATGTAGCCGTATCCACCGCGGGGAAGATAACCGGAAGATTCTCTTCCGCATTATACCCGTAATCATCAAAAACCCCTTCAGGCTCATCATCATAGACAACCTGAGACGGAAGCTCTGTGCTTTCCTCGTCGTCTGCCTGGTAAGTGGTATCACTGGCCGTGCTGTAAGGCAGGCCCTCTGACTCGGTTACATCCCGGTTGCTAAGAAAATGCCGGGCAAGAAGCAGTGCAATCAGGACAACGACAAGCACCACAACAATAATCAGGAGAATTCTGGTCAGACCGGAAGAAAACACTCCCCCGCCGCCTTTGCGTTTTCCTGCATTGTCATCGTCTTCCTCGTCCGTATCGTCCTCATCGTCCGTTTCATCCGGCTCCTCTGCCTCCGGCTCTTCATCCTCCATATCCTCGTACTCATCATCCATCAGGTCATCATAGGGATTATCGCGCTGATTGTTGTCAAAATCATCGGAATCGAATCTTTTGTTTGTCATGTTGGTTCCCCTTTCGTCCACTCTATCGATTCAGGCAGTGATCTCCTTAACTCACGGCCTGAAGCTTTTCCGTTACTTTGCAGAAGAAATCTGCATTCCATAGCTGAAGCGCTGCATGATCCCGGATATAGGGATCCACTTCCGCTGCCAGTTTTTTGAAATCAAGTGTCTGGAACTGTCCGCAGAGCATATCCCGTACCGACTCAATCGTACATGGCTGCGGGGACAGTCTTCCATCTTTTTCCAGCATCCCCTGAAGTCCGGAAAGATTAACCTCCGAACCTCTCGATATCTGAAAGATATAATCGTAAAGATCGGTTCCCTTCAGCCGTCTGCTGTTCTGATGCAGAAGACTGCTGATGGTTTCCGCCAGAAGGGTGGGCGCATCCAGCAGGCAGAGTTCATAGGGTACCGGCAGCAGCCGGTAGCGGTGTTCACATCCGTCCTTCCCTTTCTCCTGATAGATCAATCTGCAGAGCACCTGTATTTTTTCATCCTCACCGTTCTCGTTAAACTGCAGATTCATGAATCCAGCCGGTCCGGTATCCACCCTTTTCACGGCAACTCCAAAGGAGGCCGCTTCCTTCAGTACGGAAGGATAATACTTATCAAAAGAAAGCATTTCTCCTTCCTTCTTCGTCACGAATTCCAGCGAGTCAGAAAACCGGTCCAGTCCGTAACACAGACGGAGTGCAGTACTTCCGCAAAGAGCGGCCTTTTCAAAGAAACCACTTCTTGCAAGGCCGCACAGGACAATTTCCTGAAAAACCCCCCGAAGCGCAACTTTCTCATCCTGTGCAAATTCCCTTGCACGGGTTTTTTTCATCTGTTCCAGTAATGTATTCATCCTGCATCCTCCAGTATCTCGCCAAACAGTTTCAGGTTGCGCGAAGGATAGCATGGAATCAGATTTTTCAGAGTCTTTCTGTCAAGTCTTCGGATCAGTGCACCATCGATTTCATAATGTACTTCCAGGAATTCCCTTAAGTCCCTTTTGTTCTTGGCCGGAGGCAGCTTGTACAACTGGTCGCAGAGTGCTTTTTCGGGGCTAGCAATCTGGAAGTAGTAATCCCCTTCCTTCTTCATCTGCACCTCCCTCGGATAAGCAGTTTCCGGCACATCCCGGTACGTAAATCTTCCAAAGGCGTTCTGATAATCCTTTGTCTTCCTTTTTGAAAAGGTCGCCGACGTGAAGACGGTCACCGCATTCCGTATCAGTCCGTGATATGCAAGTGCATATTCGAAGGACAGATAGGACGGGTTGTAGATACTGCCTGCCAGTAAATGTCCGGGAGTTTCCGGATTCGTCTCATACACTCCGCGTGTCAGAGGAATCCATTTTCCCTCCCGGACCATTCTGGATAGTTTATTGGCAGGTGCCTTGTAATCCGATAGCCTTTCCAATATCATGTCTGTCGTCTGTATCATCTTTTTGCACCTCTAAATCACATTATATTACATTTCGCGGAGCAAATCAAGTATCAATTTTCGATTTTTTTCTGAAGGGCCGTCTGCTGCCGGCATGAAAAAAGCCGGCCTCCTTTCCGCACCTGCCTCCGTCCTTTCAGATCCGATTTTTCCATATATTGTTAAAACAGTTGCATGTTTCAGCAAATCCGAAAAGCCATTTTCCCTTCGGAGGGACCGTAGAAAGCGCGTTCCGTTTCCTCTTTTGTCCCGGTTTTATCCTTCTCCGGGTTTATCTTTTTCCATTCCATATGACGGAGCATTTCCGAATCTGCTCCAGGAACTTGCATTGTTATCCGAGATACCACAATGGCTACCCTGGCCAGATAGGTTCCGTACCGCAGCTAATCCCTTCGCGCTCTTCCGATCTGTCATCCAGTTCATCCACGCTGCACGGAGTTTTCCGCTGCGGCCCGCTCCATCCTTTCTCTGGCCCCGTCTGCCGTTCCTTTCCGTAACGGTCCTGATCCTTATCTTTCCAAAAACGGAAAAAGCCGGAAGATTTTCCTGTTTCCAGGTTCTTCCGGCTTCCCTCTTCTGTTCTCCTCTCCGAAACTAAGTCGTGCCGGCTGGCACTTTCCCTTTTCCGAAGTTCTGATTACCGTCTGCGGAAAACTGCTTCTGCTGCACTCAGGAGGGGCTTTCCTGCTTTTCACCGGCCTATCCGAAAGCCGGATAAGCTTCCGGTCCGTTCCTTCACAGAAACAAAAAAAGAGCAGTCATTGGACTGCTCTAGATGGTCGAGGTGACTGGATTTGAACCAGCGACCTTTTGGTCCCGAACCAAACGCGCTACCAAACTGCGCTACACCTCGAATGGAGCCAAAGAAGGGACTCGAACCCTTGACCTGCGGTTTACGAAACCGCTGCTCTACCGACTGAGCCACTTTGGCGTGTTGCTTTCAACAGATTGGTATTTTATCAAAACCAATTTCTTTTGTCAACACTTTTTTAAAAATTTTTCGTAACATGAAATTTGGCAAAAAATCGTGAAGTGTTGACAGTCTGTTTCCGGTCCCTGTGTTGAATTCTGTCCGAAAAGCTGCTTTATCGCCGTACCTCTCCGCCTGCGTAATATTCAAGGATTCCCTCTGCTGCGCTTTTTTTCCTCCGCACCCCTGTCCAGGATTGAATTTCAGCACAACGAAGCTGGTGAATTCCTGTTCTTTCTCTTTTTCCATCCCGTTTTCTCTGGTATAATGCTCACAAACATCCCATCTCTTTTCAGAGCATCCAATAAGATCTTCAAGGAAAGGAATAAGCCATGAAAAAAGCCGCTGTTATTCTTGACCGTGATTACACCATCGCACCAATTGACCCGCGCCTCTTCGGTTCCTTCATCGAACACCTCGGGCGGGCGGTCTATGGCGGAATCTATGAGCCCTCCCATCCTACAGCCACACCGGAAGGTTTTCGTCAGGATGTCATGGGCCTCATCCGCAAGCTCCGCATCCCTGTCATCCGCTACCCGGGTGGAAACTTTGTATCCGGTTTCCGCTGGGAAGATTCCATCGGCCCTAAGGAAAGCCGTCCGCGCCGTCTGGATCTGGCCTGGGATACGACGGAAACCAACGAAGTCGGTCTGCATGAATTTGTATCTTTCTGCAGGCAGGTAGACTCGGAAGTGATGTATGCCGTAAACCTCGGTACCCGCGGGCCTGAAAACGCCAAGGATATCGTTGAATACTGCAATCATCCCTCCGGTACAAAATGGTCGGATCTGCGCATTCAGAACGGTGCTGCCGAGCCTTTCAACATCCGACTCTGGTGTCTCGGCAACGAGATGGACGGCCCCTGGCAGATGGGCCAGAAGACCGCCTATGAATACGGCCGTGCCGCAAATGAAGCGGCAAAGCTCATGAAATGGGTAGACCCCAGCATTGAGCTGGTTGCCTGCGGATCCTCCAGTTCCATGATGCCTACCTTCGGCGACTGGGAACTGACCATGCTGAATGAGTGCTATGATAACGTTGACTACGTTTCCCTCCATCGCTATTACGGAAAGACCAATATGGATACCCCGACCTTCCTGGCAAGCACCATGGACCTTGAGGACTTCATTCGTACCGTCGCTTCCATCTGCGATGCGGTCAAAGGCAAAAAACACTCGAAGAAGAAGCTGAACCTCTCTTTTGATGAATGGAACGTCTGGTATCACTCTCACGGCCAGGATGCCGAATTGCGCAAGGAGAAGAAATGGGGGCAGGCACTCCCGCTGCTTCAGGATATCTACACCCTGGAGGATGCCCTTCTTGCAGGATCCATGCTTCTTACTTTCCTGCGCAATGCAGACCGGGTCAAAATCGCCTGCCTTGCCCAGCTCGTCAACGTCATCGCCCCCATCATGACGCGCAATGGCGGCCCCAGCTGGTGTCAGACCATTTTCTATCCGTTCCTCCATGTATCGAATTACGGCCGGGGAACGGCCCTGAACGTCCTGGTCGACACGCCGGTCTATGACTGCAGGGAATATGAAAAGGTGCCCGTCGTCGACGCTGCTGCCACCGTGGACAGTACCGGCAATGTCACCGTCTTCTGTGTAAACCGGGATCTTCAGGAAGACTGCGTGCTGAAGCTGGATCTCCGCTCCTTCTCTTCTCTCTCAAAGCTCGAGCACATCTGTCTCACGCATTCTGATCCGCTTGCCGTCAATACGGAAGAGAATCCTGATAACGTTGTTCCTCATTCAGAAAAGCCCTTGTTCAGCGAAGATGGCACCTTTGAAGTCCGTCTTTCCCCGCTCAGCTGGAATGTTTTGAGAATTACAGACTGAATTCACAAGGGCAAGAAACGGCATCCCCTCTATTTCCTCCATGCCTGATTCTGTTATGCCTGTTTGCAGAGTGCTGTTCTGTCCGGCAGCACCTCTGTTTTTTTGTCAGGCCCTGCTTCCGGCTTTACCTATTCCCGGATGAATTTCTTACATCCCGCCTCTTTTATCCAATTTAGTTTTTTCAGGAAGGACAGCTCACACCGCTGCTGATGAACATGACACAGAAAGATGATTTTTTCTCCCGCCTGATCTCCATCGTACTCCCGCTTGCCCTCCAGGCATTCATGCTGGCCCTTGTCAGTGCAACAGATGCACTGATGCTCGGATTTGTGGACCAGACTTCCCTTTCCGCCGTATCCCTTGGCGGTCAGATTCAGTTTGTCCTGAATCTGTTCATCATCGGCATCACCGGCGGACTCAGCATCCTTGCTTCCCAGTACTGGGGCAAGGGAAACCACACTGTTATTGAACGCCTGATTCCGGCAAATCTGCTTTACATGAGCATCATCGGCTCGCTGGTGACCCTGGCCTGCCTGCTTTTCCCCAGAGGCATCATGCACTTTTTCACCAGTGAAAGCGACCTGATCGCCAGCGGGGCATCCTATCTTCGCACGGTAGCGCTGTCCTATATTCTCTGTACCGTTTCCCAGGTTTACCTGACCGTGCTCAAAACCACCGGCAGAGCCTCTGTAGCCTCCCGCATCAGTTCCCTGGCCGTCATCCTCAATATCGTGCTGAATGCCATACTGATCTTCGGCCTGCTCGGCGCTCCAAAGCAGGGCATCGTCGGTGCCGCAGTAGCCACCGTCATTGCACGCGCCACCGAGCTGGTCTGCTCCATTGCTGCCGTAAGCAAGCCGACGGACATGGATATTCCCGGATCCGGCCGGAAGCAGGTTGTCATCCATATGTACTGGAACCGCCTCTTCGTTCCCCAGCCCGAACTGATCCGGGATTTCTGGAAATACACCAGTCCGTTGCTGTTGGCTTCCCTGGTCTGGGGCATCGCCTACACCCTGTATTCCGTCATCATGGGCCATATGGGAAGCGATGCTGTGGCAGCCCATTCCATCACCGGAATCGCCAGAAGTCTGACGGCATGCTTTACAAGAGGCCTCGGCAATGGTGCCGGCATCATCGTCGGAAATGCGCTTGGTACCGGTAATCTTCCCCTCGGCAAGGAATACGGGAAGCGACTCACCCATCTTTCCATTATTGCCGGCATACTGACCGGACTTGTACTCATTGCCCTCTCCCCGCTCATCGTCGCCCTTGCTCCGCTGACTGAAACGGCCTCCGGATACCTGCAGGGCATGCTTATCTTCTGCGGCATCAATCTGATGTTTCAGTCGGTCAACCACACCGTGCTCGACGGGGTATTCTGTGCCGGCGGCGATTCTGCCTTCGATATGTACGGCAATATCGGCGCAATGTGGTGCTTTTCCCTTCCGGCGGGCTTCCTTGCCGCCTTCGTCTTCAAAGCCCCGCCGCTTCTTGTATACTGCATCGTCAATCTCGACGAGATTGTCAAAATCCCCGCGGTATACCTTCGGTATAAGAAATATATCTGGCTTCGGGACCTCACCAGAAATACGGCTGATTAAGCCGGCATGCTGGTTTTCCTTCCCTGCCGGATGAGCGGACGCGAATGGGCCGTTCCGCATTTCCTTCTTCCTTTTAAGAAGCATGGCAGCAGGCACATCAAGGCATTTTTCTTGTATAATTCCGGACACTTTTTCATCAATTTACGACATGGAAAAAAAGGACGATCTGTATTATCATCTGATGTGTTTCAGGAAGAAAAACCGGATATACCTTAAATTACTTAGTGTTTAATTGTTTCCCTTTCATCATAATCCGATATAAAAACATTTTGGAGGCAACTACAATGAAGGACATTTTAACTGCACCTTTTGTCGTCGAAATGGTTCGTACGACAAGCAACATGTATGCCCACGGATGGGATGAGCGCAACGGCGGAAATATTTCTCTGCTGCTCGAAGAGTCTTCTGTCAAGGAGTATCTTGACATTACCGCTGTAAAGCGGACCATTCCCACCGGTTTTGAAGCACCTGCACTCGAGGGCAAATACTTCCTGGTCACCGGCACCGGCAAGTATTTCAAAAATGTCGAAGTTGCTCCTGCAGTGAACCTCGGTATCGTCCGCCTGATCAACCAGGGTCGTGATGCCGAACTTCTGTGGGGTTACGAGGATGGCGGCCAATTCACCAGCGAATTCCCGGCACATATGATGAGCCACATGGCCCGTCTGGCAGTTGACCCGAAGAACCATGTCGTAATGCACTGCCACCCCGCCAATCTGCTGGCAATGACCTATGTCCATACCCTGGATGAACGTGCTTTCACCCGTACGCTCTGGCAGATGTGCACGGAATGCATCGTGGTTTTCCCCGACGGCGTCAATGTTCTCCCCTGGATGCTGTGCGGCACCAATGAGATCGGTGAAGCCACCGCAGAAAAGATGAACACTGCACGTCTTGTGGTCTGGGCACAGCATGGCATCTACGGTGCCGGCAAGGATCTGGACGAAACCTTCGGCCTCATTGAAACCGCCGAAAAAGCTGCAGAAATCTATATGAAGATCGCCCATCTGCCTCTGGTCAATACCATCACGGACGAGCAGATGCATCAGCTGGAAGGCCGCTTCTCCGTCAAAGCCCGCGAAGGCTATCTCGATTAATCAAGGGAGGAGAATAAAATGGCAGACCGTATTGTTCTTAATCCTGTTTCCTATCATGGACATGGTGCTATCGAAAACATCGTACCCGAACTGACCCGCCGTGCCGTAAAGCACGTCTTTGTCGCCACCGATCCGGACCTCATCAAGTTCGGCGTGGCCGCTAAGGTTACCGACCTTCTTGCCAAGGCCGAGATTCCTTTCACCGTTTACAGCGATATCAAGGCGAATCCGACCATTGAAAACGTGCAGAACGGCGTTTCTGCCTTCAAGGCATGCGGCGCTGACGCCATCGTTGCCATCGGCGGCGGTTCCGCGATGGACACTTCCAAGGCCATCGGCATCATTATCAACAACCCCGAATTTGCAGATGTCCGCTCCCTGGAAGGCGTTGCCCCCACGAAGCAGCATGCGGTGTTCACCATTGCAGTCCCCACCACTGCCGGTACCGCTGCTGAGGTGACCATCAACTACGTTATCACGGACGTTGAGAAGAAGCGCAAGTTTGTCTGCGTGGATGTCAACGACATTCCCGAGGTTGCTGTGGTGGATCCCGATATGATGTCCACCATGCCCCGCGGCCTTACCGCTGCAACCGGTATGGACGCACTGACCCACGCAATTGAAGGCTATATCACCAAGGGCCATTGCGCTATTTCGGATATGTTCCATCTCGAAGCAATCCGTCTCATCAGCCATAACCTGCGCGCTGCAGTTGCCAACGATCCGGACGGACGTGAAGGCATGGCACTCGGCCAGTATATCGCAGGCATGGGCTTCAGCAATGTCGGTCTTGGCATTGTCCACTCCATGGCACACGGTCTTTCCGCACTTTATGACACTCCTCATGGCGTAGCCTGCGCCATCATCCTTCCCTTCGGCCTCGAGTATAACATGCCGGTAGCCGGCAAGCGTTATCGCGCCATCGGCAAGGCAATGGGCGTTGACGGCATCGACGCCATGGACGACGAATCCGCTGCACTCGCAACCATCGCCGCCGTCAAGAAGCTTTCCGCAGATGTCGGAATTCCCGCCAATCTGAAAGGAATCCTGAAGGAAGAAGACGTAGCCTTCCTCACCGAGTCCGCTTATGCAGATGCCTGCTGCCCCGGGAATCCCCGCGATACCAACACGGACGAGATTGCAGCACTCTATCGCAGCATGATGTAAAAAGAAATAGCTTTCCATTAAAAGGCCAATAGAAAAAACCAGTTCGATCATGAATCGGACTGGTTTTTGCTTTGTCAAGAAGCGGAAAGCCCTGTATAACCTGCCACTGAAAAATAGGCTATCCCCATCTGTTTGGTCATCCATACGGAATCCGCTGGGGTAAAAGCAATACCGTTTCATACTCCGTCTGGCAGAAGCGAATCCCATTACCGCCTGAAAGCTTTTGCAATAGTACGGGGACGTAAACAGACTGCAGAGAACAGTCCTGCTAATCCCCCATAATTCGCAGCATGCAAAAAAGCGCCGGATATCCGCAGATATCCCGGCGCCCTGCCTGGTCTATTTCCTTTTTCCTTCCGACGGACACTTTTATCTGGAGTACGAAATATGCGGAGTAACCTCATCGCTGTAGATAAATCCGCAAGTGCCATTGATTTCAACATGCAGATAATTATCCGCCCGGACCCCCAGGACCGTCAGCCTTGAACCTCTGTCCACCCGAAGCAGTCCTGTGGACTGTACCGTAGGCTGCTTTCGGATTACTGCATTTTGACTGGTAACAGTCACAACGGGGCGTTCATCCGTCTGCACCCACTCCAGCAGATATTCCGAATCAAACCATCCCGTAACGCCGCCGACCCGGACCTCAATATAACCATTCTGCATTTTTCCGGTGGGAGCAGCCTCTGTACCCGGATAATACTTTCCAAGAGCTGTACTGTTTTTGGAAGCTTCCTTTCTCAGGTTGAGCCGGTTCCCCCTCCGGTTGGGATCCCACACATACAAATAACGGTTAGCGGATGCCGGCTGGGTTGATCCCGATCCTGCTTTTGAGAAAGAGAGCCGCGGGGTTGCCAGTTCCGAGGAAACGAATCCTACTGTGTCCGGACCGGCAATGACATGAAGCATCTTGCTTCCAACCCCCAGAACAGTAACCGCGGAACCGCTGTCGACCGCACCCATGTTGCTTCCGTTATTATAGTCCCTGATGAAGACTCTTCTTCCATCGCTGGAACGCAGGACGACGGTAGGCCTTTCGTCCCGCACGGTATTCTGTTCGCTTCCAAAGGCAAGATACTGGGTCTGCATATATCCTTCCAGTTCACCAATGCCGTTCCCCAATCCCACGCGAACACGGGAAAATCCGTTTCCAGCATCGCGAGCCAGAACCTGCACCGCTGTTCCACTGTAATACTTGCCGTAGGACATTGCCGAAACGCTGGGCTTGGCCCTCAGGTTCAGCCTGTCACCCTGATTGTAATTCTTCACCGTAGCCCATTCAGCCAGAGCCGGAAGGGCAAAAATGCAAATCAATACAGCCGCGATGACCATAGCTTTCCTTTTCATTGAACTTATCTCCTTCATGCTGTTTTGTTGGCGAAATAAGGAAATGAGACTAAAAGACAAATCTCCTCTCCAGGGCATTTCTGCAGTTTCCCTGTATCTTGAAGCATCCGTAATCCTCCGGAAAAGACGGCCTCTCGAACGGTATACTGCAGTCACCTTTTTCTTCTCTGTCAATATAACGTTTGCATCCGTCCTTTTCTTCCGGGTTACCAGATACTACAAGCAGAAATGTTATCCGCTTCGGTCGTTTCCGGAAAAGTCCATATGCCATTGTGTTTCCTGTCAAAAAACGCTTCTCAGCAGAGAAGCGCCAATGAATACCGTAACATACTCAGAGAATCAACAGGAACGTCGAAACTGCACAGATACCTGCCTGTCATTACGTCGGGATGCCTTTACAGGCAGAAGCTCCGGCCCCACGGAATGATCCGGTTGGCAAAACGATGGAGTTATCGTTTGCCCTCAGGGCCGAAGAAGATGAAAATCCAGCAGAAGACCTCCATCATGCTGAGATGCATTCAGGGACTCAAAATGGTATCAGTCAAGCTCTCCCTTCAGAAGCATCACGCCTGCGATTGCAGAAATGGCAGCCGTTTCCGTGCGGAGGATGCGCGGACCCAGGGTAACAGGAACCGCAATATCCGCCAGCTGACCGATTTCTTCCGCATCGATGCCGCCTTCCGGTCCGATTAATATGCCTATCTTTTCCGCACTGTCGTGATTCAAAACCACTCTGCGCAGACTTTCAGCATGTGCTTCTTCCCAGGGAACAAGCATCAGGTCCATGGAGCGCATGGCATCCCTGCATTGTGAAAGCGTCTGCACCGGTTCGATAACCGGTACCTGGACACGTCCGCACTGCTTTACTGCTTCTCTGGCAATTTTCTGCCACCGATCCACTTTCTTCGCTGCGTCCTTTTCATTCAGTTTTACAACACTTCTCTGCATGAAAACCGGTACAATCCATGCAATGCCGAGTTCTGTTGCCTTCTGAACAATCCATTCCATTTTATCCGCTTTGGGGAGCCCCATAAACAGCGTCACCTGGGTATGCGCTTCCGTGTCTTCCAGCGGCTGCAGTAGCCTGCAGCAGACATTTCCCTCTGTATCGGTGATTTCTGCCTTAAAGCGCGAATCTTCCACCACCAGTTCAACCATGTCCCCCGCTTTAAGACGCAGGACACGAAGCGCATGCTCGCTGTCCTCTGAAGACAGCCGTGCAAGCTCTCCATCCCGTGCTGCAAAAAAACGATGCATAATCTTTTACTCCAGTCCTGCCACCAGGCAGACCCAGTCCCCCTTCTGAATGCGCTTTCTGAGCGTATATCCATGTACCGTCAGCGCATTCATCACATCTTCTTCGCGACTGTCAAGAATTCCGGAACAGATGAATGTTCCGTTCTTTTTCAGATGGGAGCGAACGGGTCCCGCCAGATAGCAGATAACGTCCGCAATAATATTGGCAACAATCACATCCGCGACTTCATCCTGTTTTTCGAGCAGATCTCCGTGGACGACACGGACGGTATCCGCAAGACCATTTTTGATGACATTCTCTTTGGCGGTTTTCACCGCGTCCGCATCCAGGTCGATTGCAAGAACATCCGAGGCGCCAAGCTTTGCTGCAGCCAGTCCCAGGATTCCGCTGCCGGTGCCGACATCAATGCAGGTGCAACCCGGCGTAATCACATCTTCCAGGGTAGCAAGGCACATGCTGGTTGTTTCATGGCTTCCGGTACCAAACGCCATGCCCGGATCGATTTCAATGACAAGATCGGATGGAGCAGCGTCATATTTTTCCCAGCTCGGCTTGATCACCAGACGTTTTCCGGCTTTCATGGGTTTGTAATACTTCTTCCAGTTCTCCGCCCAGTCTTCATCTTTCACCTGCTCGGTGTCGATGTTCAGGGAGCCGATGTCAAATCCAAGCTGCATGGACAAGAGTTCCTTCATCTTCTCCGAGAGCCCGGGCAGCAGTTCCGCAGCATTGCTGGTCATGGGAAAAAATGCCTTGACCAGCACATCCTCTGCCATATGGGAGAGAACATCCTCATCAATCATGTCCCACATACCATCTTCTTTCCTGCTGGAAAGCACATCATAACGGTCTTCCACCTGGGTTCCTTCCGCCCCCGCATTCATGAGGACATCGCTGACCAGGTCAGCGCCCATGGTGGTGGTATGTATCGTCAGTTCAAGCCAATCCATGATATTTCTCCTTCATCCAAAAAAGCGCAGAAACTGCGCTTTTATTTCTTATCCTTGCCAAATACTTCCCGGAACTTGTCCGCATTGGACTTCATGTAATCTGCCAGCTGATCGCCGAAAGATTTCCTGCGCTCGTATTCCCGTCCATTCAGGGAGTCCTCGAATTCACGCAGCAGGTTCTTCTGCTTCTCATTAAGATGTTTCGGAACCTCCACATGTACCGTAAAGTAGAGATCCCCTCTACTGGTACCGCGGAACTGCTGAATGCCCTGATTGCGGATGCGGAAACGGGTTCCTTCCTGCGTACCCGCAGGAATATTATACTTGGTGGATCCTTCCAGCGTGGGAACATCGATTTCTCCGCCAATCGCAGCCTGTGTAAAGGAAATCGGAACCTCACAATGGATGTCAAAACGATCCCGCTTGAAAATCTTGTGCGGTGCCACGGAGCAGGTAATATAGAGATCACCGGCGGGACCGCCATTGCGTCCGGGTTCACCTTCTCCGGGAATCGTCTTGAAGTTCTGTCCGTCATCGACACCAGCAGGAACCGTGATGTTAACCGTTCTCGTAATTCTGGAGAATCCGCTGCCTCCGCACTTGGAACAGCGTTCCTTAATAACCTTGCCCTTGCCTCCGCACGCCTGGCACGTCCGCATGCTCTGGACCTGTCCAAACGGAGAATTCATGGTCACGCGCTGCTGGCCGGTTCCGCCGCAAACCGTGCAATTGGTCGGGCTGGTACCCGGTTTTGCACCGGTACCGTGACAATTGTCACACACCGCATTACGCTGGAACTTGAATTCCTTCTTACAGCCGAAGGCCGCTTCCTCAAAGGTCAGACGCAGATTGTACTGAAGATCGCTGCCGCGTGTAGGGGCGTTCTGCCGCCGGCTCCTTGAACCGCCGCCAAATCCGCCGAACATGTCAAACAGGTCATCCAGATCGCCAAAACCGCTGAATCCGCTGAATCCGCTGCTATATCCGCCGCCGCCGCCCATCGTGGGATCCTCAAAGCCGAACTGATCATACCTTGCACGCTTCTGGGGATCGGAAAGCACCTCATAGGCTTCATTGACTTCCTTGAAACGGGCCTCCGCTTCCTTATCATCGGGATGCAAATCAGGATGGCAGGATTTGGCCGCTTTCCGGTAGGCTTTTTTCAGTTCATCATCAGAGGCGTTTTTATTGACGCCCAAAACCTCATAATAGTCTCTCTTATCTGCCACAGCAGTCACCACCTGTCTTTAACGCACGCGCGCCGCCGTCACTTCTGTGGCGGCGGCCCCGTGCATGAAATGTGTTATATGACACCGGTCTGAACCGGATTTAATCAGTGAACATCGTAGTCGGCATCCGTTGCGCCGTCACTGTTGGCAGTGTTCTGCGTATAGGAAGCGCCGTCAGGACCTGCGCCAGGATTCTGCTGTGCCTGCTGCTGGTAGATCTTGCCGAACACATCATAGACCTTCTTGGTGAAGTTCTCCATTGCGGTCTTGATCTGCTCCGCATCATTGGTCTCACGGACCTTCTTGAAGGCCTGCAGTTCGTTCTCAACGGTAGCCTTGTCATCCGGAGACAGCTTGTCGCCGAGGTCCTTGAGCTGCTTATCCACTTCGAAGATCATGCTGTCAGCGCGGTTGAGCGTTTCGACTTCTTCCTTCCGCTTCTTATCCTCTGCCGCATACTGCTCGGCTTCCTTGACACGCTGCTTGATTTCATCCTCGGACAGATTCGTGCTGCTGGTGATGGTAACCTGCTGCTCATTGCCGGTTCCGAGATCCTTGGCAGAAACATTGACGATACCGTTGCTGTCGATGTTGAAGGTAACTTCAATCTGCGGCACGCCACGGGGAGCAGGAGCAATACCGGTCAGCTGGAAACGGCCGAGGGTCTTGTTGCCGGCCGCCATTTCACGCTCGCCCTGCAGGACATGTACTTCGACGCTAGTCTGTCCATCTGCAGCGGTGGAGAAAATCTGGGACTTCTTGCACGGGATGGTGGTGTTCCGGTCGATCAGACGGGTAAACACACCGCCCATGGTCTCAATGCCCAGAGACAGCGGAGTAACATCCAGAAGCAGAACATCCTTTACCTCGCCGCCAAGCACGCCGCCCTGAATTGCAGCGCCAACAGCAACGCACTCATCCGGGTTGATGTTCCTGTAGGGCTCCTTGCCGATCATCTTCTTGACCGCTTCCTGAACTGCAGGAATACGGGTAGAACCGCCGACCAGGATAACACGGTCCACTTCACTGGCGGTAACGCCGGCATCACGCAGAGCATTCTGCATCGGCTGTACGGTTGCTTCCACCAGATCGCGGGTCAGTTCATCGAACTTTGCACGGGTAAGGGTCATATCCAGATGCTTGGGGCCATTGGCGTCTGCAGTAATGAACGGCAGATTCACGTTGGTGGACATGACGCCGGACAGCTCGATCTTCGCCTTCTCGGCAGCTTCCTTCAGACGCTGGAGGGCCATACGGTCCTGCTTCAGATCAATGCCGTTTTCCTTCTTGAATTCCTCAGCCAGGTAGTTGATGATGCGCTGATCGAAGTCATCGCCGCCCAGATGGGTGTTGCCGTTGGTGGCCAGCACTTCAAAGACGCCATCGCCGACTTCCAGCAGAGACACATCGAAGGTGCCGCCGCCCAGGTCGTAAACCAGAATCTTGTGAGAGTCTTCCTTATCAAGGCCGTATGCCAGAGAAGCAGCGGTCGGCTCGTTGATGATACGCTTTACATCCAGGCCGGCAATACGTCCTGCATCCTTGGTTGCCTGACGCTGGCTGTCGCTGAAGTAAGCAGGTACGGTAATAACAGCCTCAGAGACCGTCTCACCGAGGTAAGCCTCTGCATCGCTCTTCAGTTTCATGAGGATCATGGCAGAGATATCCTGCGGAGCATATTCTTTTCCATCGATGTTAATCCGGCGGTCACTGCCCATATCACGCTTGATGGAGATGATGGTGCGGTCCGGATTGGTAACGGCCTGACGCTTTGCGACCTGGCCGACCAGACGCTCACCGCTCTTGGTGAATGCAACAACAGACGGAGTCGTGCGGGCTCCTTCCGCGTTAGGGATAACAACAGGTTCTCCGCCTTCCATTACGGCGACGCAGCTATTTGTAGTACCAAGGTCAATACCAATAATCTTGCTCATATATATTTCCTCCAAACTTGTTTTAGAAGTGAATGTCTTTATTTATGTGAAACGGGTGTCAGCCCGCAACCACCTTAACCATTGCATGCCGGATTACGTGGCCGGCAAGCTGATAACCTTTCTGCAGCACCATGCATACCGTTCCGGGTTCGCCCTCTTCGGAAGTTCCCTGCATTACCGCATTCATGGTCTGCGCATCAAAAGGCTGTCCCAGAGGATCTATTGTTTCGACTCCCATCTTGGTCAGGATATCCTTCATCTGGCGCAGAACCATATCCACGCCTTCCCGCATCGGGGAATCTTCTGCAGCAGCATCCAGGGCGCGCTCCAGATTGTCAAGCACCGAAAGCATCTGGGAAAGGGTATCCCTTCTTCCATCATCATAGGCTTCCTTGCGAACCCCTTCGGTCCGTCTCCGGTAATTGGCGAATTCCGCCTTCTGCCGCTGAGCCAGATCCAGGTATTCGTCTGCCTGGGCTTTCTGCTTTTCAAGTTCCTTCTTAAGGGTCTCCACTGGGTCGACGTCCTCACAGGCTTCCTCTTTTTCTGCTTCTGCCGCGGTAGTTTCCTCCGCAGTCACCGGCTCGGCTGCCTGCTCTTCCGGTACTCGATTCTCAGTTTCTTCGTTCATGCCCTTCGTCCTTTCCTTGCTGTTCTTCTTTCCATCCGGAAAGAGGAACCGCTTTTTATCGTGTTTCTTTTTCTTCATCTGTCGTTCTCTCCTGCTCGTCCAGAACAGCGCCAAGCGCACGTCCCACCTCTCCCAGTACCGCCATCACTTTGCCGTACTGCATTCTGGTGGGGCCGATCAGTCCGATGGTGTTAACCCTTCCATCCCGCAGCTTGTAGCTGGCAGTCACCACGGAACAATCCGTAAGCTCCTCCATGCCAGTTTCCGGACCAATTCGGACAGATATTTCCATCGCTCCCTGAGAAAGCAGTGAAATCATCTTATCACGGGTTTCCAGCACGCTGAGAAGATTCCGGGCTTTTTCCACATCGGCATATTCCGGATAGCTGAGCAGATTGGATCTGCCGCCTACCACCAGGGAACCGACTTCGCTCTTTTCGGAAAGATGCCCGCTTCTGGCCATTGCATTCATCAGCTTGCGCATCTCATCCGGTTCTTTCTGGGACATTTTCTCCAGCGTACTGACCAGCTCGCTCATGCGAACCCCTTCCAGCTGCTGGGAAAGGAAGCGGCTGACCGTATACAGCGCATCCGGTGCAACCGGATTATCCAGCTCAACCGGTACCTGTTTGACCGCGCCGGACTGCGTTACCAGAATGAGAAGCACCCGTCTGTCGGCAATCGGGACGATCTGCAGATGGCTCAGGCGGTGATCCGCCTTGGGCATCCGCGTCATCACCGCGGCCGTATAATGCGTCATGCCGGCAAGGGTCTTTGCGAGTCGCGCGCTGAGCTCTTCCACCTGAGAAATACGGCTTTCAAACAGCGACTGGATAAAAGCGATATCCTCACCGGAAAGGGAGAGCGGCTGAAGCATCTGGTCCACATACAGGCGGTACGCCTTCACGGATGGAACCCGTCCTGCAGAAGTGTGGGGGCTGTCCAGATATCCCAGTTCTTCCAGATCGCTCATCTCATTGCGAATGGTCGCCGAAGAGAGTTTCTGTTCATATTTTCTCGAAATGGTTCGTGAACCGACAGGCAGGGCAGTCAGGATATAGTCATCAATAATCGCCTGCAATATACGATACTTACGATCAATTAAATCCATCCTGAAATCCTCCCTTCCGTTTCGGTTGTTAGCACTCATTTGTGTTGAGTGCTAATCAGCGTGATAAAGATATCACAGCCCATCCTTTTTGTCAACAGGAAAAAACAACTTTTTTGCAAAAATTTGACTTTCTCTGCCCTTTCCATGAACCTTTGGAACGGGAAATCAGACATCTGAAAGCTGACGGTGATGTTTGAAACATCCGATTGTATCTTTCAGACATCCGCTTCTTCCATCATCCGGACCAGCAGCGTATTCATCACGTTCATGCCCTCCCCGGTCAGGGCAAACCTTTCACCGTGCCAGTCTCCCAGCCCGTACATCCTTATTTCCTCCATGGATTCCGGGAACGCTTCGTCCAGGGTTTTTCCAAAGTCCTCCCGGAAACGTCTTCCGTCCACCCCTTTTACCATGCGGAGTCCCATCATGACCCTTTCAAACATCCGGTCCCGGATGCTCCCGTCTCCTTCCTTTTCCCGGTCTGCACGGTCAATGCACTGTTTCCATGCATCCAGGGTATCCGGGTTGCTGAAGCGTCCGTGCATATCGCTGTGCGCCCCGCATCCGACTCCTATATAAGGTAGACATTCCCAGTAAAACAGATTATGCCTGCATTCCTTTCCCGGTCTGGCATAATTGCTGACTTCATACCGTTCAAAGCCCGCATCCGCCAGAATTTCCCGGAGATGCTTCTCCATGGCAAGAACAGCATCATCGTCGGGAACCTCCGGGGTTCTGCCGCTCTCCACTTCGCGGGTCAGCACCGTTCCCTCTTCCAGGATCAGGCTGTACAGGGACAGATGGGAAACCGGCAGGGACAACGCCAGCCTTACCGAGTGCAGAAGGGTTTCCTCCTTCTGCCCCGGGAGCGCATACATCAGGTCCACATTGATATTGTCAAATCCGCAGGCAGCGGCCAGCCGGACAGCCTCCGCCGCTTCCTCCTGTGTATGAATTCTTCCCAGCATCCGAAGCTCGGAAGAATCAAAGCTCTGAACCCCGATGGAGAGCCGGTTGATGCCGGCGCTGCGGTATCCTTTCAGTTTTCCGGCATCCAGCGTTCCGGGATTGGCTTCCATGGAGATTTCGGCATCGTCCGAAACAGGAAAAGCGCTCCTCACCGTGTCCATGAGCTGCTGCATCTGTTCTCCCGTCAGAAGGGATGGCGTACCCCCTCCGATATATATGGTAGAAAGAGCAGGGCGCGCAAAATGCAGGGCCTGTGTCCGGATTTCCCGGCACAGGTCCTGCAGATATTCCGGAATCCGGTGTTCCATTCCTCCCGTTGACACGAAATCACAGTAGGAACACCGCCGTTTGCAAAAGGGAAAATGGATATATAAAGCACACTTTTCCATCTGTCACTCATCCATTTTCAATACCGTCATGAATGCTTCGCTGGGGACTTCCACGGAGCCCAGCTGCCGCATGCGCTTCTTGCCCTCTTTCTGCTTCTCCAGGAGTTTCTTCTTTCGCGAAATATCGCCGCCGTAGCACTTGGCCAGAACATCCTTGCGCATTGCCCGTACGGTTTCCCTGGCAATCACCTTGCCTCCGATGGCCGCCTGGACCGGAATCTCAAAGAGCTGTCTCGGAATGACATCCTTGAGCTTTTCCGCAATGGACCGTCCCCTGGCATACGCCCGGTCACGATGCACAATCATGGAAAGTGCGTCACAGATCTCGCCGTTCAGCAGGAAATCGAGTTTTACCAGATCACTCTGGCGGTACCCGGAAAGCTCATAGTCATAGCTGGCATATCCCCTGCTGCGGCTTTTCACCTGGTCAAAGAAATCGAAGACGATTTCCGACAGGGGCAGTTCGTAGTGAAGGCATACATGCTGACCTTCATACACCATATCCTTGAATTCGCCGCGCTTGTTCTGGCAGACTTCCATCAGGGCGCCGACATATTCCTGGGGGCTGTGTACGCTGACCTTCACATAGGGTTCTTCCATGAAGTCGATCGTACCCGGTGCCGGCAGATTGGACGGATTGTCCACGTCCACCACGGTGCCGTCCGTCCGGTGTACGCGGTATATCACGCTGGGAGCGGTGGTGATCAGGTCCAGATCAAATTCGCGCTCCAGCCGCTGCTGGATGATTTCCATGTGCAGAAGGCCCAGGAAACCGCAGCGGAAGCCGTAGCCTAGCGCCTGGCTGGTTTCCAGATCATACGTGAGGCTGGCATCGTTCAGCTGGAGCTTCTCAAGGGCATCCTTGAGGTTTTCATAATCCGCCCCGTCTGCAGGATAGATTCCGCAGAAGACCATCGGCACCACCTGCCGATAGCCGGGCAGCACCTCGTCCGCAGGCCGGTTGTGGTCCGTAATGGTATCGCCTACACGGGTATCATGCAGGTCCTTGATGCTGGCTGCGATATATCCCACATCGCCTGCGGACAGTTCCGGAAGCTGCTGGTATCCCGGGCTGCGCACACCGACTTCCACCACTTCGAAGGTGGCTCCGGTATTCATCATCCGGATGGTCATTCCGGGGCGGACAGTTCCGCTGACCACACGGACATAGCAGATCGCCCCCCGGTAATTATCATAGAAAGAATCGAAAATCAGCGCCTGAAGGGGTGCCTCCGGGTCTCCTTGGGGCGCCGGAACGGCTTTCACGATCTGTTCGAGAACCTGTTCCACGCCAAGGCCCGTCTTTGCACTGATGAGCGGCGCATCATCCGCCGGAATGCCGATGACATCCTCAATCTCTGCCTTCACTTCTTCCGGATGCGCGCTCGGAAGATCGATCTTATTGATCACGGGAATAATCTCGAGATTGTGCTCAATGGCCATATACACATTGGCAAGCGTCTGCGCTTCCACTCCCTGGGTGGAATCCACTACCAGCACCGCGCCCTCACAGGCAGCCAGTGCCCTGCTGACTTCATAGGTAAAGTCGACATGGCCGGGAGTATCAATAAGGTTCAGCTCATAGGTTTCCCCGTTTTCTGCCCGGTAATTCATCCGGACGGCCTTGCTTTTAATCGTGATGCCGCGCTCCCGTTCCAGTTCCATGGAATCCAGAATCTGATCCACCATCTCGCGCTTCTCATAGACGCCTGTTTTTTCCAGCAGACGGTCAGCAAGCGTGGATTTACCGTGGTCAATATGTGCGATAATGCAGAAATTCCGGATATGATCTATACGTGTATCGCTCAAGTCTGTTTCTCCTTAACTATTTCTGAGAGTTTCAGTCACATTTATGCCAGTACATCCGGTTCCGGTCGAACCGGACATCCAGAACATTCCGGTCAAGCAGCCAGGTGAGGTAGGATCTCACGGTACTGCCCACCAGGACGTATTGTTCCGCGTTCATAGTGAGTCCGTACTGTTCAAAGAGGTTTGCCAGAATATCTTCAAAGCTGCGGGGCTCCTCACAGAAGGAAACAATTCGGTCGCCGATCTCCTGTACCTTGCGGATATTGATATCCGCGAGTTCCGAGATGCTTTCGGATGCCGGCGCATGGGCCGGAACGAAAATCTTCCCTTCCATCTGTCTGACGTGTTCCAGTGTTTCAAGATACGACGCCACATCGACAAGAAAAGTGATTCCGTACTTGGCAAGCGTCTCCTCACTGGACAGACAGTCGGCCAGATAGACGACCCCTTCCTCTGTCTGATAGCCTACCATATTCATGGAATGCCCCGGCAGCGGAAAGCATCCCATATTTCTAAGAAGATTCTGCTCTGTCAGCACAGCGGCATCGCTTTCCCTGGCCATCAGGAATTTATGTCTCAGCAGCTTCGGCGGATTGCCGCCGTATAAAAAGGAAGGTTCCAGAACGGGATGTCTGGTAAAAGCCTGCTCCACTTCCGGAACATAGACGGCACATCCGGTCTGGTTCTGAAGATACCGGTTTCCCCCGATATGATCCGCATGGGAATGGGTATTGTAAATCGCACGCAGGTGCCAGTCATGGCTTTTGAGAATCTTCAGAATCTTCCTGCCGGCATCCTGATCGTTTCCGCTGTCAATGAGTATAACGCCGTCTTCCGTTTCCACCAGTCCGACTTTGGCCGGGCTTTCGATATAATAGGCATGCGCTGCCAGCTGTACCAGCTCATACATTGCAGGAAACCTCTTTTTCATTATTCCCCGGTATTCTAGCAGAACAATTCTTTTTTCGCAACAGGCATTTCTTCCCGGTGCGGGTGGGACACCGTCCGGCAGGAGCAGGGGGCCGGTTAGTTTTGACACCGGAGGCCCAACGTGCTATGCTTGCGCTGTAACAAGGAAAGAAGCCTGTATTCCGGCCCTTTTACCGGACCGTATGTTTTTTTCGCTTCTTTGCTCCCACAGCCGCTTTATTTCCGCTTCCCCTCTGTGCGGAAAGATGGGATCGTCTGTTTCCAAGTACAAGGAGATAATCGCATGATTCATAAATATGCAACCTTTGGTCCATCCTGCGACAGTACGGAAGTACTCGTCCAAATGCTGCAGGAAGGCATTACGGGAATGCGTCTCAACCTTTCCCATACTTCCCTGGAGGAGAGCGCAGACCGGATAAGAAATTACATGGAAGCCTGCAGGACCGTGAACCGCAGGCCGGAACTGCTGATCGATCTTCATGGACCGGAACAGCGCATCGGCCGGCTAAAAGGGCATCTCCCGGTCAGAACCGGTGCCAAGGTGGTCGCAGCTTCCCGAAATACCGGAGAAGAATGTCCCTGCATTCCTGTTTCTCCGCTCATCCTGGTCAATTTGGTTCCCGGTGACCATCTTCTTATCCGTGACGGGCTCATTCAGCTGGAAGTGGAAAAAGCACTGCCCGCCTCTGTCCCTGCATTGCAGGACGGAGAAGCGCTGCCGGAAACGGATGACGGCAGATTCCTGCGCTTTCAGTGTACGGTCCTCCGCGGCGGCACGGTGCGCTCCTTACAGTCGGTTAAAATCGAGGGAAAAGAAGTCTACGGAAATCTTGTTACTTCTGCCGACAGAGAGAACCTGCAGAAAGCCGCGCTTTTCGGCGTGACTTCCGTCATGCAGCCCTTTGTACGGAGCGGAGAAGATATTCATGCGCTCCGGAAAATTCTCCGCGATCTGGGGCTGCACGCCCGGATTTTTGCAAAAATCGAATCCCAGACCGGCCTTGCGAATCTCGATTCCATCATCGACGCCGCAGATGTCGTGGTCATTGCCCGGGGTGATCTCGGGAATACGATGCCGCTTTGGGAGCTTCCCGCAGTACAGAAGGAAATATCCACGCGCTGCAGGCAGAAAAACCGTCCGTTCATGGTGGTCACCCAGATGCTTCATTCCATGGAAGAAAATGCAGTGCCCACACGGGCAGAAGTATCCGACATCTTCCATGCAGTGCTGGACGGCGCCGCTTACGTCATGATCACCGGGGAATCCGCCGTCGGCAGATTCCCCGCAGAAGCTTCCCGCTATCTCTGCCGCACAGCAGATGAAGCCGAATCCTATCTGCTGCATCACGATCTTCCTCCGGTTCTCGCATGAGAACCGGTTTTCTATATCCCATAATTCTTCATTTTCCTCCAGAGCGTTGACCGGCTCATTCCCAGCCGTTCTGCTGCTTCGTTCCGGTTGTTGCCGCATTCTTTTAAAATCCGGCGTATTTTAAGCTCTTCTTCATTGGCAACAATGTGCATTTCCTCTTTCTGCGGGCCTTCCTCTAGATCCGGCAGAAGGTATCGGGTTACAAAATCCAGGGTAATGACCGGCTCGGAAGCAAGCATGACCGCCTTCATGCAGAAATACTCAATATCCCGCAGATTGGACGGCCAGGAATAATGACAGAGTCTTTCCATCACCTCGTCGCTGAGGCTCACCTGTTTCTTGAATTTCCGGATGCTCTGTTCGAGGTAATAATTCACATAATATGGAATCTCTTCCGGAATCTCGCGGATCGGCGGCATGGACAGCATAAGTCCCTTCAGGGTGTTTGCAAGCTGCGGCAGCCATTTTCCCTCCCGGACCAGTTCATCCAGGTCCATGAAGGTCGAGCAGATAAAACGCATGGAAATCGGAATGGCTTCTTCGGAACTGCGCCTGAAAAAATAGCCGTAACGCAGGATGCTCAGAAGCTGACGCTGGCACTCCGGCATCAGGGTGTGAACGTCCAGGATGAACAGCGTTCCTTTATGGGCATAGGAAACCATCCCGACATCGCCTTCTCCCCTTCCGAACAGCAGATCAAACTGTTTTTCCAAGGGCATGGTACCCAGATCCACCGCGACAAACGGGTTTCCTCTCCTCATGCTGGCATTGTGAATGCACTCTGCCAGCCTTTTTTTTGATAACCGCGGTTCTCCGGTGATCAGTATCGGCACGTCATATTGTGCATAGGTTTCCGCTTCATGTACCACCCTTTGCATCTTGGGGGATTTGGAAGGGAAGTCTGCAAAATGCGTTTCCGCCACATAGCCCCGTCGGTGGCGCTCCTGACGGATACGTTCATCCATGTCATCAATGGCGGCAAATTCCTGCATGGATAATATCCATCCGTCATGTATCCCCTGCACGGAAAGCGAGGCAATATTGGCGACATAGGAGGATCTTCGGAACTGCAGCACAATAGAATAGATATCCTGATGGGAATCCATTGCCCGGACCAGTGCGGAAGAGTAGGAAAGCTCCGGCATTTCGAGAAGCTTTTTCCCGAGAATCTCCTCCCGGGGCCTGCCGATGGCCTTCTCCGCCCTCGGGTTCAGAAAAACGATCTCGCCGCTTTTTCCAAGGCGGATGATGGCATCGGAAGAATACTGAAGAAGGGAACGGATTTCCAGGGACCGCTGCATTTCCCGCGTCATTACCGTACACAGTCTGGATGCCATGCGGATGGCTGAGAGCAGACTGAGGCGGATATCCGATATTTTTTCAGTCCGAAACCCTTCCTTTTCTGCTTCCTCGCACAAAGCCTCATCCGCGACGACTAGCTGCACTCCCGCGTTTTTTGCCTGCTGAAACACCTCCGGGAAGCTGCTGCTTCCGGCAATATAGTAAACATAGACCTCCGCCCCCAGAATTCTGGCAATGGGCTCCGGGTCAGAGAACATATACCTTTCTCCGATAAGCGCAATGCATGGCTTTCCCGTACATTGCCGGACAGCGCGCGAAAGCAGGTCCGCCAGATCCTGTCCGGTAATCACGACCTCTACCAGCGGAAACACAGATTGTTTCTTCAGGAGAGAAGCCAGCTGTCCTTTTGCCACCGTAACGCCGGTTTCGTTTCCAAAGTACCGCTCCACATCATGCAGCACATTTTCGGTGTCGGTGATGAGCACCGATGCCTGAATCCTGCTCTCTGCAAAGATCTGCTCCGCAGCGGCCGCCTCCGTGTGATTTCCCGTAACAAAGAGAAGTGAATTCATACAACATGTTCCCCCTGCCTTTTTGGTCATTGTATAACATATTAAATATGAGATCAAGCAGACCATCCGTTGCATCTGAGACACATTTTTAAAACAATGAAACGTTTTGTCTTAAAAAATGAAACATCAAAATCGTTTTATGGATTATTCATACATTTATCGGATAAAAATTAGATGAAATATTCAGATATTGTCCTTCCGCATTGGTCAACAGTATACTATTTACAACATAATAATGGCAAGGAGGCTTCTGGATGGCCAGATACATTCTTCAGCGTCTCGGACAAACGCTTCTCGTTCTGCTGATTGTTTCATTCCTGACCTATTTGTTAGTCGACTTTCTGCCGGGCGATCCCATTGCTGCCATGACCGGCGGAGAAATCTCCGGTGAGACCTATGAACGGCTTTATTATGAAATGAACATGGATAAGCCCGTTCTTGTCCGCTACTTCCTCTGGCTGAAAGGTGCCCTTACCGGAAACCTCGGCACTTCCCAGTCGTATCACCGGAATGTGGTCGACATCATCGCCGAGCGGGTTCCCGTAACCATCTACTTTTCCCTGCTGGCCTTTATCATCTCCGTTCCCCTTGGCATCCTGTTCGGAATCATCAGCGCCGTGAAAAGGGGTACTGCCGCAGATACCAGCGTTACGCTGACCGCCAATGTATGCTGCTGTCTCCCCCAGTTCTGGCTCGGTATCCTGTTCATGTACGTCTTCGCCATGAAGCTGGGCTGGTTCCCATCCAGCGGATTTGTCTGGCCGCATCAGGACTTTGTTCTCAGCATCCGTCAGACCATCATGCCGCTGCTCTGTCTGGCAATCGGCGGCATCGCCAGCATTACCCGTCAGACCCGTTCCTCCATGCTGGAAGTAATCCGTCAGGACTACATCCGCACCGCCAAATCCAAAGGACTCAAGAGCAAGAAGGTCATCTACGTTCATGCTCTCAAAAATGCCCTGCTTCCGGTTATCACCCTGATGGGACTTCGTCTTGGCGGTCTCATCGGCGGCTCCGTCTTTGTGGAAAACGTCTTTGTTATCCCGGGCATGGGCTCCCTGCTGGTCAATGCCATTACCAGTGTTGACATCCCCCTGATTCAGGGATGCGTGCTGCTGATTGCGGTATTTTCCTGCGTCGTCAACCTGATTACGGATATTGTCTACGTCTATGTGGATCCGCGGATCAAAGTCGCCTGACAAGAAAGGAGCGTATCATGAGTTCTTCTGCAAGTTCCGTTCAAAAGGAAAACCGGTCCAAAAAGAGAAGACAGTTTGTTCATGCGCTCTTCTCTAGGAAAATCGTTCTGATTTCTGCAATTATCGTTGTTCTGATTATCCTGGTTGCCATCTTTGCCAACCAGCTCATGCCTTTTGATCCGAACAAGCCCGCCGTACGGGACCGCAACCAGGGTCCCAGCGCCACGCACCTTCTCGGTACGGATGAATTCGGCCGCGACGTGCTCAGCCGGATTATCATCGGAAGCCGCGTTTCCCTCATCGTCGGCGTGCTTGCCGTGGTCATCGCCTGCGTCATCGGTACGACCTTCGGCATGATTGCCGGCTACTTCGGCGGTTTCGTCGATGACGCGATAAGCCGAATCGCGGAAGCCATCCGCGTCATACCGCAGGTGGTCCTGGCCATTGCCCTCTGCGCGGTATTCGGCGGCGGCATCCTCAACATGTCGATCATTCTCGGCATCTCCAACATGACCGTTTATATCCGCATGATGCGCTCCCAGGTTATGTCCATCAAGGAGCGGGATTACATCATGGCAGGAAAGCTTCAGGGCAACAGCAACCTCCGCCTCATGCTGGCACATATTCTTCCCAACAGCATTTCCCCGATCATCGTCACCATGACGCAGCAGATCGGCGGCACCATCCTCTCCGAGGCCGGCCTGAGCTTCCTGGGGCTTGGAATTTCCACCCCCACCGCATCCTGGGGCACCCTGGTTTCCGGAGGCCGCTCCTATCTGCTTACCAATCCTGTTTACTCCCTTGCCCCCGGCTTCTGCATCGCCCTGCTCGTTATCTGCCTCAACTCCCTGGGTGACGGCGTTCGTGATGCTCTTGATCCTCGCCTGCGCGGCGAACTGTAATGGAAGGGGGATTAACCATGGCACATCTGCTTGAAATCAAAGACCTTGTGACGACATTCCGTTCCGACGGCAAGGAATTCAACGCCATTGAAGGCGTAAACCTTCATATCGACCGCGGCGAAATCGTAGGAATCGTCGGCGAGAGCGGTTCCGGCAAATCCGTCACCATGCTCTCTTCCCTGCAGCTCATTGCCAGCCCCGGCCGGGTTGCCGGCGGTGAAGTCTACCTGGAAGGCGTTGACAAGAATCTTCTCAGCTTTGACAGCGACAGTGAAGAAATGCGGCAGATTCGCGGAGGCCGTATTTCCATGATCTTCCAGGAGCCCATGACCAGCCTGAACCCGGTTCTGACAGTCGGCTACCAGATCCAGGAAAACATCCTGCTTCACAAAAATGTCACTCCCGAGGAAGCCCGCCGCCTGACCATCGAAGCGATGAAAACGGTGAATATCCCCGATGCGGAAACCCGCTATGACTATTATCCGCAGCAGTTTTCCGGCGGAATGCGGCAGCGCATCATGATCGCCATGGCGATGGCTCCCGGTCCGGATATCCTCATTGCAGACGAGGCAACCACTGCACTGGACGTCACGACACAGGCACAGCTGCTGGAGATGATCCGGGATATCGCCAAGAAAACCAACACCGCCGTTATCATGGTTACCCACAACCTCGGCCTGGTTGCCCGCTATGCAGAACGCATCTACGTCATGTACGGCGGACACATCATGGAAACCAGCAACTGCGTCGAGATCTTCCATAATACCAAGCATCCCTATACCCGTGCGCTTCTCCGCGCCATCCCCCGGCTCGACGATCCCAAGGACCGGGTTCTGATTCCCATTGACGGTCTGCCGCCGGTTCCCTCCCAGCGCCCGGACTACTGTCCTTTCTATGCCCGCTGCGAGTACCGCTGTGATGCCTGCCTCTCCAACCATGATTATTCCCTCCACGAGGTCGGGGAAGGACACTATTCTTCCTGCATTCTCACGGATGAGGAACTGGACAGAAAAGCGGAAGAGCTGCTGCACAAGGACTACGGCGCTTCTCCTGAACGGCATCCCCTCAACCGGGAGTGTCTCCGGGTAACCAATGTCCGCAAGTACTTCCCGGTTTACAAGGGAATGCTCCGCAAGAAAGTCGGCGAGGTAAAGGCCATTGAAGATATCGCCTTTACCCTGCAGCAGGGAGAGACCCTGGGCGTCGTCGGTGAATCCGGATGCGGAAAGACAACTCTTGCCCGCTGCATCATGCGGATGTATGAACCGGATGAGGGAGAAATCCTCTTCGGCGGACGGGACATTGCCCATCTCAAGGATAAGGACCTCAAGTCGGTCCGTCCCAAGATCTCCATGATCTTCCAGGATCCCTTCTCTTCCCTGGATCCCAGGCAGAATGCCGGTTCCATCGTTGGCGAAAGCCTGCTGATTCACAAGCTGACAAAGACCCGGGAAGAATATGAAAACCGCGTGGATGAGCTTTTCCGCAAGGTAGGCATGGATCCCGCCATGAAGGACCGCGTCGCCCATGAGTTTTCCGGCGGCCAGCGGCAGCGCATCGGCATCGCCCGCGCCCTGTCCTCCAATCCGGACCTCATCATCTGCGATGAACCCATCTCCGCACTGGACGTTTCCATTCAGGCACAGATCATCAATCTGCTGGAGAACATCCAGGCCGAACTCGGCATTTCCTACATTTTCATTGCCCATGACCTTGCAGTCGTCAAGCATATCAGCGACCGGATTCTCGTCATGTACCTCGGGCGCGTCATGGAAATTGCAGACTGTGATACCCTCTATGAGAATCCCCTGCATCCTTACACCCAGGCACTGCTTTCCGCCATTCCCGTCGCAGATCCTGTCGTGGAAGCGTCCCGCGAAGCCGTACCGATCCAGGGCGAAGTTCCCAGCATCCTGAAGCGTCCTTCCGGATGCCCGTTCCACAACCGATGCCCCAGGGCAACCGAGCGCTGCAGCCAGGAAGTACCCCAGCTCCATGCCGTGGATGGTACCCATGAGGTTGCCTGCCATCTCTACTGATCCTGACCAAGGTCCCTGCTTACTTTCGGTGTTTTCCCCTGCCGGGGTACACATACAAGCCACCTCAGTGGCCAACACAAATAGGAGGTTTTTTATCCATGAAAAAGATCCTTGCTATGGTCCTCTCTCTGATGCTTCTGGCATCCCTGGTTCCCGCAGTCATGGCCGAAGGCACTCCCACCTACGGTGGAACGCTGACCGTTCTCGGCTTCGACTTCGCCACCTTCTTCCTCCCGCATTCCACCACCACTTCCGACCGTTACAATGCAGCTCCTGCAATCGAGTCCCTCGGCCGCAGGAATCCTGAAACCGGCGATACCGAAGGCTGGCTGGCCGATGAGTTCATCATCGACGCAGAAGCCCTGACCCTCACCCTGAAGCTCCACCAGGGGATCAAGTTCTCCGACGGCACGGACTTCAATGCGGATGCCGTTATCTGGAACTTCCAGCAGATGGTTGACTTCGGCAAATCCTCCGAGCTCGTCAATCCTGCCAGCTTCGAAAAAGTGGATGATTACACTGTCGTCCTGAAGTATGAATCCTGGGCAAACACCTGGGCAGATACCGTCGGCGAAGTTCGCATCTATTCTCCGGCCGCCTATGAAGCCAACGGCGAAGACTGGGCAGCCATCCATCCGGTCGGCACCGGCGCCTTCGTTATGAAGGAAATGGTCGCTGACAGCCACATCTCCTACGTCAAGAACGAGAACTACTGGCGTGAGGGCGAGCCCTATCTGGATGGCATTGAAGTCCTCTTCATGAGCGATGCCACCACCCAGCTGTCCGCTTTCACCAATGGCGAACTGGACGTTCTGCGCAACCCCAACAGTGTAGGCATCAAGCAGCTCATGGACAAGTATGAGAATGTTGCCAATGCTGCTCCTGACCTTGCCGGCATCACCTACATGATGTTCTGCTCCGGTGTCGAAGAATCCCCCTTCTCCAAGCTGGATGTCCGTCTTGCCGTTATGCATGCCATTGACTGGGAAGAAATGGCTGACGCCATCTATGATGGTCTCGGCGGAGCTACCCCGCTGTTTGCCGTTCCCGGCGCCTGGTCCTATGATGAGAACGTAGAACTCTACACCCAGGATTTTGACCTCGCCAAGAAGATGTTGGCCGATGCCGGATATCCCAATGGTTTTGACACTGTCATCACGCTGAATGCCGAGAATGCTGCCAACGAGCCCTGCGCCGTCATGCTCCAGTACTATCTGAGCGAGATCGGCATCAATGCTGAAATCAAGAAACTGACCAACGCTGACTTCAATGCCCAGAAGGCAGAAGGCAACTATGATCTTGGCATCATGGTAAACAACGGCTCTTCCAAGCTCGACTTTACCGCCAACTACATCCGCCTCTATTCTTCCGAGGGTGTCAACTACAAGGTCATGATGGAAAAGCCTGCTGATTACGAAGAAGCCCTCTTCGCAGCCCGCGCCGCCACCACGCTCGAAGAGAAGAAAGAGCTGCTCAAGACCGCTGCCCGCCTCTTCAGCCATGACTATGCACTGGTTGTCGCTACCGGCTATCAGAGCGCTTACTGCTATGCGCAGCCTGGCGTTCACAACACCGGCATCTGCTCCACCACTGCAGAAGCCTGGACGCCTGAATCCGCCTGGAAAGAGTAATATCCGCCTAGACGTTCCGTCTGCAGCACGTACAGGGGTAATCCGTTTTACCCCTGTACACCTGTTCTGCAATACGAACAATGATATCACACTAATGGAGGAACGTTTATGAAACGGATGAACCCGCAACTGGGCATTCGCTCTGACACACTGACCCCCGACTATCTCCAGTATCTGCGGCAGATGAACATCTCCCACTGTTTTGTTCTGTTCAGCAATGAGCATTCCAATTATGAAGATGTCAATCGTACGCTGGATACGGTGCGCAAGGCCGGCCTGACCGTCGATGATGCAGGAAATGATTTCCTGTACAAACACCTTTCCATTCATCTGGGTATGGACGACCGGGATCAGTGGATCGAGAAATACAACAACCTGAACCGGATTCTCGGCAAAGCAGGGGTATCCATCGGATATATCGGCAACAGCAGAGTCAGCCATACCGGCTACTTTGCCAACGAGTATACCCATGGTGCGCTCGGCCGGACGGTACAGATGGATGAAATTCTTGCAAGACCCGCTTCCGTTTCCAAAGAGGTAAACGAAGAACAGCTCTGGGATGCCTTCCGCTATTTTCTGCAGCAGGCACTTCCCGTTGCCCATGAAGTCGGAATGAAGCTCGCGCTTCATCCCAGCGATCCCCCCTATCCCATGTATGAGGGTTATGCCAGTCTCATCTACAACAGCGACTGCTATCGGAAAGCCCTGAAGATGGCGGACGAGATTGTTCCCGACGTCCTCGGAATCAAATTCTGCTGCGGATGCTGGCTCGAAGGCGGACAGTCCTTCGGCGATATACTGGCTGACCTCCGCGAGTTCGTCAGAGCAGGCCGTGTCCTGACCATTCACTTCCGCAACGTAAGTTGTCCTCTTCCCAATTTCACCGAAACCCTTGCGGAAGACGGATACTTCGACATGATGAAGATTATGCAGGTCCTGGTCGAAGAGGGTTATGATCATGGTATCTACCCGGATCATATTTTCAGAACCACTCCGGAATCCGGCGGCAATCTGACAAGCTTTGCCTATGCGGTAGGATACATGAAGGGACTCATGAACGCTGCATACAGCCTCTATGAGAAGTAATGGATCCTATGCGGTCCGCTTGCAGCATGGGTTTCAAAATCCGGATTATTTCAATGACTGGCATGAAGATCATGCCAGTTTTTTTCGTCCGCCGTTTTCCCCCGAAAGGACGCCCGTCTCCCCCTGCCCCGTTTTCCGTTTCCGGCATCCGATTCCCTGCCTGCACAGGCATGGCCGCTTCGGGTGTTCTCTCCGTAAAAAAAGATTCCCCTCGCAAAAGGGGAATCTAATCATTTTCGGATTATTTCTTCCAGACCAGCACCCGTCCGCTTACCGGTTCTGCAAAGCATCCTGGATAGATCTTATCGGTTTTCTTTATGCCTGCATAATCCCTTTCAAAACAGATCGGTGATCCGTCCGGATTTTCGTAGCACTGTTCCGGTTCAAACGCCATTCCAAGGCGCTTCGTATCCACGGGTGCCACCGATTTTTCTTCGGGAAGCCGGACATTCAGGTACCAACCGTCTTCGTCTTCCTCGATGGAAACGCTGTAATTCTGCCCTTTTTCCTGCTGGAAGTCCTGTTCCTTGTCGCAGGGCTTTGCATCTCCCACAAAAAGGTTTCCACCCGTATAGACCGGCAATTTCATATAATAGCGGTCACTGGGATCCGAACCCATGCCGCAGTACCCTTCAAACTCCTTCTTCCATTCTTCCTCTGTCGGATAGCCGTCATATGGGAACGTACCGCAATCCACATTCCAGGTATCCCATTCCAGGTCGCCCTTTGCAATCGAAGCATCACAGGCCTTCCGGAGCGCTTCCCGGACAGGCTGCTGGATGAAGATGTTATTATAGAACCGCATATCTCCGTGAAGGATCGTCATAAAGCCGGCAACAGCGGTGCCATGCGGTACATGATAGGGTGTATAGCGCGGAGATTTCAGCGTCCTGCTGCCATTGTTGACGCCCACTCCCACTGCAGTCAGGGAGCCGGCAACCAGGTTATGCACCATGGCCACGCCCTGGGTCGGCAGCTTCATGGCTCTCTCCGAAAGGAGAATATTGTGATCCACCAGCGTAGGCCCGTGAGAAACCTCAATGAAGATATCTTCCCCGATGCAGGCGTCCGGACAGGTCAGCAGATGGTTTTCGGCCAGCGTGTTGTCATGGAAAAGGTTCTGTGTTACCCGGGTGCCCTGTGCCTGCCAGTCCAGCCACAGTCCGCGGGTGCAGTGATGGAAATGATTGCGACGGATGATCACATCAATGGCTGCATGCATTTTAATTCCGCCGATTTCCGCTCCCGCGAGATTCTCGCGATTGTTGATATGATGAATATGATTATCCTCAATCACCGAGAAAACACCGCCCAGATGACCGACAATTCCGGTCTGCCCACAGTCATGGATATCACATCTCCGGATGATATGGCTTCCGATATTTTCCCGGTTCCAGCCTTCCCGCTGTGCCTGGCAGATACAGTCGCGCTCCGTCTGGGTGCCGTCCTTGTACTTCCAGTGAAGCCACTTATTGTCATTTTCCGGCTGCCTGTACTTTCCGAGCGAAATACCGCTGCACTTGGAATCGGAAATCTCACAGTCCTCAATAATCCATCCTTTGGACCAGTGCGGGCCGACCATGCCCTCCTGATAGGCGGTGGGAGGAGCCCACTGCGTCGCAGCCTTGCAGATTCTGAATCCTGAAAGCGTGATATAGCCGATGCCCTCCTTCGTCGGATAGAAGCAGTTTTCCCGCACGTTGATCTCTACATTTTCTTCATTGGGGTTCTTTCCGTGGAAGTTTGCATAGATCACCGTTTCATCTTTTTCCGGGTCCTGTTCGGTATACCAGGTAAACACCGAGAATGCAATGTCCCAGGCTGCCTGGGATGGCACGGGATGCAGCACGCCGTCCAGACTGGTGACTTCATACATCGCCTTGTCATTCAGGTAGACTTCCCCCGTATGGGCGATAAAGGTCGCAATAAACCAGTCTCCCTCGACCAGAGTGGTATAGGGATTATAGTCCTGCGCAAAAATGCTGTTCGGCACATGCGCCACATAAACATCGCCCTCGTACTTCTCCCAGTGCTTCACCGGCTCCGCGCCGGTGATCACCGCCTTTCCCTTCTCGGAAGCGCGGTACACAATCCGCTCATAAGCCGTGCCTGCCCTGGGGGGATCCACATGTTCCCGATAGGTGCCGGGCATAACGATGACTTCATCTCCGGGGCATGCCACCATCGCCGCCTCGGTAATCGTCTTAAAGGGTGCAACCCTGGTACCATTGCCGGAAGGCAATGCTTTAGCATCTACAAAATACTGCATAGTTACCTCCTCCGTCTTCCATTTCACTGGACTATCCCGCATTTTATCATCTTCCACCGGTCTGTGCAATCCCTCACAGCGTCCTCAGGAAAGGAACGTCCGGACTTCCCCGAACGCTTTCTCCGATGGCTTCCCGGTTCTTTCGGGCACCCGTTTCCGGCATTCAGCACTAAAAAAGATCCAGGCAGTCTGCCTGGATCCAATCCGCTCAGGGACGATGATATGCTTCAAGGTATGCGCGTACGGATCTGCTCATTTCTTTCGAAAAATCCGAATTGTATTTCCGGTTGCAGAAACGCTTCGTCCATTCCTCCAGGGAAAGCTCCCCTGCCTTCCACCCGAAGGTGCAGGCAAGCCCCTCCTTCTCTCTGCGTTCGTAACGGTTTTCCATGACGATCGTGTCGAGCGGGCACCGGCCGGGTTTCTCCCGTTTCTTCTGCTGTTCTGTCGGGAATCCCAACACCAGCATCGCACAGGGAAACACATAGGGTGGCAGGCTGAGCAGCTCCCGCATGGATTCGCATTGTTCCATCACGTCACCGATATAGCAGGAGCCTATTCCCAGACTCCAGGCCGCATTGACAGCATTCTCCGCTGCAATGCAGGTATCTGTCACGGCCAGCATAATGTCTCCTGCTTCAGGGCGTCTGGCGTTGCAGTCACAGGCGTCGTACAGATCAAGCCATTTCTGCTGATCTGCCACAAAAACCAGAACCAGCGGTGCTTTTGCGATAAAAGCCTGATGATCGCAAAGCTCTGCCAGCTGCTCCTTCACTTCCTGATCCGTTACGTCGATAATGCTGTAGAGCTGCTGATTCCCTGCCGTCGGTGCCTGACAGGCCGCCTCCAGAATGGCCTTCTTCTGTTCAGGGGAAACTGGGGTATCCTCAAAAGCCCGTACGGATTTGCGATCAAACATCTGCCGGATAATCTCGTTCATGGGGATTCCTTTCCGACACCTCATGCAGAGCGTGTCTCATCCTGCTCGTTCTTTTTTGCTTCTTCAAACCATCTCAGGTCCGGCCTTACGGGATGACAGATGGGGCAGTCTACCTTCGGGCAATGCTTGGAAGCAGCATTCACCTGAATAAAGGCAAGCTCGCAATCCATGGTATGGATTTCCTCCCCGTCCGCGTCCGTACAGAAGGTGTATTTTCTGCCCCACTTCGGCTCTGCCTTGTTCGTGGGTACGGAGGTATCATTCGGTTCTGCAGCCTTATGCTCCAGATAGCGGGCATACGCTTCTTTTTCCCACGGCAGCCCATCCTCACCGATAACCGTATCCTCCGGCATTTCGGGTTCTTCTTCTACAACTTCCTCTTCCTGCAGAACAGCCGCTTCTTCGGAGAGACGACGCTTCCTTCTTCTGAAAATCAGGACTGCACCGCCAGCTGCCGCGGCTGCTCCTCCGGCCACTGCGGGAAGCGGATTCCCACCCTTTTCCGTAGCCTTATTGGCATCATCCCAGCGGTTTGCCGCATCCTCCGGCGTCTCATTGTCGATGGTGGGCGTCTCCGTCTTATCATGCTGCTGTGCTTCCCACTCCTGGAGCGTCGCTGGCTTTTCCGGTATTTTCAGTTCCCATTCGGTTCCGGTATAGGGGCAGATGCCATTTTCATGCTGATGTTCCGGATAACCATGATGATAATGATAAAGACCTGTACTGTGATTGTAATGTCCTCCATTGGCATCGGTTCCTCCCGGGCTGGCCAGTGCCATCGTGGGGAGCATGAGCAGCAAGCAGAGCAGTAATACCTTTTTCATTGCAATTTCCTTCCTGTTTCCTGGCAAAACGCCGTAATATGTTTAAGAATCCTTTTCTGTTTCCGTGCGGTCTCCCGCACAATCGCAATGCAGGAAAGGATCCGTTCTGGAAACTCCTTTTTCCTTTTCTCCGGGGCGCCTGTGCTTTCCCCTATTCTTCCCGGATAATCGAAAGCAGCGCCTGGTGCATCTCCCTGGTGTAGGGAACCTCCAGATGGTGCGCTTCGGCTTTCCGGAGAACGGCACCGGTAAAGGCGTCCAGCTCTGTCTTCCGCTTTGCTTCCACATCTCTGCGCATGGAACTGGTTCCCGATGGATCCTGCTTCTCCATCATGAAGCGGTATTTGGTTTCTACCAGATTTTCGGGAAGCTCGACGCCTTCGCTTACTCCTACCTCATAAGCTTCCTTCAGCAGATGGTATACCTGGTCGCGCATGACCGGATCCGCCCGGATGGTTCCGGAATCCGTCACGTAGCGGGCAGTCACCGTATTAAATGCGCAGTTCAGGATAAACTTCTGCCAGATCTCGCTTTCTATCCGTTCAGACCATCGGACATCAAAACCAACCGATAGGAGGAGTTCATATACTTCCCGGATCCGGTTCATTTTTTCTTCCGGCCAGCATACCTTGCTCCCCATATAGAGATAGGTATACGGTCCTCTCTGCGTAATGGAATAATCCGCATTGGCACCCGTTGTCGTATACATCAGCGCATCCCCCACGATTGCCTGCGGAAAACGCAGCCGCAGCCAGTCTCCGGCTTCGGTACCGTTAAGGACCGGTAGAATAACCGTGTTTTCACCGATTGCAGGTTCCAGCGTATCCGCAATCTCCGACAGGGAATAATTCTTGACGGCAATAATCACGATATCCTGCAATGGTAAACTGCTGCATTCCGAAACAACGTTCGGGATTCTGGCGGTCTTTTCCCCATAATAGGTACTGTGCAGGATAACGCCATGCTCCCGAAGCGATTCTGCTCTTTCGCCTCTTGCTATCAGTGTCATGCTTTCCGCATACTTCTGTCCCAGCATCGCAGAAAGCATGCCGCCCAAAGCACCAATGCCCGCAATACAAATCCTTCGCATATAATACTCCTTTACCCTGTACTCCTTCAGTTCCGAATTATAGCAAAAGAATCCTTCTAAAACAATGGATTATTACGGGACTGCAGACCGGATTTCTTCCTGTTTTTCCTTCCCATTGATACCCGGGAACCTCTGCCCGAAACACGGTCTGAAGCATGCCCTGCCTCTTTCCCTCCGGTAGGAAGCGAAAGGAGGAAGAAGCAGCTCTGGCATTCTTTCTAAAAAAATATGGCCGGAACGGCCATGTTCAAATTATTTATCCTGTTTCGGGTAAAGCACATCGACTTCGATTTTGTTCATATCCCCGCGGTAGTATGAATAGGAAATATCCATCACATCCCCGTCTTCGTTGTACCGGATGGCAGTCATCTTCTGTATCGCGCTTCCCTCTTCCATCTCCAGTACTTTCATATCTTCCTTTCCGGGAGGAAGGGCCTCAATCGTTCGTTTGACCCTGCAGACTCTGGTCTTGGGATTGCTGTTCATGAGGGACTTGAGACTCACATTTTCGAGATCCTCATCAAGAATATGTGAAAAAATGCTGTATGGCAGATAGGTTTCCGTACGATTCAGGGGCTGCCCGTCCGCAATCCGCCTGCGGTAAAGGTAAATGGCCTTATCCCCGCTCTTGCCGGCGCCAAGTTCGATCATGGCCTGTGGCATGGGAACAATTTCCTTTTTCAAAACCTGGACGATAACCTGGTTATAGGTGCTCTGTACGGCGACATCATAGGAATAATAGGAGCTCATCACATCATTAGTTTCCTTCGGTTTGGAAACGAAGGTCCCCTTGCTTTTGATGCGATAAAGATAGCCTTCCTGAACCAGCTCCGTAATTGCCTGCCGGACCGTCGTTCTGCTGATGTCAAACATCGTGCTCAATTCAAGCTCCGTAGGGATCATATCCCCGGGCTTATAGACCTCATCCTTCAGCTGGGTGAGGATCAGCGTTTTTAACTGATAATACAATGGTACAGGAGTGTTCTTATCCAATGAAAAATCTTCAAGCATGATCCCTTCCCACTTTCTAGCATTCGTATTATTATTTCTTCGTCTGCATTTTCATCCATTATAGTTCTCTTCCGGTCAGACGTAAAGGAAGGAAAACGTCGTTTATATTTTCCGGCAGCCCACTATTGTCCGCTTCAGAAAATGGTATTATACAGGGCTGAAGTCACGGGACGGATTACAATGGGGATATTTGCATAAAATATAGAACAAATAATTGTGATACTGTTTCGAGCGAGAAGTGATCCTTATAACCCATTCCTTTTCTTCCGGGGTGACATCCAAGAGCACCTTCGTGACAGACTCCTGAAAAATATCGACATACCGATGCGCAGCCGGCAATTCGTGGCATATTCTCACACTGCGACAGATAACAAGTTTCACCGTTTCATGGGCGTCCGCCTTTTCCTCCATCCCTATTCGTCGTTCTGACGTTTCTGTTTGCCATTGATACTTTCTCCTGAAAAAACTCCCTCTTGTTATCATTCTGTAGTTATGTATAATGAAGCCACTTTACAATGTAAATAATCAGACCCATATTTTTTTTCAGAAAGAAGGAAACAGTCATGTTCAGCCTCTGTTCCAAACGTCTGCGGGTAGAAATTGCAGAACCCGGCGAATCTCCCAATGTATCTCTCCGCTTCGATCGTGCCAGCTATATCAGTGACGTAGTCCTGGATGGTTCCTACCATTTCTGTGCTTCCGAACCGAAGAACCTTATTCATCCATCCTCCATGGGCCGCGGTCTCTGCAGCGAATGGTGCTTCGATGTAAGCAGTGAAGCCGCAATTGGAGAGTACTTTCCCAAGTTCGGCGTGGGACTCATTCGCAAGGAAGAAGACGAGCAGTATATTTTCCATAAAAAATACCGGGATGTCCAGCCGTTTCCCGTTTTCTATTCCCATACTGAGGATTCTGCACATTTTGAGACAGAAACCCCTCTCTGTCTCGGTTATGCTATGAAGAGCATCCGGGATATCACCGTTCATGACAACAGCATCACGATGCTCATCCGTGCAGAGAATACCGGGGAAAAGGCCATCGCCATGAGAGAATTCTGTCATAATTTTCTGAGTGTCGACGGAATGGCCCTGGGCTCCGATTACCATATTGCACTCCCCGGTATCCCGGATCAGAGGCATGATCGTCTGAAAAATCGGAACGGCAGTTCCAGCAGCTTCCGCGGGGAAGGAGAAGGTCTCACATTCTGCGAATTCTCAGCAGTGGCTACTTCCATTGCTTTTGATCAGAAAGATATCCGCAACAGCCTTCCATTCACATGGAAAATAACCCATCAGGGAGCCAAAATGTGGTGCCAGGGGGAAGATTACTTTCATCCCTTCCGCATTGATGTCTGGGCAGTTGACCATATCATCGCCCCTGAAATCAGCCATACCTTTACTGTCGCTCCCGGGGAAAGCCACGAATACAAACGTATCTGGACCTTCGGCACCGATTTCTGATTTCACAGCCTTCCCCATTCAATTTTCAATGAAGGGGTTCCCTTGATTACTTTTTCCTTTTTTACCGTTTCGGCACAGCTTGATCTTATGGGGAGAAGGCTCTGACCTCAACAATCCGCAGATTGCAGGTGGTGAGATGCTCCTTCAAGTGCATTCTTTTCTTTTTTATCGCCGTATGATACAATAATGCCGTTTCCCAACCCATTTGCGAATGGGTTTACAACTGTCATCTGTCTCACACGGAAAGGGGCATTGATTATGAAACAATCCTTTCTCATCGTCGTTGACATGCAGAACGATTTTGTTACCGGTTCACTGGGAACGAAAGAAGCAGAGGCGATTGTACCCGCTGTCTGCCGCAAGGTCGAAGCCTTTCCTGGTCCAGTTCTCTATACCATGGATACGCATGAAGAAAACTATCTGTCTACCCAGGAAGGAAGAATGCTCCCGGTTTCCCACTGCATTCGTGGGAAAGACGGCTGGCAACTGATTCCGGAGCTTTCCCCCTTCCTTTCCGATGCAACGCTGATTTTTGAAAAGCCCACCTTCGGCTCCCGGAAGCTGGCCGAGTATCTCAAGGAACGGGAAAAAGAGATTGCCACCATCGAACTCGTCGGATTGTGCACGGATATCTGTGTTATCTCAAATGCACTGCTTCTTAAGGCCTATATGCCGGAGATTCCGATTGCGGTCGATTCTTCCTGCTGTGCCGGCGTAACGCCGGAAGCCCACAATGCTGCGATCGCCACGATGCGCAGCTGTCAGATTCTGGTCGAATCCTGAGGGAGGCTCGGATGGCACATATCGGACTCTTTGGAGGATCCTTCAATCCCATTCACGTCGGACACCTTACGCTTGCAGAAGAAGCCCGCATGGCGCTTCATCTGGATTCCGTCATTTTCATTCCTTCCGGGAATCCATATTTTAAGGATCCGGCCTCCCTGGCCTCCCAGGAAGACCGCTTCACGATGACCTGCCTGGCAACCGCTTCCCGGCCCTGTTTCCGTGTTTCCGACATGGAAATCAAAACGCCTGGTCCTTCCTATACCTGCGTTACCGTAGAAGCATTCCGCAGGCTTTACCCGGAGGATTTCTTTGTCCTTCTTCTTGGGGCGGACAGCCTGCTGCAGATCGAATCCTGGAAAGAACCTGCCCGCATCTTTGATGCGGTCGAGGTTGCTGTAATGACCCGGGGAGGCTATGACGAATCGCTGCTCACTGCAGAGATTTCCCGTCTTGAATCCCGGTACCATGCCCGGATCCGGCTTCTTGACAGTATCAGCATTACCCTTTCTTCGTCTGAACTGCGTTCCTGGCATCGTGAAGGTCATGGTATCCGTCACCTTGTCACCGAACCTGTTTATAATTACATCACAACTCACCACCTGTATGAGATTACCAAAGGAGATCTTAATGAAACCATTCACAGTCTATGACAAACGGAATCTGTCCATGATGATGGACCTCTATGAGCTTACCATGGCGAACGGCTACTTTGCCACGGAGGCCAATGAGACCCTCGTTGCATTCGACGTTTTCTATCGGAAAAACCCTGACAACGGCGGTTTTGCCATTTTTGCCGGGCTGGAGCAGATCCTTGAATACCTCGAAGGAATGCATTTTGATGAAGATGATATTGCTTACCTTCGCAGCCTGAATCTTTTCAGCGAGGAATTCCTTTCCTATCTTTCCAGTTTTCATTTTACAGGCGATATATATGCCTTCAGCGAAGGAACGGTCATGTATCCGAATGAACCGATTATCACAGTTGTTGCCAACCTCGTCGAAGCCCAGATGATCGAGACGGAAATCCTCTCCCAGGTTAACCACCAGTCCCTTGTTGCCACCAAGGCAAATCGTGTGGTCCGCGCAGCTTCCGGCAAACCGGTTTCTGACTTTGGCGCACGTCGGGCCCATAACAACGATGCTGCCATCTACGGTGCACGGGCCTGCTATATCGGAGGCGTATCAGGAACCGCAACCGTTTCCGCAGGCCAGGCGTTTGATATTCCCGTCGGAGGCACCATGGCCCACAGCTGGGTGATGTTCCATGAAGACGAACTTACTGCCTTCCGGAAATTCGCAGAAATCTATCCGGATAACTGCATTCTGCTGGTGGATACTTATGATGTGCTTCGCTCCGGTCTTCCGAATGCAATTCAGGTTTTCAAGGAAATGAAGGCCAAAGGCATTGCTTCCCGTTCCTACGGTATCCGTCTTGACTCCGGCGACCTTGCCTATCTGTCCCGTGAGACCCGGAAAATGCTCGATGATGCCGGTTTCCCGGATGCAAAGATCATCGTCAGCAACAGCCTTGATGAATATACCATCACTTCCATTCTGGACCAGGGCGGCTGCATTGATTCCTTCGGTGTCGGTGAAAGAATGATCACGGCAAAATCTGACCCGGTCTTCGGTGCGGTTTACAAGCTGTGTGCCGTTTCCCGTCCGGACGGAAGCTTCGCCCCGCGAATCAAGATTTCGGAAACCGTTGCCAAAATTACAAATCCGGGTCTGAAGCACGTATACCGCATCTACAACGAGAGCGGCAAGGCCATTGCGGACCTGATCTCCGGTGAAGAGCGGGTATCCCCGGAAGAGCTGAAATCCCGTTTCCGTTTCATTGACCCGGACCGTCCCTGGAAGAAGATGTATTTTGAAAACTGCACGCTGCGGGAGCTCCAGGTCCCCGTCATGAAACACGGCGTCCGCGTGGATGATCGTCCGACCGTCCGCCAGATCGCATCCTATGTCCGCTCCCAGCTGACGAACGAAATCTGGGAAGAAGAGCAGCGCTTTGAAAACCCGCATGCCCATTACCTCGACATGACGCCTGAATACTATGCCATGAAGATGGCCCTGCTGGAGGAACTGCACAATGGCTGATTACTCTTTTAATGCCCCCGCTATCCGTGACCGGCTTGTTGACCTGATTTCCGCGCATCTCAAAAACTGCCGCTGCAGCCGTGTCGTCCTAGGCATCTCCGGCGGAAAGGACTCCAGTGTGGCCGCTGCCCTGTGCGCCAGAGCGCTCGGACCGGAAAACGTGTACGGAATCATGCTGCCGGACGGGCATCAGATTGACATTGCGGACAGCAGACGGATCTGCGAAAGTCTCGGCATTCACTCCCGGACGCTCAATATCGGAAGCATGCACCAGGCCCTTAAGGAGCAGATCACTGCACCGGTCGAAGAAACGGAAATCAACGGTTTTGTGATCCCGGTGGATCATGAAAGCGATATCAACGTTGGCCCCCGCCTTCGTATGACGACGCTCCGCTATGTTGCCCAGGCAATGGGAGCATTTCTGTGCGGTACCGGAAACCTTTCGGAGGCCACGGTCGGATATTGTACGAAAGACGGTGATACCAGCTGTGACTTCAATCCTCTGGGTGCCCTTACCAGTGTGGAAGTGGTGGAAGTCGGCAAGACCATTCCAGAGCTTCCCATGGATCTGGTCCTCAAGACCCCTACGGACGGTCTTTCCGGGATGAGCGACGAGGAGAAGCTGGGAATCACCTATCTGCAGATTCACAATTATCTGCGTCTTGGAAGCAGCGGCAGCGCAGAGGTGGACCAGTTTATTGCAAGCAAGGAAAAAGCAAACATGCATAAGCGCGTGAAGCCCCCTATCCTGAACCCGTTTCTTCTGATCTGATCGGAAAGCCCAAAAAAAGATATATCTACTCCCCAAGACCGGCAATTGCCGGTCTTTTCTTTTCCGTTCCCTGCCTCCGGCGGGTCATTCCGAAAGTGTACCACTGAAGTCAGTCCCCGCACGATAAAAGGCCATTCCCGGGTTCTTTCCGGAAACGGCCCTGTCTTCCCTCACGCATCCTCCCGAATGCAAAAAATCGGCTGCTGCAAAGCTTGCAGCAGCCGGGAATCTCTATTGTCCCAATTCCTTCAGAATGGCATTGATGGTTGCCTTGCCGGCAATTCCATCCTCCAACAGGTTATGCTTGTTCTGGAAGGCCTTTACCGCCTTCTCGGTCTGCTCCCCGAAGTAACCTGTCGGGGAACCGGCAAAGTAGCCAAGCTTTGCGAGTGCTTCCTGCAATGCCCGTACCTCCTCGGAGCGCTGATAGCGTCTCAGATTCTTCCCGGCACTCAGGGTTCCGCTGCCCGCCGGAGAAGCCGTCTTGGCGGTGCTTTCCGTGGTCTGTGCAGTGGCAGCATTGCTCTTTCCGCCCGAAAGTTTCTCCCGGAGAAGGGCGATGGTCTTTGCACCTGCTGCACCATCCGCCTTCAGGTTATTGGCTTTCTGGAATTTACGGATGGCGCTGACCGTGATGCTGCCGCAGTTTCCGGTCACCGAACCCGAATAGAATCCGAGGCTCTTCAGGGCCTGCTGGAGTTCCGTAACATCGGTTCCCTTGACGCCCAGTCGGATCGTGCGGCTTCCAAGGGTAACCTTCGTGGCCGTCGTTTCCTTTACATTCTTTTCGTCCGCTTCCTTGGCGGTCTCGACGTTGCTGTTTCCGGCAGCTTCTGTCTTCTTGGCTTCGTCTTTTTCAGCAGAATCTTTGGTTACCGCCGTTTCGGTATTCTTCGCCGAAGCATCGCTCTTTGCTTCTTCCTTTTCAGTGGCACCGGAAGAAGCATTGTTCTTCTCATTGACTTTCGCAAGAATGGCAGATGCAGTCTTGCCGCCCGCAATGCCGTCCACCGTAAGCTTGTTCGCACGCTGGAACTTCCGGACCGCGGCCATGGTCAGCGCACCGTAATTACCGGTACTGTTTCCCGAATAAAAGCCGAGTGTTCTGAGATAGTCCTGCAGCATACGGACATCCTCGCCCTGGGTGTCCTTTTTCATCGTTCTGGAGCCATAGGAAACGGATGCTTTGGTTCCAACATTCTGCTCGGCTGCATTTCCCGTGTTATCCGCTGCGGCAGTGCTGTCCTTTTCCGCTGTACCGGTTCCCTTGCGGTAGGCCTCTTTATACTTCGTCTGCATCAGGCTGTAATCACCGCTGGTAACCACTCCCGTTGCGACGGAACCCATTTCTTTCTGGAAACTGCGGATTCCTTCTGCCGTCTTGTCCCCGAAATGGCCTGTGACGTTTCCGGTGTAGAAACCCATCTCTTTCAGCATTTTCTGCACATTGCGCACGGTGTTCTCAATCTGTGAATCCGTCGTCTGACCCTGAAAGAGCGGAAAAACAGCGTTTGACTCAGCAGATGCTGTGAAAAATGTCAGCAGCAGCATCATGATGAGCAGCAAGCCGATCCATTGCTTTCTCATATTTCCTCCTGTGATCGTGCCGTCTCAATTCCGCTTATCACCGGTTCGGCACTCTTTGTAAGTATACACAAAAAATTAACCCGCGGCAATAAATCGGGTTAATTCTTAATGCAATTGTAAACATAATTAACAGCTTACCCGGCAAATGGACAAAATCTGTAATCATTTCCGTTCCCGCTTCCGGGACGGCCCCACCGGATTCTTCCACGCTGTCCCGTCTCATTACAGCGCTCCCGGAGAGACTCTCAGGAGTGGTCCCCTGTACCCATCAGGAAGCAGGAGATCGCCTCTGCACAGCCGCCATGGGCATGATCTGCCACCACCGTATCCGCTGCCGCTTTTGCATTTTCGTTCCCGTTTCCTACGGCAATGCCCATCCCTGCCATCTTCAGCATCGTGACATCATTATCCGAATCCCCGACTGTAATCAGCTGCTCCGGCCGGAGACCGATCAGGCTGCATAGGCGCTGAAGGCCGACGCTTTTATCGATTCCTCTGGGCGAAATCTCGAGGCTGATGCCCACTGCGGATACCAGCTCCACGGGAAGTTGAAGGATCGAAGCAGTCATGTCCGCCCGCTCCTCTACGCTTCTGCAGTAATAGTTTATCTTTTCAAGGCCTGCGGCACGGGAATGCAGGTATGCGTAAAGATTGTCTTTTTTTACTGCCGTCTGTTCATACAGCTCCCGGAATTCCCCCATATGGAATTCTGCCATCCGGGGGATGTCGCTCGTCATGGCAATTCCCTGCCCGTTCAGCATCCCGTACAGCATGGCTCCCCGTTTCCGGCCTTCTTTCAGAATGGTCTTCAGCACCTTCGGCGGGAAGGTGTTGCGCCACAGCAGCTTCCGCTTCCGGACATCATATCCGTAGGCGCCGTTCTCGCAGACAACGTAGTGAAGCGCATGACGGAGCACCGGGAAATAAGGCCGCACCTCGGAAAGGGGCCTCCCGGAAGCAATAATCATGATTTTTCCGGCAGCGGCAGCTTCTGTCATTCTCTGCACCGTCTCTGCATCGATCTGCTTCTCTTCGTTAAGCAGTGTTCCATCCATATCAAAGGCAATCGCCTCAAAGGTTCTCTGCAACATGTTTCCCTCTCTCTTTATGGCAGGATGCACTTCGGTTTCCAGCGGAGATAATCTCCGGATACCAGCTGGTATGTAATTCCGTGCATGATGCCCTCAATGCTGTCATGGAAACGTCTCTCCCCATGGCAGTGCGCGTAAATGACCTGTTCTGCGGCATATTCTTCCGCAATATGCGTAAAGACGCTTTCCTCCTCAAGAATATTGGTCGGAGGATAATGCAGAAAGATGATAAAACGGCGGTACCCTGCCTTTTTTGCCATATCCAGGGAGATTCTCAGCCGTTCCGCCTCCCGGTCTACCAGTTTTTCCGCATGGACGGCCTGTCCTTCATCCCATCCGATGATCTGCCCCCTGGCATTCAGGTAAAACGGTCCTTCGAAAGTAAATCCTTTCGTCCCCACCAGCGCCACATCCCCGAAGGCGGCAAAATTGTTCTGCAGGAAAAACAGGCTTCCCGCATACCGCTGGTTCAGACTCTCTGTTTTCTTGGCGTCCCAGAACATGTCATGGTTGCCCCGCAGAAGGACCTTCCTTCCCGGAAGATCCTGGATATAGCGAAAATCCGGCTCGCATTCCGCGGCATTCCGGCCCCAGCTGTGATCTCCGACCAGAACCAGAACATCTTCGTCCGTGAGCATTTTCTGACAGTTCTGTCGGAAGATTTCCTCGTGGTTCCTCCAGAGACGGCCGGAAAGCTGCTCTCTGGATTTCAGTTCAGACCCGAAGTGGAGATGCAGATCTCCCAGTGCATACAGCCCCATATACCCTCCCAGCATGGTTTGTGGGCGGCATTATAGCATGGCCGCTCCTGTGTTTCAAGTGTATGGCATTAATCGCGTGCATATGTTATACTTATGGAACTTTACTGAATGAGGTGATATAAATGCCTGGTCCCGGTGGTCCGATGGGCAGAGCCCATTATATGACAGAGGAGGAAAAACAGGCCAGCCCCAAGATCAGCAGGGAACTGCTGGTCCGTGTCTTTTCCTATCTGCGTCCTTACATGAAACAGCTGCTTCTGGTGTTTGTCTGCATCATTTTCTCTTCCATCTGCAGTCTGTTCCCCTCCATACTGACCGGTCATATCGTTGATGTTCTCACCGGAAAGGATCTGGGCGGCTGGATCGGTACCGGGATTTCCGCATTGCTCCGCCTGATTCTTCTGTCCCTGCTGCTCCATTTCAGCTCCAATCTGATCGGCGTCGGGGAAAGCTACCTGAACAGCTGGATTGCGCAGCATATTTCCTATGATATGCGCAATGAGATGTACCGGCATCTGCAGAAGATGTCCCAGCGCTTTTTTACGTCTGCCAATCAGGGCGATATCATCACACGCATGACCAGTGATATTTCCGGCGTGGAATCGGTCATTACCGGCACCTTTACCAGCATCCTGTCCAACATCATCACGCTGGTGGTCGCCGTCATCGCCATGTTCCAGAAGAACTGGATTCTGGCACTGGTAGGCATCATTGTCGTCCCCCTGTTTACCCTTCCTACGCGCATGGCAGGAAAAACCCGGTGGAAACTGGCCAGTGAAGCCCAGGCCTGCAATGATGAGATCAACGGCATCCTGAACGAAACCCTCTCTGTCAGCGGCCAGCTGCTGGTCAAGCTGTTCGGCCGTGAAGAAACGGAATACAAGCGCTACGAAGAAGTAAACGGGCGCATGATCCGGCTGAACATCCGCGAAAGAATGGCAGGCAGATGGTTCTTCATGCTGCTTGGCACGCTGACGACCATCGGCCCGATGCTGCTCTATCTGGTCGGCGGAATCCTCATCATGCGGTACAACAGCACCCTGACCGTGGGCGACATCACCGTACTGGTGGCATTGCTCGGACGGATGTACGGTCCGGTCAACAGCCTTCTGAACATTCAGGTGGACTGGATCCGTTCCATGGCCATGTTTACCCGCATTTTTGACTATTTTGACATGAAGCCGGAAATTGAGGAAAAGCCGGATGCCCTGGAGCTCACGCAGACCAAGGGCGAAGTAAGCTTTGACCACGTGGACTTTTCCTATGACGGGGATCGGATGATCCTGCACGACATCTCTTTTGAACTGAAGAGCGGTGACTGTATTGCCATTGTCGGCCCCAGCGGAAGCGGGAAAAGCACCATCGTCAACCTCATTCCCCGTCTCTGGGATGTGACGAATGGCCGGGTTACCTTTGACGGAAAGGATGTCCGTGACCTGACCCTCCATTCCCTCCGGGATGAAATCGGCGTTGTTACACAGGAAACCTATCTCTTCAACGGAACCATCCGGGAAAACCTTCGTTATGCAAAAGAGGACGCAACGGAGGAAGAGATGATTGAAGCCTGCAAGAAAGCCAATATCTATGATTTTATCCTCCGGCAGCCGGAAGGGCTCGACACCATGGTCGGCAATCGCGGACTGAAGCTTTCCGGAGGTGAAAAGCAGAGGATTTCCATCGCGCGGGTACTGCTCAAGGATCCCGCACTGCTGATCTTTGACGAAGCCACCTCTGCCCTGGATTCCATCTCCGAAGCAGCAATCCAGGCAGCAATCAACCC